>CAYGXD010000033.1:0-29126 GCA_964353705.1 uncultured Eubacteriales bacterium | reverse complement strand
GCCGACATTCCCAAGTTGTCTAGCATCTTCATCACATGAAAAGAGATGCTAACGACCTCATTATTCAAATTGACAAAATCCTGTTTTTATTCTATTTTGGGGGCACCATGCCGCTGACCCTCAACCAGTTCCTGTTTCTCATTCTCACCTTCGCCGCCGTCGTAGTCGTCGTTTATCTCGTTCGCTTCCTGGCCCAGCTCCGGCACACGGCCGAGGAGGGCGAGAAGACGATGACCGAGATCCGAAAGCTGGTCGAAAACCTGAACGAGCTGGATGGCCTGATCAAAGACAAGCTCGTCGGCCTGGGAGAATTCGTGGAGGCCTCCAAGAGAACGGCGGTCAATGTCTCCGAAGCCTCCTTCCTCCTGACCACCAAGATGCTACGCCCCACCTCAAAATACTGGCCCGTGATTCTTCCTTTGGCTTCATTCTTCTGGAAAAAATTCAGGAAAAGAAAGGAGAAAAAACATGGGGGATAACAAAGGATCGAGCGCCCTGGAAGTCGCCGTCTCCTTCCTCATCGGCGCGGCGACCGGTTTCGTCCTGGGAGTCCTCTTCGCTCCGGCCAGCGGCAAAGAGACCCGCCTGAAGATCAAGACCCAAGCCTCCAAGACGGGGGAAAAAGCTAAGGAAAACTACGAAAAGATCAGCAAAGAGGCGGAAAAGGGCATTCTGGTGGTCAAGGAAAAAGCCCAGGAAGGCATCGAGGCCATCAAGGAGTTCCTCGAGAAAAAGAAGGAGGAATACGCCAAGAAGCCTCCCCAGGGTTATGGTGAGGGAGACGTCAAGGAATAGAGCCGACTAGCGGGAACCGGCGACGCGGATTGCGGAGTGCCTCGCCGGAAGCCGAGACCGGATCTCCCTGATGAACAAGGCCCGAAAAGCCAAGTTCGAAACCTGTTCGGGCATCGAGGTCAAGACGGTTTATGGCCCCGCTGACCTGCCCCGGTTCGACCCCAAAAAAGACCTCGGCAACCCGGGTGAATTCCCCTTCACCCGCGGGATCTATCCCACAATGTACCGGGGACGCCTCTGGACCATGCGCCAGTATGCCGGGTTCGGCTCGGCCGAGGAATCCAACCGGCGCTATCGCTTTCTCCTGTCCCAAGGGCAGACAGGGCTGAGCGTCGCCTTCGACCTCCCCACCCAGCTCGGCCTCGACTCCGATCACCCCCAAGCCAAAGGAGAGGTGGGGAAGGTCGGTGTGGCCATCGACTCCATCCACGACATGGAGACGCTCTTCGAGAAAATCCCGCTCGGCAGTGTCAGTGTCTCTATGACGATCAACGCCACGGCGGCGGTCCTGCTGGCCATGTACCTGGCCATCGCCGCGAAGAGGCGCATCCCTTGGTCAAGATTGAGCGGGACCATCCAAAACGACCTCCTCAAGGAGTATATCGCCAGGGGAACCTATATCTATCCCCCTCCGGCTTCCCTCCGGATCATCGTCGATATCCTGACCTTCTGCCAGGAGAAAGTCCCCCGCTGGAACACCATGAGCATCAGCGGCTACCACATCCGGGAAGCGGGGGCCACGGCGGTCCAGGAACTGGCTTTCACGTTCGCCGACGCCGTCGCTTACATCGAAGCGGCCGTGAAGGCGGGATTGGACATTGATGCCTTCTCTCCCCGTCTCTCTTTTTTTCTAGCCGCCCATAGCCAATTTTTCGAGGAGGTCGCCAAGTTCCGGGCCGCGCGCCGCATCTGGGCCAAGCTGATGAGGGAGAGATTCCGGGCGAAAAACCCTCTCTCTTGGGCCTTCCGCTTCCATACCCAGACGAGCGGAGTTACGCTGACCGCCCAGGAACCCGAGAATAACGTCATCCGGGTAACCCTTCAGGCGCTGGCGGCCCTGCTCGGCGGCACTCAATCCCTCCACACTAATTCCAGGGACGAAGCCATGGCCCTGCCCAGCGAGGAGTCCGTTCGCATCGCTCTGCGCACTCAGCAGATCATCGCCCATGAGAGCGGCGTTGCCGACACGGCAGACCCGGTCGGAGGGTCCTATTTTCTGGAAAGCCTGACCGATTCCGTCGAGAAGGAAGTCTGGGCTTACCTTCACAAGATCGACGACATGGGCGGAATGCTCAGGGCCATTGAAGAAGGCTACATCCAGCGGGAAATCCAGGAGAGCGCCTTTCATTACCAGAAGAAAATAGAGAGCAAAGAGCAGATCATTGTCGGCCTGAACGAGTACGCGAGCAAGCCGGAAAAGGCCGGATTCCGGCTCCATACCGCCAGCCGGAAAATCGGGAAGGCCCAGGTCGAAGCGCTTCGGCGCCTGAAGAGGACACGCTCCGGCCGGGCCGTCAAGCAAAGGTTAGAGGCCTTGCGACGAGCGGCCGGTTCGCCCGGCAACCTTATGCCCTATCTCATCGCCGCGGTCAAAGCCGAAGCGACGCTGGGTGAGATCTCCGATGTACTGAGAGACGTCTATGGTATGTATCAGGAAACCATTGCGACCTGAGATCTCATGCTCTTTCCGTTCCTCTATCTGGCGGGCTCGCTGTCTGGCGGGATTTATCTGGCTTCCCGCTTCCCCGCGCCGCTCTTTATTCCCGTACTCGCGCTGCTGATCTCTCTTGCCGCAGGCTGGCTGGCCTATTCGCGGGGAAAAAACCGACTCCCTTTCACACTCACCTTGGCGTCCGCCTTGTTCCTCGGGTGGAGCCTGTATGCCCGGCACGATATCTGTTATGAGCGCAACCCGGTCAAGGTGTTTGTCCACGACGGCTACGCCGATTTCTCCGGCCGGCTGTACCGTTCACCCTCCTTCGGGATCGGCCGAACCTATCTCTTCATCCGAGTAGAAAGCATCGCGGTGCAAGGCGTGTCCATCGCGGCCCAAGGAAATTTGAGGGTCACCGTCCTTCACGCTTCGGGATATCCTTCCCCGCTGAAGTTTAGAACCGGAGACAGGATCTCCGTCTCCGCTCAGGTCCTTCCCGGCCGCGATTTCCGCAACTTTAGCGAATCCCGGCTGGCCGGTTTGCGGAAAAACCAACTCGTCCACAATCATGCGGTAACGAAGAGCGTCCTTCTCGTCAAGCTGGAGCAGCCGGCCGGAGGGGTTTCTATCCAGCGCTCGATCTCAACCCTCCGGCTGGCCCTTCAAAGGAAGATCGAGGAACATTTCTCCACGGCCGACCGGACTGCCCTCTCGCAGCAGGGGGCTGTCCTCGAAGCCATGCTCCTGGGAGAGCGCGGCCGGATGGACGAGGAGACGACTGCCGCGCTGCAGAGGTCCGGACTCTTCCACCTGATCGCCATTTCCGGCGCGCACATCGGCATCATCTCGGTCCTTTTCTTTTCTGTCCTCCGGCTTTTCCTTGTGCCCAGGCGGGTTTCTTACTCGGTCTTGATCGTCCTGCTGCTCTTTTATTCCCTGTTGGTGGAAGGCCGGGCCTCGGTTTTTCGAGCCACAATCATGGCCCTCACCTACCTTATAAGCCGGCTCCTCTGGAAGCAGACCCACCTTCTCAACACCATCTCCTGCAGCGCCTTCCTCCTTCTTTTGTCAAACCCCTTTTACCTTTTCGATATGGGATTCGACCTGACCTTCGCGGCGACGCTCTCCATCATCCTCTTCTATCGCAGACTCCTGAGCGTCCTGCCGCGCTTGCCGTTGAAGATCAGCGAGCTTTTCGCGGTCTCCCTGACCGCCCAATTAGGCGTCCTGCCGCTTCTCGCCGCCTCCTTCAACCGGGTCACCTTCGCCGCTCTTCTCCTCAATTTTCCGGCCATCCCACTGATCGGCGTCATTATGGGTGCGGGCTTCGGTTTCTTGGCCGTCTCTCCCGTCAGCTCAGGCCTGGCCGCCCTGATGTCTCCGGTCCTCAAGTTCCTGATCGACGTCTTTCTCTGGATATCGCACTCATTGGATGCCGTCCCCGCTTCTTCCTACCGCTTGCCGGGCCCCGGAGCGGCGGTGATTATCGGATATTATCTTTTTCTCCTGCTCCTCCTTGTCCGTCCCCGGTTCAAAGGGCAGAAACCGCTTACGGCCCTGCTCTTTGCCGCCTTCGGATTGATGCTCGTCACCTTCCCTTTCCCGGCGCGATTTTCCCCCTCGCTCAGGCTGACCTTCATCGATGTCGGGCAGGGAGACTCCATCCTGGTCGAATTTCCGGGCCGGAAAAAAATGTTGATCGACGGCGGGGGATTGTCGGACTCAGGCTTCGATATCGGCGAAAACGTTGTCTCGCCCTTTCTCTGGCGCCTCGGTATCAAGAAGCTCGACTACCTGGTTTTGACCCACGCCCATCCCGATCACCTCGACGGCCTTCTGTCCGTGGCCAGGAATTTTCAAGTGACCGAGTTCTGGGAAGCGTTTTCCCCGGACGAGAACCCGGTGTATAAAAAGATGCAGGGAATTCTCATCAAGACCAAGCTCCGGAGGAGGGTTTTTCGCGGATTCAAACACCGGGAGGGTCCGGTGGAGATCGAAGTCCTCCATCCCGAGCTGTCCGCTCCGCTCGAAAGGAAGGTCAGCAACGACGATTCCCTGGTGATCCGTCTCACGGCGGAGGGCCTGTCTTTCTTCCTGGCTTCTGACATCGGGGCGGAGGCAGAAAAAAGCATCGCTGACTCCCCCCGCGACATCCGTTCTCGCGTCCTCAAGTCGCCGCACCACGGCAGCCGCACCTCCAGCTCGAAAGACTTCCTGGCTGCGGTTGAACCCGAAGCCGTGATCGTCAGCGCCGGCCGGGGCAACAGCTACGGAGTGCCCCATCCGGAAATCCTGGAGCGATACCGGGCCGCCGGCGCCCGCGTCCTCCGGACGGACCAGAACGGGGCTATCGAGATTTCCATCAGCGGCCGGGAGCTTCTCATCCGGACTGCCGTATCCGCGGCGGGTTCGGATTGACGAGCGGCGTATATGCCCAGTGGCTTGCCACGGGGAGCCGCTCGTAGAGAGTTCCAAGGGGGAGTACCCCCTTGGTCGAAGGGCGGGGTTTCATGCCCCGCCCGAGAAGGGGAGGCAGAGAGCGAAGCGAACGTCGGAAGGGGTCTTCCCCTCCGAGTTGACATCAGGAGAGGCGTGGGCTAGCATGGGTTCAGGATGTCGGCGAAGAAACCGCTCGCGCTGGCCTTTCTCACGGTCATCCTGAGCTCTCTCCTTTTTCCCCAGACTTTGGCCGAAATTGCCCAGAAGGAAAGAGAAAGGCGGGCCGGGCTCAAGGGCAAGAAAGCCGTGGTCATCACCAACGCCGACCTGGCCAAGCTCAAGAAAAAACCCGCCCTGGAAACTCCGCTCGGACCTCCGGCACCGGTGACCGAGGAGACCGTCGCCCCTGCGGCCGCGCCTCCGGCACCGACCGAGCCGCCGGGGACGGCGATCCCCTCCTCTCCGGATCCCGTCGCCTCAGATGTCAAAATTCTTCAGGAGAGATTTGACAAGGCTAAGGAATATGTGGAACTGCTGACGCTCAAGATGACCGCGCTCTGGCAGCAGTTTAACGGCGTGCAAGACATGACCACCAAGGACGCCGTTCAACAGTCCATCGCGGAAACCTTCATCAAGCTGCAGAAGGCGCAGGAAGAAGAGACCCAGGCCCGCCAGGACCTGGAGAAATACCTGGGACAGCAGAAGAAGGAGCCCGGCTCCTCGATCTGGATCCGTTAGAAGAGTCCGGCCGCTCAGCGAAAATAGATGAAGGAGATCTGGCAGCCCAGCTCTCTTTCATCCTTGTTCTGGGGGAAAAGCTTCGCAGGGAAGAACGTCTTGTCCACGGCGACGGTCAGGATGAACTCGTCTTTATCCCCGAGCATCTCTTTCTTGACCGTATAGCTTTTCTGGAAGGTGATTTCGCCGGGAACGAATTCGTCGAGGACCATATCATTGATCTTGAAGATGACCTTCTGGTCGGGCATGATCTCCTTGTTGACTCCGCCCCGGATAACGAGCATCCCATCCCGGCCCGGGTTATCGACGATGCACCGAGCCTCGGCGCCCAGCCAACGCCACTTCTTGAGGGGGGCGTTGGGGTCGATCTCCTGGTCATACCAGCCCTTCTCATAGACGATTTCCGGCATGTCGGGAGGCGGAGGGAGGACCTTCAGCTTGGTGGTCATGACCTCGCGCTGGGGCCCGCCGCTCCGGTCATAGAGATTATAAAGTCCAACGCTCAACCGCAAAGTCTCGTCCCCCTTGAAGGTGGGGTCAAATTCATCAATGAACGACGGGATATAAATACTCCGCGTGTACTTGTACTCCTGGCCCGGTTCCCACTGCGAAGTGGGGACGGGCGGCACATGGTCGTCTTGAAAGAGCATATTGCTGCCGTGCCAGAAATGGACGAAAACGGTCAGGTCCTTTTCCGTTTTGGGAAAATCGCCGCTGGTCTTCCAATCGTACTGAATATCCGTGATCAGGTTGTCGGTGAGAGTCTTTTCGGAGAAATCGACCGCCAGGTCGATACCCTTGACCTGGGCCTTCTTCTGACAGGCAAGCGAGGTCAAGACCAGCAGTCCTGCCAACAGCAACGCCGGGATGGTGCGTTTGTTCATCGTTTATCTCCTCCTCAATAGGCCCATTCATTATACTTAAAAGAGAAGCCGTTCTCAACGTTCCCATCCGCCTTGGACCTTGTTGCGCGAGGGGTCTCGAATGGTGTATAGTCCGGAAGAGATGAAGCTGGCGCTCCTCGTCTTCTCCTTTTTCTCCCGATTCGTTTCCCGAATCAAGAATTTCCTCTATGAACGCGGAACACTTAAGCCTCGCCGAGCGCCCCTCCCCGTGGTCAGCGTCGGCAACCTCTCGCTCGGCGGCACGGAAAAGACACCCCTGGCCATGGAGCTATTGAGCCGGCTCATCGCTCTCGGCCGCCGTCCCGCCCTCATTTCGCGCGGCTACAAGGGACGCTGGGAAAAAACAGGAGGTGTCGTCTCCGACGGCCGGGCCGTCTTCGGCACTTGGGAGGACGGAGGCGATGAACCCTATCTCATCGCCCGGACAATTCCCGAGGCGGGGGTCTACGTGGGGAAGGACCGACTGACGTCTTGCCGCCGGGCGGCAGAAGCCGGGTGTGATATCGCCGTCCTCGATGACGGTTTCCAGCACCGCCGTTTGGCCCGGGATTTGGACATCCTGCTCTTTTCTCCGGAAAATAGAACCGCCTGGCGGGAACCTCTCTCCTCCTTCCGCAGGTCGGATATCCTCCTGGTCAGGGCCGGAGCAGAGATATCCGGGACGGTTGAACACTGGCGCGAGCGCTGGTCGGGAGCCATCTTTGCCTACTCGGTTGTTATTCGGGGTATCTCCGATCTCCGCTCGGGGGAGCGGGATTCCGTCGAAAGCCTGGCTAAAATGAAGCTCCTGGCCTTCTGCGGGATCGCCCGCCCCAGCCGATTCGCGGAGACGCTCCGCAAGGCCGGCTTGACGATCCTCTCGTTACTCCCCTTCCCCGACCATCATCCCTACCCGCCCGGTTCCTTGGATAAGATCAGTCGGGCCTTTCGCAGACAGGGCGCAGACGCCCTGATCACAACGGCGAAGGACGCCGTCAAGATCGCCGGCCGGGTCGATGAACTGGGGACTACTACCGTCTATGTCCTCGAGGTCGGACTGGACATTGAACCCGGTTTTGATGGCTGCTGGCGGGCTTTTCTGAATAAAGGTCGGACGGATTAATGTCGACAAAAAATACAAAATTTATAAACTTAATAGAGTTTGGGTTGTACCGCTCTCTCGCCCTCCTCATCCGGATCCTCCCGCGGCCCTGCTGCCTCTGGACCGGACGGGCGCTAGGAGCCCTGGCCTTCCGGCTCGACCGGAAACACCGCAAGCTGGCCCTGGCCAATCTGGAAAGGGCCCTGGGAGGAGAAACCGGCCGGTCCGACCGCCTCCGTATCGCCCGCGCCTCCTTCCGGCATTTCGGCCGGGTCACCGTTGACATCCTCAAGTGGACGCATCTCAAAGACTCCCGCCGCAGGGATTTGCTCCGGGTGGAAGGAGAGGAGCACATCCGCCGGGCCCTCCGGGAAGGCCGCGGCGTGCTTGTCTTCTCCGCCCATTTCGGGAACTGGGAGGTCGCCGCCCAGGCCATCGCTCAGATCGGGCCTCTCAACGTCGTTGCCCGGCCTATGGACAACCCGTTTCTCGAAGCCGAGCTGGGCAGGTTCAGGAACCTCCTGGGAGCCAGGGTCATCTCCAAGTTTCAGGCGGCCAAGCCCATCCTCCAGGCGCTCCGCCGCAACGAGATCGTGGCTATTCTGATCGATCAGAATGTCCAGCGCCGGGAAGCCGTTTTTGTGGGTTTCTTCGGCTCGGCGGCCGCGACGACGCCCGGCCTGGCCTCTTTCTGCCTTCGCGCCCGCTGTCCATTGATCCCGGTTTTCTGCCACCCGGCGCCGCGCTCGTCCTACCTGGTCAGGATCGGGCCGGCGCTCCTCGTCGAGCCCGGCGGCGACCCCGAAGAGGACGTGTTGAAAATCACCCAGGCTTCGACTAAGATGATTGAGTCCGAAATCCGCCGGGAACCGGGCCTGTGGTTCTGGTTTCACAACCGCTGGAAAACGCGGCCGGAAACAGAGGTCGAACCCGGCAACCCGGCCGGCCGGGAAACCGTCAGATAAGGATAAACCGATGCGGGAAAAGCGCGCCTTCGACGAGCTCCGACCCCTCAAAATCCAGACGGACTACTTTGATTACGCCGACGGCTCTGCCTTCATCGAGATCGGGCAGACTCGGGTCGCTGCGGCGGCCACCATCGAGACAAAGGCGCCGCCTTTCCTAAAAGGCCAGGGCACCGGCTGGGTGACCGCCGAGTACGCCATGTTGCCCCGCTCCACCGAAACCCGCAGCCAGCGGGAGAGGATGCCGGGCCGGATCTCGGGGAGGACCCAGGAGATCCAGCGTCTGATCGGACGGTCGCTCCGCGCCGTGACCGACCTGGAGGTACTGGGTGAGCGGACGATCATCATCGACTGCGATGTCATCCAGGCCGACGGCGGCACCCGGGTGGCTTCGGTCACCGCCGGTTGCGTGGCCTTGGCGCTGGCGCTGAAAAAACTCCTGGATGAAAGGGAGATCGACAAGATGCCCCTCCGGCACCTCGTCGCCGGCATCAGTGTCGGTGTCGTCGCCGGGCGGGAGCTCCTGGATCTCGACTATGGCGAGGATTCGCAGGCCGCCCTCGACATGAACGTCATCGAGACCGACGGCGGCCAGCTCGTGGAGGTCCAGGCCACGGCCGAGAGGGAACCCTTTTCGAGGAAGGACCTCTCTTCCCTTCTCCGCCTGGCCGGCAACGGAATCCAGGAGATCATCCAGGTTCAAAAGACCGCCCTCAAGAAGAAGAGCCTTCTGTTCATGGCCTACGGGCGATAGCGGTGCGTCATCCAAATAGCATGACATTATTACGATCTAAAAAAGACGCGCCGACGCCGGGGGAGTTTGAGGGGGACGGCGCGGTTCCCCTCAGGGGGTCAGTGGAGCGAAGCGGAGCGCCGAGGGGGGAGCTTGACTCCCCCCTGGAAGTGTCCCGTCTCTGCAAAGAACTTTCGTTACAGATAAACGAGACGGGACAATAGGAGTGAGACATGAGGAGAATCCTGGTCACCGGCGGGGCCGGCTTCCTGGGAAGCCATCTTTGTGAACACCTTCTCGGCGAAGGGAACGATGTCGCCTGCATTGATAATTTCTTCAGCGGCAGCAAGGACAACATCCGTCATCTGTCCACCCACCCTTTTTTCGAGCTGATCCGGCACGACGTCATCCACCCGCTCTTCATCGAGATCGACCGGATCTTCCACCTGGCCTGCCCCGCATCCCCCATCCACTACCAGCACAACCCGATCAAAACCGTCAAGACCAACGTCATGGGCACGATCAACATGCTGGGCCTGGCCAAGCGGATCAAGGCGCGGATCCTGCTCGCCTCCTCGTCCGAGGTCTACGGCGACGCCCAAGTCCATCCGCAGACCGAAAGCTATTGGGGCAACGTCAACCCCATCGGCCTGAGGAGCTGCTACGACGAGGGGAAGCGCGTGGCCGAAACCCTGATGATGGACTACCACCGGCAGAACCGGGTCGACATCCGGATCGCCCGCATCTTCAACACCTACGGGCCCCGGATGGCCGTCGACGACGGACGGGTCGTCAGCAATTTCATCGTCCAGGCGCTCAAGGGCGAGGACCTGACCGTCTACGGAGACGGGGCGCAAACGCGGTCCTTCTGCTACGTCTCCGACCTCATCGACGCACTCGTCCGCATGATGAACACCGAACAATTTTCCGGACCGATGAATATCGGAAACCCTGTGGAATTCGCCGTCCTCGAGCTGGCCGAGAAAATCCTCGCGCTCACCGGGAGCAAGTCCCGCATCACCCTCAAGCCGTTGCCCTCGGATGACCCGGTCAGGCGCCGTCCGGATATCTCCCTGGCCAAGTCCAAGCTCGGCTGGGAACCGCAAGTCGGGTTGGAGGAAGGTTTGACCAAGACGATCGAGCACTTCCGGGAAAAGCTGTCCGGCCGATGAAGCTCTCAGTGGTCATCCCGGTCTTCAACGAGCGGCCGACGATCGCCGAGATCAGCCGCTTTTTCGACTGACTTGACTTCACTCACCCATAAAGATATATTTTTATTCTATTTAGCCGAACGGTGTGTCCGGGCATCATATCCGACTGAGTCATCCGATGCATTGGAGGTCAAAATGAATCTCGTCTCCTCTTTAATCTGGGCCGGCGCCATCATCCTTAGCATCGCCTTATTTCTCATCGTCTTTGCCAAGCAGTACCGGAAGGTCGGACCGAACGAGGTCCTGATCATCGCCGGCGGCCGGAAGAAAACCATCACCGGCCCCGACGGCATTAAGGTCAAGGTCGGCTACCGCTACCGTCTGGGGGGCGGCACCTTCGTCGTCCCCTTTGTCGAGACCGTCTACCGCCTGCCCATGGACGTCATCACTCTGAACATCAAGACGCCGGAGGTCCTCACTCACAGCGGCGTTCCGATCATGGCCGAGGCCACGGCCCAAGTCAAGGTCGACTCCTCGGATTCCGCCATCCGGCTGGCCGCCGAGCAGTTTCTGGGATTGGGGAAAGAGGGCATTCGCGATGTCTCGATGAATGTCCTAGAAGGACACATGAGGGAAGTCATCGGGACTATGACCGTCGAGCAGATCTACCGCGGGCGCCAGGAGTTCTCGGCCCGCGTCAACGAGGCCGTCCGGCCGGACCTCAGCCGGATGGGACTCGTCATGCTCTCCTTCGCCCTCAAGGATATCAGCGATGCCCAGGGATATCTCGAATCCCTGAGCAAGCCCCAAATCGTAGCCGCCAAAAGGGACGCCTTGATCGCCCAGGCTGAGACAGAAAAAGAGGCCATCATCAAGTCTTCCCAAGCCCGCAAGGAGGGAGAGGTCGCCCGGCTGGCCGCAGAAGCCCTGATCGCCAAGGCGCAGTGGGAGAACGAAGCCAAGAAATCCGAGTCCCAGGTCGCCGTCAACCAGAAGAAGGCCCAGGCGGATTTTTCCTACGAGCTCGAACGGTACCGCTTGAGCCAGCAGATCAAGAAAGAAGAAGCCAAGATGAAGGCCATCGAGAAGGAAGAGGCCATTAAGATTGAAGAGCTGGAAATTTCGCGACGCGAGAAAGAGCTCGAAGCGAGCGTCGTCAAGCCGGCCGATGCCCGGAAGTACCAGATCAAGTCCGAGGCCGAAGCCGAGGAATACCGGATCCAGGCCGAGGCCAAGGGCAAGGCTGAAGCCCTGCGTATGGAGGGAGAAGCGGAAGCCGAGCTCATAAAGAAAAAGGGCCTGGCCGAGGCGGAATCCATGCTCAAGAAAGCTCAGTCCTGGGAGAAATATAACCAGGCGGCAATCCTGGAGATGTACCTCAGCAAGCTCCCGGAGCTGGCCAAGGCGGTCTCCGAGCCCCTGTCAAAGGTGGACAAGATCGTGGTAATCGGCGGGGGCGAAAAGAGCCTGGGGACGGCTAAGATCACGGCCCAGGTCGCCGAAGTCCTGGCCCAGATGCCCGATGTCGTCAAGTCACTGACCGGAGTCGACCTGAAGAAATACCTGCAAGACAAGTTCTCGCCCGAAGACAAGAGAGAGAAATAGCCGCCGGCGAAGAGAAGGTCCGCCATGATCTCAGAAAAAGTCAACCAGATCGGCGCTTCGCCGACTCTCAAGATCTCGGCCAAGGCCAAAGCCATGAGGGCCGAGGGGATCGATATCGTCGACCTCAGCGTCGGCGAGCCCGATTTCCCCACTCCGGAGAATGCCAAGGCGGCCGGTATCCGCGCGATCCAGCAGAACTTCACCAAGTACACCGAGAACGAAGGCATCCCGGCCCTCAAGAAAGCGGTCCTCGCCCGGATGAAGGAAGACTACGGGCTCAACTACGACCTCAATCAGGTCATCGTCTCGCCCGGCGCCAAGGCCTCCCTCTTTCTCATCTTTCAGGCCCTGGTCGATGAGGGCGAGGAAGTCATCATCCCGGCCCCCTACTGGGTGACCTATCCGATGGCCGTTCTCCTGTCCAAGGGCAAGCCGGTCATTGTGCCGACCCGGGAGGAGAACGGGTTCGTCATGACCCCCGAGGAGCTCAAGGCGGCGATCAACCCATCGACCAAAGCGATCATCCTCAACAACCCGTCCAACCCGACCGGCGCGGCTTACTCCCGGGCCCAGCTCGAAGCGCTCGCCGAGGTCGTCCGCGGAGAGGATGTGTTCGTGATCGCCGACGAGATCTACGGCAAGCTCATCTTCGACGATTTCGAGTTCCGGAGCTTCGCCTCCCTGGGCGAGGACATAAAGAAAAAAACGGTTGTCGTCAACGGGGTCTCCAAGGCCTATTCGATGATGGGTTGGCGGATCGGCTATGCCCTGGGGCCGGCCGAGATCATCAACGGCATGGCCAAGGTCCAGAGCCATTCCACCTCGAACCCCTGCTCTATCTCTCAATACGCCAGCCTGGAAGCTCTGAGCGGACCGCAGTATGAGATCTCGAAGATGGTGGCCGAGTTCCAGAGGCGGCGGAATTACTGCCTCATGCGGCTGCGGTCCATCCCCAATGTTTCCTGCTTCAAATCTCAAGGCGCCTTCTATCTCTTCCCCAATTTCTCGGCCTATTACAACAAGGAAGCCGGCGGCATCCAGATCCGCAATTCCTACGGGTTGGCCTACTATCTTCTGAAAGAAGCCCGGGTGGCCATCGTCCCCGGCGATTCCTTCGGCTCCGACGCGAACATCCGGCTCTCCTACGCCACCTCCATGGAAAATTTGGAAAAAGGTATGGACCGCATCAGCGAGGCCATGGCCAAGCTCAAGACGCCGAAGAAGGTCAAGCGTGTCGCTTTAAGTAACGCGGTGACCCGGGTGAAAAAGTCAGTCCCGGTGGAAGCGACGGTCACCGCCAAGATGAGAGACGCCCTTGTGGCCGAGATGGACGGGCATCTCACTCCCGAGAACTACTACGAGTGGAACGCCAACATCTCCGGGGTCATCGTGCAGCTCCGGACGAACATCTCGCACCTGTATGACTTCTGGGTGGAGAACTGGTACCCCGCCCAGATCGAGGCCGAGCTGGAGCCGCACGGGATCATCTACGCCGTGGACGGGATCGCCGGCCGGGAGCCGCGGGTTTTTTACAACTCCGAGACCAAGACCGGCGTCATCGTCAACACCGATAATTACGGGCCCTTGAGGAGCCTGGCCCTGGGCCTGGTCATGGATGTATCCGAAAGGCTCTTCGGCGTCTTCGGCGTGCGCGGCATGTCGGCCGACGCCGGAGAAAAAGGGTTGATCCTCGTCGGCCCGCCGGGGACACGCAAAACCGAGCTGTTTAATGCGCTCCTTGAGGATAAGCGCCTGCGCCTTCACGCGAACGACATCGTCTTTGTCCGTCAGTCGGCGGGGAAGGCTCTGGCCGACTGCGTCGAGAGGAAACTGTATATGGCCACAAACACGGCCGAATCATTCCCTGGGCTAGCCCCCCTCTTCGACGGCAGCAAGTGCGAGAATGTCGTCACGCACAAGGACGACTGCAAGAACGCCGAGTGCCTGAGGCAGGATGACTGCCGGCTTGATCGCGGCTCGCTGTTCTGCTACAAGGCTTCCCCCGAAGCCCACGCCATGCTCGACCCTTACTGGATAGGAGGAAAGACCGCTTATACAAAGCGGACCGAGCTCGGCTGGCTCTTTATCCTGCGCAGCGACCCCGTCTCTCCAACGGCGGTCAAGCTGCCGAAGGACGAAGCCCTGCGCATCCTCGAAACAGGCGAAAGCGCGGGCGCCAAAAAAGCCTTGAGCCCGGCCAAGCCCCAGCCTTACTACAACCCCCATCTCCTCTTCACCACAGAGGAGAGGCTGGAACTCCAGAAAGCGTACTTCGGCCGGCTGCTGGATAGTGTATCCTGCTATCTCTTCAACAGCGGGGTGGCCGGCGCCTCGGAAATCAAGAAGATCATCTGGGGAGAAGCTCAGGTCTGAAGCCCCGTCAGCCCGCTCTTGAGCTAGGCGAGCCGGTCGTCAAGCTCCTGGGCGATCAGGTGAAGAAGCACCAGGTGGACCTCCTGGATGCGCGGCGTGTTGCGAGACGGGACGTCCAGCAAGAAATCGACAAGGGGGCCGAGCTTCCCGCCGCCTTCACCGGTGAGAGCGATCGTCAGCATCTTTTTCTCCCTGGCCGCTTTGAGTCCCGCGACGATGTTCGGTGAAGTCCCGCTCGTTGAGAGAGCCAGGGCGATATCCCCTTCGTCACCAAGGGCTTCGACCTGGCGGCTGAAGACGGATTCGTAGGACGAGTCGTTGGCGATCGACGTCAGCGTCGAAGTGTCGGTCGTCAGGGCGACGGCCCGCAGCGGCTTTCGCGGCCGGGAGAACTTGTTCACCAGTTCGGCCGCCAGATGCTGGGCCTCGGCGGCGCTGCCGCCGTTGCCGAAGACGAGGACCTTTCGGCCCGACTTTAGGGCCCTCACCAGAGCATGCGCCGATTTCTCGAGGATAATCCCTTTCTGATGAAGAAAGTCCTCCAGAAGACGGCTGATTTCATCCGGGACGGTCCGATATTCCATGTCGATCTCCCTTCACGCCGGAAGGCCGGATACGATGGTGCCTCTGACTTTATCGATAAGCGGCTGCATATGGTCCTGGTCATAGCCCTTTGTGGGAACAGGCCGGTGAAAGAGAACATCGATCATCCCGCGCCGGGCAAATATCGCCCCGCGCGGCATCAGCTCATAAGTCCCTCGAATGGTGATTGGGGCGATGGCCGCCCCGCTCTCCACCGCCAAAAAGAAGCCGCCCCGCTTGAACGCCTGGGTGCGGCCGTCCCTCGTCCTCGTGCCCTCGGGGAAGATCAGGTAGGAATATCCCAGCTCCCGCATCAGGTGAGCAGCCTGGTCAATGCTTTTTTTCCCGCCCCGGACGCCCTTGCGGTCGACGGGGACGAACCCGACGAACCGCATACCCTGCCCGACGACGGGGAGGCGAAAAATCGATTTCTTCAGAATGACCCGGATGGACTGGGGGATGAGGAGGAAGAGCAGCGGCCCGTCGAGAAAGCTGAGGTGGTTGGACATGAACACATACGGCGTTTCCCTGTCAATCATGTCCCGCCCGGAGATCTTGATATTGATTCCCAAGATCCCGGGGGCCAGGCTCACGGCCCACTTGCCGAGACGGAGGACAGGTTCGCGCAGGCCGAACGGCCAGAAGATGATCAGGACGAGGAGGAGCACGAAGATCAAGATGATGTAGATCAGACCCAGGAGGATCGTCCTCATTTCCGGTTGGGGAGATTATACCACAATTCTGTGCCGAACGGCCTCGCTGCCCGGCCTCATGTGGCTTGCAACCCGGGAAAAAATCCGATTAAATAGGACCGGATGGACGCGAGTTCCACGGAGAAAAGGCCGGGGATTCCTCTTCCGGTCATTTTGGCCTCAGTTTTTGTTCTCATCTTCTGCACCCTTTTTTCGGCGCTTGTCTTCGAGCGAGTTCCCCACGTCAACGACGAGATCGCCTACCACTTCCAGGCCAAGCTCTTTCAGTCGGGACGGCTCTATGCGACCTCGCCCTGCGGCCGGGAATTCTTCGACTTCCCCCATGTCATCAACAACGGGAAGTGGTACAGCATCTACCCTCCCGGCTTTCCTCTCCTACTCGTCCCGGGACTCGTTTTTCATGCACCTTGGCTCGTCAACCCGGTCTTGGCGGCCCTGGCCGTCTTCCTTTTCTTCCTGCTCGGCACGGAAGTCTACGGCCGGCCGGTCGGCCTCCTCGCCGCCCTTCTGGCGGCCATCTCCCCCTGGTTTTTGCTGATGTCATCGACCATGATGTCCCATACCTCGAGCCTCTTTTTTAACACGCTCTTTCTTCTCTTCCTCTTCCGCTTCCTCCGCCGGCCGTCCCTGGGCCTTGGCTTGGCCGCCGGAGCGAGCTGGGGGATCGCTTTCCTTATCCGGCCGCTCAATGCGCTTTTCTTTTCTCTTGTCTTCCTCCTTTATTTTGTCTTCCGCCTGCTGAAAAGCCCGGGAAAACGCGCCAGAAGAAACGCCCTCGCTCTCCTAGTCGTGGCCTTCGCCTTTGTCGGACTTCTTCTCCTCTATAACACGCTCACCAACGGGGCCCCCTTCCGGATGGGCTATATGGTGCGCTACGGTCCGAGCTATTCGGTCATCTTCGGCCGGGCGGCGACACTCGACTCTGACTTCACGCCCCTCGCCGGAGCCGTCCAGATGGCCGACAATCTGCGGGCTTTGAACTCCGACCTCTTCGGCTGGCCGATTTCCTCATTCCTGGCCATGCTCCCGCTCCTCTGGCTTGCCAGGATCAACCCAAAGGACCGGAAAATGGACTTGCTCCTGCTGAGCGGCATCGGCTGTCTCGTCATCGCCTTCTCTTTTTTCTGGGGTGCGTTTGTTTTCATCGGCGCCCGGATGCTGTTTGACGCCCTCCCCCTTTTTCTTTTGTTGAGCGCCCGGGGGATAACTGAAATTCCAGGCCTCGTCGGCCGGATATCCGCGAGACTGCCCGAGACATCGGTCAAAAAAATGACCGCCGTCTTGCTCTCGGCTTTGGTTGCCTACGCGTTTGTCTATCGTCTGCCTCAGCAGATCCGTCCCCCTCATGCCTATTGGTACTTTGATCGCTACGACCATCGCTTCGCCGGGACCAGCGGCCGGATCGACCGGAAAATCGGTGAACTCAAACTCGGCCGCGCGGTGGTCGTTCTCAAGTTCTGGAACCGGCCTCCCGCTAGTTTCCCCGAAGAGGGAGGCTGGGGCTCAGGCTTCCTTCACGACGACCCGGATCTCAAAACAGATCTCATCTATGTGCGGGCCAGGGAAAAGAGCTATGACGAGCTTTTCTCCTGCTATCCGGACAGGAAGGTCTTTGTTTACGCGGGAACCCTGGACAAAGGAGTGCTCATTCCCATAAAGAAAAACGGGTTCGGGATCGAACCGGGACGGCCCGTCCTCCCTTCGGGAGGGGAGGAAGACTCCTTCCGGATCGTCGACAATCCCGTTGAGGTCTTCTCGGCCTATTCGACGGAGTTCGGCGACTTCCTTCAACATCTCTTCCAGGAGACAAGCCCGACCGAAATGGACGGAAGGCGCCTGGAGGAGATGGGCGCGGACTATCAGCTTCGGGGTGACCTGCAACGGGCGGCATTCTGTTACGAGGCGGCCCTTCAGGTCGAAAACGATCCGACAGTGCGGCGGAACCTCCTCAACCAGCTCCTCCCCTGCTACCCTAAGACGGGCCAGGCCGAAGCGGCCCGGAAAATCCTGGCGTTTCTGGAGAAGGTGAATTTCAACGAGCGCCGGCTCTATGATGTCCTGCCGGAAAAGGGGTTCTGAAAACGGCTATTTGATATAGCCGAGCGACTTGAGAATCTCCAGGTCTTTCTGAGTTGGCGGAGCTTGTTCGGCCGGCTCGCTCTGCGAGGACATCCACTGTTGGAGATACTTTTCCAAGGTTTCTGCCCGCGCCCTCTCCACATCGTACAGATTACGTAGCTCTTCAGGGTCTGATTCGAGATCGTAGAGCTCATAGAGCATCCCCGGCTGCTGGAACGGCGTCCAGATTAGCTTCCAGCCCTCAAATATCACCGACCGGAAGCGGCCCGGGATATCGTGGCGAACACGGCGTTTGATGTATTCCGGGAAAAAACTGTCGTCCGATTCCGAAAAGAGCGGTCTCGGCTCCAGTTTGCGGCCTTCCCAGTAAGGAATCAAAGACACTCCATCGATTTGTCTGAGATGGCCGGATCTCAGCTGGATTCCCAAGAGATCCAGAGTCGTCGGGAGAACATCGACCAGGCTGACCCAGTCATCGACGCGGGCCACAGAATAGAGCTTGTGCGTACGGGGGATCCGGAAAACCAGGGGAACGCGGAGCTGGGCGTTATAGACGTAGTCGCCGTGTTCATAATAGTAGTCGTGCTCGCCCAAGCTCTCTCCGTGATCGGCGGTCAGAACGACAATGACCTCGTCCCCGAACCGGAGGGAGACTTTCTCGAGCAATTTTTGAATCCCCTGATCGCAGAATTTCACCTCAGCCGCATAGAGCCTTCTAATATGCTGATTGGTGAACTCATCCAGATCGTTTCTATAGACTGCCCTTTCTTTCCCCAGATCCGAGGGATAGGCCCTTTCGCCCACTCCCGACTTTGTCTCCCCGAAATGAGTCTCGTATCTGCCTCTGTAATCAGGGTCAAGTTCCCGACTGATCGTCTCCGGAGGGAAATACGGCATATGGGGATCAATATAATGAATCCAGAAAAAAAAGGGGGTATCGGACTCGATTTCATCAAGCTGGGCAAGAGCTGCCTGGGTCGTGGCCTGAGCATCCCAACGGTTCGTTTTGAAATTGTAGACGCCGAATCCTCTGTCCAACCCTCTCTGAGGGATAAGGATATTGCTAGCCAGGAGCGCCCTTGTTTGGTAGCCGGCATTCCTGAGCACTTCGGTTAGAGTCACTGTCTCAAGTGAGAGTTTCCCCCAGAGAGTCCGCACGCCGGTCTTATCTGGATAGCAGCCGGTCAACAGGCAGGCCAGAGATTGCGTCGTGCGCGGGACAGGAGTCACGGCCCCGGAGAAATTGAGCCCAGCTGATGCCAAACCGTCGATGGTCGGAGTGATTTTTTGGGGATACCCGTTGGCGCTGACGTAATCCGCCCGGAGCGCATCGACGGTAATCAGCAATACACTGAGCCCGTTGCCCTTCGTACTGAATTTGATGTCTTTGATATAGTTAAGCTTGGGAGGCTTCAGGAAACTCAAATAGATGACGACGGCCAAAAGGACGTACAAAGCACCGCACAGCCCAACGATAAGCCTCGGACGTCGCATGTTATTGTCCAGTCCCTTTTTTCATAACAGAACCCGCTCGCCGGGTCAATCAAAGGAATAGAGTTTTCGGGTCAACCGTGATAAGATGGCAAAAAAATGGTGCGTCCGAAGGAGAGGTTCGTCCTGGCCGCCCTTTGCTGCGGCTTGGCCGCCCTTCCCTTTCTCCTGGTTAGGTTCCCCCCGATAACCGACCTCCCCCAGCACGCGGCTCAGATCCGTCTTTTTGGAGAAGCTCTCACTCAACCCGATTCGCCCTACCGGATACAGTGGATGACCCCGTACAGTTTGGTCTACGCCGTGCTCGGTGCGAGCCGGCTTGTCTCCGGCCCCCAGAATTCCGGCCGGGTCGGAATGCTCGTCATCGTGCTTCTCTGGATCATCATGCTCCATATGCTGGCCGCCCGGCTGAAGCGCCCGACTTTGGCCGTTACCCTAGCCTCCGTCCTTTTCTTCGGTCACATCCTCTACTGGGGGTTCTACCAGTTCGCCTTCGGCTGGACGCTTTTCCTCGGTTACCTTCTTCTCCTGCGGGCTCGTTTCCGGACCCGCTGGAGAGAGGTCCTGGCTTTCTTCGGAGCCTGGGTCATTCTCTACTTCGCCCACATCTTCTGGTTTCTCGTAGCCGTTGGCTGGCTTGGGGTGACGCACCTCTTCATCCGGCGGGATATCAAGAAGCTTTTGTTGCGGGCTGCGGGCGCCGTCCCTCTTTTCGCCCTGGCCGCCGCCTGGTACCCCAACCTGGCAGCCTACGGCTTCAAGTCCCAGACGGTCTGGGCTACAGCTCCTTTCGAGAGGCTTCTCCCGACCTGGCTCGCCGACGCGTCCTTCGGAGGGCTCAAGGGCGCCCTGGAGCCCGTCTTTTTCGGCCTGATCGTCATCTGGATCCTTTTAGCTTGGCTTCCCAACCGCAAGGGTTTCGGCTCCAAGTCCGACCGGAACCTCCTGCTCCTGAGCGCTCTCTTCTTCATCTTGGCACTCCTCCTTCCGGACAAGCATACCAATACGATCCGGTTCTGCCAGAGGTGGGTGCCGCCGGGGCTGGCCTTCCTGCTGCTCAGCCTACCCGAGATCAAAGTTCGCAAGAGCGTTCTCACCGTCGCGGTCATCGCCTCGCTCTGCGCTTTTTTCGGTCTTACCTCGCTCAACTGGATGGCCTTTGAGAGAAGCGAACTCTCCGGGCTGGGACAATCGTTGGAGGCGCTCCCAACGCACCCGCGAGTAATCGGGCTGAGCTATATGAAAGAGAGCGCCATCGTCCGCGGCCGTCCGTTCATCCAGGTTTTTTCTTACGCTCAGGTATACCGCGGAGGCGAGCTGAACTTCTCCTTTGCCGATTTCGGGCCCAGCCTGGTCATCTACAAGAAGCCCCGGCAACTCGCCTGGACTTCGGCTCTGGAATGGTTTCCGGAGCGGGCCAAGAAAAGCGACTTGCTGTCCTTCGATTACGCCCTGGTCAGCGGCGACGACAGCCTTCATGCGGGCATCGCCCGAGAGGACACCCTCGTCCCGCAGACGACATCCGGCCGCTGGAGGCTGTACGAAGTCCGAAGCTCGACCCCGGAATGAACGGCCCGTCTTGATCTAGCTGATCCTTTTCAAAAATCCTTTGGGCAAGAATGTCATCAGAAATTTCTCCCGGCTCCGGTCGCTGACAAAGCTTCTGTTTTCCGCCAGAAACTCCTCTACCGCTTCCATCGGGCCCTTGCCGTAAGTAGTCTTCAGCGGGTGTCCATTATGGGAAGTATCGTGGACTATCAGGTAGCTGCCGGGTGAGACAAACCGGGAATAAAGCCGCAGTTCTTTAAGAACGTGCTCGCGATGATGGTCCGAGTCCAGGATGACGATGGCTCGGGAGCTCTTAACCCGGTCGGCGATCTTTCCGATCACCTCCTCGGAGACACTGTCCCCCTCGATAAACTCCACCCTCTCCTGGAAGAGGCCCAGCCGGGCAGCCTCGTCCATCTGGCGTTCGATATCGACTGTGATGACTTTGCCCGAATCACTGATCGTTTGGAGCACCATGGCCAGAAACAGGCTGCCTCCTCCCTTATATGTCCCCGTTTCTATGATGAAATCCGGCTTCACCTCATGGATGATCTCCTGGATTATCCAAAGGTCGCAGGGACTCTGCTGGGCCTGGATCCCCAGCCATCGCGTATTGTTGTGGACGTTGGAGGAATGGTAGGTCTGGATGAAACGGGCGACAAGCTCCTCTCTGCCGAGCGGCTTTTCCTTCGGCCATTTGAGCAGCATCCCTAAGAGGAGAAGGCTGAGGACCACGATCGGCAATATCAGCCAGCGCTGTTTCATCATGTTCACGCTCCCTTGTTCACTTCTCTCCGGCCGGAGGAGCAAAATAATAATTCAGCCGGTCGACGATATCGTACTGCTCGAGCCGGCGATAACGATGGGCCCTGAAATATTCCAGGATCGCCCCCCGGACCTTCCGGTGGGCTTCGATGCAGACAAGCAACGGCCGGTAGCGGTCGATATCGAACCCGGCCAGAGCAGCCGGTTCACTGAATTCCACGTCCATGGAAAGAAAGTCAAAGCGGACTATGCCCAGCCGGCTCAGGAGGTCGTTCAAGGCGATTCTGGGGACCTTGACAAGATCATAGTCGCCGCGCCTCTCCGCCAACTTGGAGTCGCCGGTGGAGATTCTTTTGTTCTCCAGGTTGATATAGAAATCAGCCTCCTGGTCCGACCGGTCGGAGACGAAAAAGCAAAAAAAACGCGTCCCTTTTCTGTAGATTGCGTAGTCCTTCCCATAGTCGCATATGGCGTCGACAGCGATTCCTGTCCAACCCAGATGACTTTCCAGATAATAGGTCGTGCTATTCGTCTTGTAATGACTGGCTCCTATATCGACGAAGACGCCGTCTCTCCGGTCGTTGAAATAGTCGCGGACGACAAGCTCCTCATTATGCTGGGAATAAAGCTTCGGACCGAATTTTTGAACCAGCCGGACCGGCGGAGGCGGAGCAGGCGCAGTCTCCTCTTCAGGCAGACTTTCCTTTCTCAACAGCAGGTAAAGCCCGATCGTCAGGCCCAGGATGACCAAGAGAACGTGAACTCTTTTCATCGATTCCTATCTTGCCTGACTGCTCCCCCCTCCCGGTTCTCCCGGGACATCTTGATCCCGGTCTCAGCCCGCTTTGTCTGGGCCTCGTTCCGGGCCATAGCCAGGCACTTCTCGAAATAGGCGATCGCCCGGTCGAAATCGCGCTTCAAGAAATGGTGGCTCCCCAGATAATACTGGACCTGGAAGTTCGTCGCATAATCCGGTTCATGGCGGAAGAAATCCGCGTAACGGGGCACATAAAGGCCATAGGCCGTCGGGCTGTTAAGGAATTGGTCCCTGTTATAGGAACCGATAGCGATCCCGGCCAAGAGGATGAGAATCCCTCCGGCAAGCGCCCTGACCAGCTTCTTGGGGATGACTGCTGCTTCGCCTTTCTGGGCTGTCATGACCTCTTCCGCCTGGGTATCCTTACTGGTCAGGACGAGAGCCGCGCCATAGCAAAAACCGCCCAGGACGAAACCCGCCAGGACGTCGGTGACATAATGGTCGCCTGTATAGACGATGGCGAACTGCATGAGGAGCGCGTAGAGATAGAACGGCCACGCTTTAAAGCGGTAGATTCTCCAAAGGATCAGGGCGCACAGGAAGGGAAAGGCGGCATGGAGCGACGGCATGGCGGCGATGGGGTTGGTGTCGAATCCCGAGGTGATATCCGGGATAACCAAGTTGTAGATGATCGCGTTGAAGCGGATGATCCGGGGCAACAGGCCGAAGACATTCGAGGCCATCCAGGGAGGGACGGTGGGCACGGCGAAATATCCCAGAAGCCCGAGGAAGATGGCGATGTAGAAAGAGACCTTGAAGAACCGGAAAAAGCGCGGCCGGTAGAACCAGATGATAAAACCGATCATAATAAAGGCAACGAAGTGGCTGCCGTGGGCCATAGTGATGAGCTTTTCCAACCAGCCGAACCCGGAGGCGGGATCGGACCGAAGAAAAAGGTTCTGCAGCATTACGGAGGGGATGCCGCCGAACAGGAACTGTTCGATTTTGATCACATACAGCGTCTGGACCGGCAGGCCGAGCCGGCAGGTAGCGATGTAGATGCTCCCGCGGAAGCTGTCGAAAAGATAGATAAAGCCGATGAAGATAAACCAATCCTGGACGAAGACCCTGACCTTCCCCAGGGCCGTCACGGCCAGGATGACCAGCAGGATGATCAGAATCTTGGGCACGAAGAAAAACCGCTTGGACAGGATCAGGATGAGGATGAGGACGGCCAAGAGAACAACAACCAACAGGACCGGGGACCTTTGGGGGGAAAGCCTCTCTCTGAGCATGGCGAGGCAGGAATATTAGCGGTTTGGGGGGGCCAAGTCAAATCTCCGGGCCCGTTCGTCGACCTTGAAAAAAAGGGCTCAAGATCTTAATATACACCCATGCGAAAAAAAGACCTCATCTACGTAGCCTTCCTGGTCGTCATCGTGTTCGGGCTCTACTGGAAGACATTCAGCTATGACTTCATCTGGGACGATGAAATCTTCTTCAAGCACAACCTCCTCTTCATCGAGCATCAGCCCCTGACTTCGGCCTTCAAGTACAGCTATTTCAGCGAACAGCTCGGCGTCCAGGGACAGGATCACTACTACCGGCCCCTTCTGACACTTTCCTTCCTGCTGGAGAACGAGCTCTGGGGGATCAAGAATATCACCCTGCGTCTAACCAACGTGCTCATCTTTTTTCTCTCGCTCCTGTTTCTCTTCGCCTTTTTGAAAGCCCATTCGGATAAGCCCTATTTGCCGGAGATCACGACGCTTCTGTTCGCCCTTTATCCCCTGAACAGCGAGAACATCGTCTGGGTCGTCGGCCGGGGAGACCTCTTCCTCCTGCTCTGGGGGAGCCTGACCCTCCTCTTTTTCGAATTCTTCCTGAAAAAAGGCCGGCGGCTCTACCTGGCGGGGTCCTCGTTCTTTTTTCTCCTAGGGGTCTTTTCCAAGGAAACCTTCATCTTCTTTCTCCCCCTGCTCCTCCTTTATGAAAAAGTCAGGCGCCGGAAGATCTCCTGGCCTTTCCATCTCGCCAACGCCTCCATCATCCTGCTCTTTTTCTTCATCAAGAACCTCGTCCTCGGGATCAAGAACATCCGGATGGTCTATACGCCCAACTCGCTCGAAAACGTCCGGGTGGCTCTTGGAACCGTGGGCTATTACCTCCGGACCATGATCTTCCCCGTCCGCTATGATATGTTTCTCCCCGTCTCCGATATGAGCCGGATTATCTTCCTCGTTTTCGGCCTGCTGGCCCTGGTTTTTATCGTCGTGTTGGCGGTTTGGGCCAAGAAGGATAAGGGCGTGGTGCTGCCGGCTTCCATTTTTGTCCTCTTCTGGCTGGGGCATATCCCCCTCATCTATGCCAATATCCTTCCCTACCAGATCTTTTCCCGTTACATGATGGTCGCCGCCCTCGGTCTGGTCTGGCTCCTGGCCCACTTCCTGATGCGGGTCAAGGAGAGGCCCCGTTTCGGGATTGTCTTTCTCGTCCTCATGCTTTTTATCCCGTCGATCGTCCTCAACGCCGGCGCCTTTAAGAACAGCACCGTTTTCTGGAACCGGGCCATGAACTCCTCTCCGAATGACGCCTATGTCCTCTTCCAGGCAGCCAAAATGTCCATCGAGAACAAGGATTATCTTTCCGCCGAGATCGACCTGAACAGGTCCTTGGGTGTCAGTATGAAACGGGAGACCGCCATCCTGGTGAGCATGCTCTACTCGGATATCGAGATGATGCGGGCGGATTATCCGGCCGTCCTCCGCTGGATGGCCAGTGTCGAGGAATTCAATAAATCTCCGGAAATCAAAGTGGCCCCATTCATCCGCTACCAGATCAACGCCAAGAAGGCCCGGGTCTTCCTCTCCCAGGGAGACATCGATGCGGCAGAGAAACTGCTTCTCGAGAACATCCGCGGCTACAGCACCGTCAAGGAGGCTTATTCCGACCTGCACAATCTCTATATCAGCCGCGGTCGATGGCCGGAGGCGGCGCAGCTCGAAGTGACGATGAAGAGCATTTTCCCTGCTTATTTCGCCGGTATTGACACGGCCAAGATGCAGCAGGAGTTCGAGACGCTTCCCTTCGACAAAAAAATGACGTTCTACATCCAGAACAGGAACTTCAGCGCGGCCGTCGCTCTGGTCGGAACTTTGCCCAGCCTCGACGTCGACCATCAATTCCTGCTGGCCAGGCTGTTTTTTTATGAAGGAAAAGTCGACGAGGGGAATAAAGCCGTCCAGGAAATCGTTGACCAGAGCCCGGGGAACATCGAGACTCTGAACAAGACGGGCTTTTTCTACCTCTACAACCTGGTCCGGGTCAAGACGGCGCTCGGTTACTTTGAACAGTCCCTCGCCCTGAACCCTTCCCAGCCTGAGATCATCGTCCTCGTCGGCCGTCTAAAGAAAGAATACCTGGAAAAGCTGAAGGACGTCTGGACGGAAACCTCTCACTGATCGGCCGGGGGGAGCAAGGGCCGCAGTTCCTCAAGGAGTTTCCGGCTTTGCTCATTGCGGAAGAGTCTGTAATCCTCTCCATAAAGCTCCGCCACCCGGAGATAATCCTTGACGATCAGGTAGAACTTGGCCGCCCGGGTCAGGACGAAATGGTTCAGGGGATAGCGGCCGACGAGGTCCAGCACGATCTTTTCACCTTCCTCCCGCCTTCCGGCGAAGGCCAGGTAATAGGAATAATTGAGGGTGGAGTGGAGAGATTGGCCCCCGGGCCTTTTCGATAACTCGCCGAAATAGAATTCCGCTTGGGCAAAGTCCTTTTGGAAAGCGTAATACATGGCCAGCTCTTCATAGATCCGGGCCTGCCACATGGGATAGAGCGGGTGCGTTTTCGCGTCCAGGATCTGGTCGAAAATCCGGAGCGCTTTCTTCTCGTCTTGAGGTAAGGTATGGATCCCGATGTTGAACCGGGCGATGAGGTCTTCCCGGTTGACCTTTTTAATCCCCAGCCAGAATCCGGTTTCATCCCGGCCGAAGAGACCGCTCTTGGGATAGGTCTCGACGGCATAGGCGATCGCCAGGAGTCCCAGGAAGGCATAAGCGACGGCCCGGGGCCGGACCAGCCGGAAGGCGAAATAGGCCACGCCGGCAGTGAAGACGGCCGAGGGGAGATAGAGAAACCGCCAGGCGATCAGGGACAGGGTCAGAGAAGAGAATATGACGGCGATAGAGGGGAGCAAAAACAGAACCGTGGCGGAAAAGAGGAAAGGCGCGTCTGCCGCCTTCCGCCGCCTATCCAGGACGATGACGATCGAGGCCACAAAAAGGGCGGCGATCAAAACACCGAGTATGCCATAAAAAGGGTTTGCGAATATCGGCTCAGAGTCAACGGTTACGGTCAGGCCGAAAGGGCCGACCATCCGCGCCGCATAAAAGCCGAGGGTGGAAAAAGAATCGAGGATGGGCCGGCCGGAAAGGGCGGGCGTGGCGTCGCTGAACGCTCTGGCCCGGAGGAAAAACCAAAGGGCGGCGGCCAGGACAA
Organism: uncultured Eubacteriales bacterium; assembly: GCA_964353705.1. GTDB lineage: Bacteria > Acidobacteriota > Aminicenantia > Aminicenantales > UBA8522 > UBA8522. Next base: position 2,252 of record CAYGXD010000033.1, on the reverse strand, counting down.
AGGGACCCGAAGCCAGCAGCAGATCCCTCGCCTTCGCTCCCCTCCGCCAGAAGACCAGAAGCAACAGGCAGGGAAGCAAAAAGACATTTTCCTTGGCCAGGAGGCCGCCCAGAAAGAAAAGTCCGGATAGGACCAGCCAGCCCCGCCTTTTTTTCCCCAGAAAAGAAAGAAAGCTCAAGGCTGAAAGGGCAACGAAAAGAAAGGAAAGAAGGTCGGTCCGTCCCGAGATCCAGGCCACGTTTTCAAAATGAGCCGGGAAAACGGAGAAAAGCAAGGCGCCTGCCAAGGCGGACGCGCCGCTTATCCCGAGCCGAAGAAGGATGAAGAGCAGGAGGCTGGAATTGATGACCTGGAGGAGTATATTGGTGAGATGGAAGGCGGCCGGGTTGAGTCCCCAAAGCTTGAAATCCAGCCAATAGGAGAGAGAGGTCAAGGGGCGGTAGAACTGCCGTCCCCGATCGATCCTCAGGCTGTTCTCGTCGGTTCCCGAAAAACCGCCGAACGGGCTCCTCCAGAAATCCCGGAGAAATCCGGTTCCGAGGAGGTTCGAGTTCTCGCTGATGAAATACTTGTCGTCCCAGAGAAAATCCCCTGACATAGAGGGGAGAAAGACGAACAGGTTGACCGTCAGAAGGAGAAGGATGAATATCAGAAGGGAGCTGCGGAGAGGCTGGGAAAGCGGGCCGGTCAAAAGGTATTCCTCAACCTGCCTTTCTTAGCAAAAGACGGGGAGGCTGTCAAATCGGGTTGCGGGAAGGAGGGCCTAATTCTGGCCGAGCTGTCCGGCTTTGGGAGCATGAATCCAGGATCCGTTCCAGACGATCAGATCCTGGTTGAAGCTGGGAAGGGCCGTCAGCTCGAAATAGGCGGTCAGGGGATCCAGCGGATCAAAAGAGAAAGGAGTCTGCTGCCTGTCCCTTCCGAAAGAAACGATCACGAAATCATCGGGTCCCGTTGCCGTCACGCCGCCGAGGCCCGCCGAGCTGACGGCATCAGAGCCGCAGTAAACATAGAAGGACGTGCCCCACTGATCGATCATGGGCATCGCTTTCACATAAAAAGGCCTCAGCTCCTCTACGAAGGTGGACCCGGCGACCATAGCCCCGCTTTGCTCCGGTGCATAGCCGACATCGGTTATGTAATCGATGATCGACTTGGCGATGCCGTTCATGTCCTGCATCGTCCCTTTTTGTTTGGCCTTCTGAATCGAAGTTATGAACTGAGGGATAAGAAGGGCCGCCAGGATCCCTATGATGACAACCACGATCAGCATCTCGATCAGGGTGAAGCCTTCGTTCGTCTTGGACATCGCTCCGGCCCTATTTGGGTTGGTCATTTCCGCCCTCCCTACTGATATGAAAACGGGCGGCAAGGGTATCCTTGCCGCCCGTTTGAGGTTGACTTCCTGATGTTCTCTGCGAGTCTTTCTCAGTCAGGCGTCAAGTGTTGCCGAGCTGGGCTGACTTGGGAGCGTGAATCCAGCTCCCGCTCCAGTTGACCAGGTCCAAATCGAAGCTGGTCATGCCGGTGATCGGGAAATAAGCCGTGGCGGGGTTTAGTGGATCAAAGGCGATGGCGGTCTGCGATTTGTCGCGGCCGTAAGAAGCGACGACGAAATCATCCACCCCGGTGTTGGTCACGCCGGTGTAGACACCTTCGGCAGCCGTGCCGCAGTCGATTTGGAAGGCCGTGCCCCACTGGTCATTCTGGGGAAGGACCTTGAGATAGAACCCGCTCAAGTCGGTGTAGAGCTGATCACCGCCAGCCAGTTGCCCGCTGTGAAGCGGAGCCGTCCCATTGTCGGTGATGTAGTCGGTGATGGCCGTGGCGATGGAGTTAATGTCCTTCATCGTGCCCTTCTGCTTCGCCTTCTGGATGGCGGCGAGAGCGTTGGGGATGAGCAGGGCGGCCAGGATACCGATGATCGCGACAACGATGAGCAGCTCGATCAGCGTGAAACCTCTCATTCTTTTAAGCATCAAAAAAACCTCCTTCGAAAATTATTGCCCCCATTTCGGTGGGCAATTATATCTTAGCAATAATCATGCCAGGAAGGGATAACGTAACTTATTGAAAATAAATCAATAAAGCATACCGCTTTTCGTGCTTCTGGCCCGTAATTAACATTATTTGTCATTATTTGTCAAAATTTGGCAATATTAGTGGCGTGTCTCGTGGGTAGCCTGGCTATATGATAATCATCAGAAGACGCGCCACCGCGGGGGAGTTTGAGGGGGACGGCGTCGTTCCCC
>CAYGXD010000032.1:25378-29729 GCA_964353705.1 uncultured Eubacteriales bacterium | reverse complement strand
CGAACTCGGCGATAAGGATCTTTTTGGAAGCGGCGCTCTCGGGCCGATATTCCGCATCCGGGACAAGCTGGACGATCTTTTTTTGCCCGGCGTCAAGATCATCATAGGTCAGGTTGATCCCCAATCTCTGCTGAATGAACGGGCGGAAATAATTGCTGTATTTCCAGGGGATGGCCAGTTCATACGATACCGACTTTCCGGGTTCGTCCAATTTGATCTGGAACTGAACATCTCTGGCGGGGCCCGCTGCCTCTTCTCCCGGCCTGTCGATAATGGCGATGGGCTCATTCCCGAACCGGGAGAACCCAAAGATCAAGGAGCGTTCTTTCGAAGCCTGGGTCTCCGGATTGACAAAGGCCAGGTAGAAGCCGTCGCCCTCCCGGCGGCGCATGTCCGGGAACTCAACCCGATCGTCCAAGACCTTAATCGCCAGATAAAAATATTCGGAGTCAAAGCTGAACCGGACGGTGACGGTCAGGTCCGCCGACGGCGGCAAGACACTTCCATCGGCCGCAAATTGCACGGGGACCTCCGCTATCGCCGCCCAATCCGCCAGGTCTCCGTCGATGACAAACCGGCTTTCGGCCTGGAAAATTTTCAGCTCCTCAGGCTGTTGGGCCGATCCGGAGAATGGGCTGAGGCACAGAAGAATCAATAGGAATGGGAACGTCGACATCCTTCTTGTTATCATGTTCAATCTCCATCTCTATTCTAGAGAATTCGCGCCGGATTGACAACGAAGAGGCTCAAATCTATAATCGGACACGATCCATTCCTCCGAGGTGAGACCATGACACTTCCAGATAAAAAGGAACCGTTGCCGGCGCCTCCGGACGGGGTATCGCATCTCAGTCAAACCAGCCTTGTTCAGGGCGAGATCAGCAGCCGGGAAGACCTGGTCGTCCGGGGCCGGGTCCTCGGCAAGATCTCACTTCCCGAAAATGATCTCCTGGTCGACTCGAGCGGCCGGGTCGAAGCCGAAGCCCGGGTCAGGAACGTCCGCATCAGAGGAGAGTTCGTCGGGAATATCTCGGCTACGGGCAAGGTCATCATCGAGAGCACGGCCCGGATGCGCGGCGACCTGTCCGCCGCCGTCATATCGATCGAGGACGGGGCCAAGTTCAAGGGGACCGTCAAGATCCTGACCAAGCCGTAACGAAACCGCCCCTCTCATCTTCTATTTCTCCTTCTGGCCCGGGGTTGGAAAATTGATATAATGGAGCCGATGAAGAATTTTGAGCTCCATTCGGAATTCACCCCCAAGGGGGACCAGGTCAAAGCCATCGACGCCCTCGCCGCTAGCCTGACCGAGGGAAATCCCCACCAGGTTTTGATGGGGGTTACCGGCTCGGGGAAGACGTTCACCATGGCCAATGTCATCGCCCGCCTCCAGAGGCCGGTGCTGGTCATCTCACACAATAAAACCCTGGCCGCCCAGCTCTACCAGGAGTTCCGGCGGTTCTTTCCACGCAACGCCGTCGAGTACTTCGTCAGCTATTATGACTACTACCAGCCGGAGGCCTACATCCCCTCCTCCAATACCTATATCGCCAAAGAGGCCACCATCAACGACGAGATCGACCGGATGCGCCTCTGCGCCACCAACGCGCTGTTCCAGCGACGGGACGTCATCATCGTGGCCTCAGTCTCTTGTATCTACGGGATCGGGGCGCCGGAGACGTACTACTCGATGAGCTTCCGCCTGGCCAAGGGGCAGGCCGTCTCCCGGAAAAAGATCGTCGCCTCGCTGGTGGGCATGCAGTACGAGCGGCAGGAAGACGACTTCAAAAGAGGGACGTTCCGTCTGCGGGGGGACATCATCGACATCTTCCCATCCTATGAGGACCTGGCCTACCGCATCGAGCTGGCCGATGACGGCGTGGCCGCCATCTCCTCCATCGACGCCCTGCTGGGCCGGACCGTCGAGACATTTGACGAGATCGTCATCCATCCCCGGACTTTTTTTTCCACCCCTCAGGACGTCCTTAACACCTCGGTCGCCGGGATCGAGAAGGAACTGGCCGCACAGATCGACTTTTTTCAGAAGCAGGGCAAAGCGGTCGAGGCCGAACGCATCGAGGAAAGGACCCTCTATGACCTGGAGATGATGCGCGAATTCGGGTACTGCCCCGGCATCGAGAATTACTCGCGGTATCTTAGCCAGCGTCAGCCCGGTGAGCCGCCGTACACGCTCCTGGACTATTTTCCCAAGGATTTTCTGATGATCATCGACGAGTCGCACGTGACCGTGCCTCAGATCGGCGGGATGTATCACGGCGACCGTTCCCGCAAGCTGACCCTCGTGGAGCACGGGTTCCGCCTGCCTTCGGCGCTCGACAACCGCCCCCTCAACTTCAAGGAATTCGGGTCCCGGACGGGCCAGATACTCTATGTCTCGGCGACGCCCGGCGAATACGAAGTCCGCGAGTCCCCCGGCCGGATCATCGAACAGATCATCCGGCCGACGGGCCTGACCGACCCGGAAGTCGAGGTCCGCCCCGTCAAGGGCCAAGTGGACGACCTGATGGACGAGATCAGGCAGCGGGCAAAAAGAGACGAGCGCACCCTGGTGACAACGCTGACCAAGAGGATGGCCGAAGAGCTGACGCGGCACTACCACGAGCTCGGCCTCCGGGTCCGCTATCTCCACTCGGACATCGAAACCCTCGAGCGGGTCAACATCCTGAGGGACTTGAGGAAGGGCAAGTTCGACGCCTTGATCGGCATCAATCTCTTGCGGGAAGGGCTGGACCTTCCCGAAGTGTCGCTCGTGGCCATCCTGGACGCCGATAAGGAGGGCTTTCTCCGCTCCTCGACTTCCCTCATCCAGACATTCGGCCGGGCGGCCAGGAACGTCGCCGGAAAAGCGATCCTCTACGCCGACATGACCACGGAATCCATGGCCCGGGCTCTGGCCGAGACGGATAGACGCCGCAAGATCCAGGACTCCTATAACATCCGGAACAATATTACCCCCCAATCCATCCGCAAGCGGATCGATGAGGCCATGAACAGCCTGTACGAAAGGGATTATCTGGACTACACCCGTATTTCTGAAGAAAAATCCGTCTACCTGTCCCCCGAGAAACGGAAGAAAAGGATGGAAGAGCTGGAGAAACTGATGAAGGAGGCGGCCGGGAACCTCGAGTTTGAGAAGGCCGCGGCGCTCCGGGACGAGCTCGTCAAGCTCAAGAAAAGGGAATTGGAGATGGGATTCTGACGGCCATGGACGACAAGCTCAAGCAGCGGCTGGCCGAGCTCCCCAACAAAGCAGGCATCTATTTTTTCAAAAATGCCGGGGGCGAGATTGTCTACATCGGCAAGGCCCGCTCCCTCAAAGACCGCGTCCGCAGCTATTTTGCCGTCCCCGCCGATCTCAAGGTCGCCAACATCAGGGCGGAGACGGCGGACATCGATTTCATCCTCACCGGCTCGGAAAAAGAAGCCGCCTTCCTAGAGAACAATTTCGTCCAGCGCTACCAGCCCAAGTTCAACCTCCGGCTCAAGGACGACAAAAGCTTTCCTTATCTCAAGCTGACCGTCGGCGAGAGATTCCCCGGAGTCATCCTGACCCGGAAAGTCGAGGATGACGGCGCCCGCTATTTCGGACCGTTCAGCCCCGCCTCTCAAGCCCGCAAGACCATCCACCTGCTGAACAGGTACTTCGGCATCCGCGGCTGCGAGGAAAGCGTACCCGGAAAGCGCCGGAGGGCCTGTCTGGAGCATGACCTCAAGCTGTGCTCGGCGCCCTGCGTCGGGTCGATAGGAGAAGCCGAGTACGGGGAAAATGTCTCCAACGCCCTTCTCTTCCTGGAGGGAAGGACCGGCCAGCTGCTGAAAGCCCTCAGGCAGAGGATGGACGACGCCTCGGCGCGCCTCGACTACGAGCAGGCGGGTAATTGGCGCGACCTCATCCGCACCATAGAGCAGATCAAGGAAAGGCCGCAGCTCATCTCCGTGGGACTCGAAGACACCGACATTTTCGGGCTGGCCAGGGATAAGGAGAAGCTGGCCCTCTATGTCTTTTTCATGCGGCGGGGCAAGGTCCGAGACACCGAGGAAATGGCGGCCAGGGAGCCCGAGGATAATCCGGTCGAGGCGGCCCTGGCCCGTATCCTGGACGGCTTCTACGGCCAGAGCGAGGATTTTCCCGACAAAGTCCTCCTTCCTCACTCGTTTCCATCGATCCGTGACCTGGCTGAGCGGCTCTCGAGGAAAAAGGGCTCGACCGTAAAATTTTCGGTCCCGCAGAGAGGGCGGGACAGGAGGCTCGTCGAACTGGCGGTCCGGAACGCCGAGCGGCTGCTGCGGAAAGCGCCAGCCGAAAATCCCGCCCTGGCCGACCTAACCG
>CAYGXD010000032.1:10469-25278 GCA_964353705.1 uncultured Eubacteriales bacterium | reverse complement strand
CTCCAGCACATCCGCGACGAAGCCCACCGCTTCGCCGTGACCTTTCACCGCCAGCGGCGTGAGAAGAAGAGTTTTTCTTCTTAACGGAGATGACGGCAGGGCCCGAAGCCGGTTCAGAAGATCAGCCGCACCAGAAGGCTGACCATGACGGCCACAGTGATGCTCAAGCCGACAGAGAGAAAGGCAATCTTTTTGCCGGTCTCTTTCCAGAGAATCGCAAATGTCGACAGGCAGGGGATGAAGAAGCTGACGAATACCGTAAAGACCAGAATCTGTTCCCGGGAGATGACGGTCAGCAGGTTTTTATATTCGACCCCCAGGGCCTGGAGCATCATGATCAAGGAAAGCTCTTTGCGCAGGAAACCGAACACGAGGGTGATTCCCAAGGGCTCCGGCAGGCCGAGCCCGTGGACAACGAGCGGAGAGAAGGCGGCGTTTAGGACCTTGTCTAAGGCCAGGAACTGGAGCAGGCTCAGCACGATGCTGCCGCCGACGAGCAGAGGCCAGGCGAACTTGACGAAGGATTTGAGCTCCAGATAGGTCTTCCGAGCCATATTCATTAGTGAGGGCGCTTTGAGCGATGGGATCTCCAGGATAAGCCCGGGTGAGGGATCCTTGAAAAACAAGGACAGGATCCGTCCGATCACGGCCACGAGAAGGATGTTGAAGAAATAAAAGCCGAGCGCCCAGGCCGGTCCCAGGTAGAACGCAACGAGCGCCAGGACGATGGTGGTCCGGGCTGAACAGGGAATAAAGGGAATGAGCAGCGAGGTGATCACCCGGTCGCGCCGCGATTCGAGGATCCGGGTGGAGAGTACGGCCGGGACATTGCAGCCGAACCCCAGGATGAACGGGGACACCGATTTTCCGTGCAGCCCGATGCGGTGCATAAAAGTGTCGAGGAGGAAGCCGGCCCTGGCCAAATAGCCCAAGTCCTCGAGAAAGGCCATGAAAAACAACAGGGGGACGAAATATGGCAGGACGATCGCCGCTCCTCCGCCGATCCCTTGGATGAGCCCGTCGGCGATATGGAAAAGCAGTCCCGACCCCAGCCAGCCGGAAAACTGCGTCCTCAAAAGGGCCAATGGGCCAAGCAGTAGTCCCTCAAGCGGGCCACCGATCTTGAAGACGAGGAAGAAAAAGGCAAGAAAAATGAGCGCCAGGATGAGATAGCCGAGGAAGGGGTGCATGATGACGTCATCGACGCGCTCGTCCCAGCTCAGCTGCTTTCCGCGCTGGACCTGGCTGCACTCCTCGGACAATTTGAGAGCCAGATGGTGCCGCTCTGCGGCGATAACTTCATAGGCCGGGGCCCGGCGTTTATCTTCGATCCTTTTCTTGACCAGGTCCAGATCGCTCTTGAGTTCAGGTTCGACCTCAGCCAGCACCTCAACGCAAAAAGTCTTTTCGGCTTCAATCAGCTTGATCGCCGTGAACCTGCGGTTTCCGGCGACGATGATTTCGGCCGGCAGATGTTCGGCCAGGCGGCTGACCTCTTCCTCGATATCCCCTGACCAGCGGAGAGATACCACCGGGCATCGATTATTCAGACAGAAGAAGGCCGCCTCAAGAAGCTCTTTGAGGCCGCGGCCGTGGGGGGCGACGGTGGACACAACTTTGACCCCCAGCCGCTTCTCCAATTTCTTGGGGTCAACCTGGATCCCCTTCTTCTCGGCCAGGTCGACCATGTTCAGGGCGACGATCATGGGGTAGCCCAGCTCAAGCAGTTCGAGCGTGAGCTCCAGGCTTCGCCCCAGGATGGAGGCGTCCACCACGTTGACGATCAGATCGGGCTTCTCCTGAAAAAGATGGCTCAGGATGACCTTTTCGGCCGGCTCTGAGGGGGTGAGAGAATAGGTGCCCGGAAGGTCGACGACGTTGAGGAGGCGACCCTCGATATTGACCTCGCTGTGAGTATGCTTGTAGCTCGTCCCCGGGAAATTCGAGGTCAGTGCCTTGTGGCCGGCGATGGCATTGAACAGGGTGCTCTTTCCGCTATTCGGCTGACCCAGGAAGATTACGGTCGGGAATTCATTGCCCATCAGAAAAGAGGTCCACCATAATCTTTCCGGCGACGCCTCGGCCCAGGGCGACACTCGTGTCCGAGGTCAGGTTTTTTATGAGAAGAGGGCCCCTGAAAATCCCCTTGGAATTGACCTCAATAAGGTCGCCCTTATGAAATCCCAGGGCAAACAGACGGCGGCGGACTACTTCCCCGCCCTGGATGTCTAAAATCCGCAGCTCCCGGCCAGGCGGAGCTTCAGCAAGTCTAATCATTTTTTTATCCCGAACATTATGCCAAAGTTGAGAATGATTCTCAATATCATTGTAGCTGATAGGCAGGAAAAAATCAATCCCTCCTCCAAAACACTATCCCCAAGTCATTGCCTGCCCTAACCCCTCCTACGTCCCCTGACCGATCAAGGGAGGCCTAAATAATGTTGGCGTCTCGGACAAAGGCCGGCGAGCTGACGAATCCCATACCCAAGCCTAAAATTGACACAGCGGGAAGTTTCTGATAATAAATAGAAAATGGTCAAGTGGCTGCTCACCAAAATCTTCGGGACCAAGAATGAGCGGGACCTGAAGAAGCTCCAGCCCCTGGCCGTCGCCATCACCGAGCTCGAACCCCGGATCCAGACACTCTCTGACGCCGAACTGCGCGCCAAGACCGCCGAATTCAAGGAAAAATTGGCCCGGGGCGCCGGCCTCGACGACATCCTGATCGAGGCCTTTGCGGTTGTCCGCGAAGTGGGGCGACGCACCGTGCGGATGCGCCCTTTCGACGTCCAGCTCATCGGCGGCATCGTCCTCCACCAGGGCAAGATCTCGGAGATGAAGACGGGAGAGGGCAAGACCCTGGTCGCCACCCTCCCCGCCTATCTCAATGCGCTCGAGGGAAAGGGCGTCCATATCGTCACGGTCAACGATTACCTGGCCAAGCGCGACACGGAATGGATGGGACCCGTCTATAACTTTCTCGGCCTTTCCGTGGGGACGATCCAGCACGACATGACGGACGCCGACCGCAAGCACGCCTATGGCTGCGATATCACCTATGGAACAAACAACGAATTCGGGTTCGATTACCTGCGCGACAACATGAAGTTCCGGCTTGGCGATCTTGTCCAGAGAAAGCACCACTACGCTATCGTTGACGAGGTCGACAGCATCCTGATCGACGAAGCCCGCACTCCCCTGATCATCTCCGGCCCGACCGAGGAATCCACCGCTCTCTACTTCAAGGTCGACAACCTGGTCCGCCGCTTTCACAAAGAGAAGCATTACAAGGTCGACGAGAAGACGCGGACGGTCTCGATCCTCGAGGAGGGGGTTTCTGAGGCCGAAAGGTTCCTGAGTGTCTCCAACCTTTACGATCTCGCCAACATGGACCTTGTCCACCACATCAACCAATCCCTGAAGGCCCACCATCTCTTTAAGCGCGATGTCGATTACATGGTCCAGGACGGCAAGGTCATCATCGTAGATGAGTTCACCGGCCGCCTGATGCCCGGACGCCGCTACAGCGACGGGCTGCATCAGGCCCTGGAGGCCAAGGAGAGAGTCCGCGTCGAAGAGGAATACCAGACTCTCGCCTCGATCACCTTCCAGAATTATTTCCGCATGTACAAGAAACTGGCCGGCATGACCGGTACGGCCGCCACCGAGGCCACCGAGTTCCATCATATCTACAAGCTGGAGGTGGTCGAGATTCCCACCAACCAGGACCTCATCCGGACCGAGTATGCCGACGTGGTTTACCGGACAGCCGGGGAAAAATGGCAAGCGGCCTTCGAAGAGATCATTGAGCTGAACAAGATGGGCCGGCCGGTCCTGGTCGGGACGGTTTCGATCGAGAAATCCGAGCACCTGAGCACCCTGCTTCGACGCAAAGGGCTCAAGCACGTTGTCCTCAACGCCAAATACCACGAGATGGAAGCCACCATTATCGCCCAGGCGGGTCGGGTCGGCGCCGTGACCATCGCCACCAACATGGCCGGCCGCGGTGTGGACATCCTGCTGGGCGGCAACTCCGACTTTCTAGCCCGGGAGCAGCTCCGGAAATCGGGTTTCGATCCTCTCAAAGCCACCCCGGAGCAATGGGAAAAGGCCCTGGCCGATGCCAAGCTGACCACCGAGGACGAGCACCGGAAGGTCGTCGAAATGGGCGGGCTCCACATCCTCGGCACGGAGCGGCACGAGGCGCGCCGGATCGACAACCAGCTCCGCGGGCGGGCCGGCCGTCAGGGAGATCCCGGCTCCTCGCGTTTCTACTTGTGCCTCGAGGACGACCTGATGCGCATCTTCGGCAGCGAACGCATCTCGGGGCTGATGGCCAGGATCGGCATGAGCGAGGGCGTTCCAATCGAGCACCGGATGGTCAGCCGCGCTATCGAGAGAGCCCAGCGCCAGGTCGAGGGCCAAAACTTCACCGTCCGCAAACACCTGCTCGAGTACGACGACGTGATGAACAAGCAGCGCGAGACGATCTACAAGATGCGCAAGGAGATCCTCGAGGGCAAGGACATGCGGTCCTTCGTCGAGGAACTGATCGAGACGCTCATTGAATGGCATCTGGACAGCTACGCCAACAAAGACAAACAGCCTGAAGATTGGGACGTCGAAGCCTTTAAGCAGGCCGTGGGGACCCAGTTCGGTTTCAACCTCGACGATCTGCATCTTGACTGGACCTCCGTCACCCACGAAGAGCTCCGGGAAGGAATTTTGGGAACCCTTAAGTCCGCTTACGATGAGAAGGAGCGGCTCCTTACTGCTGGTCGGATGAGGGAATTCGAGCGCATCATCATGCTCCAGGTCATCGATTCCCAGTGGAAGGACCATCTCCTGGGGATGGATTATCTCAAGGAGGGAATCGGGCTTCGCGGCTATGGCCAGCGCGACCCGCTCATCGAGTATAAGAAGGAAAGCTACGATATGTTCCAGGCCATGATGGACCGGATCGAGGAGGATTCTGTCCGTTACCTTTTCCTCATCCAGCCGGTCGTCCAGGAAGAAGTCCCCCAGAGGAAACAGCAGCCCCTTTACTATCAGCAGCCGCAAGCCGCCGCCCCTCCCCCGCGCGGCCGCCAGATCCGCTCGACGATCCCCAGCGGGAGGAAGAAACACTAGGTCAAAGGAGGACCCATGCTGGACGCTAAAATCAGAGAGGGGCTGACTTTTGATGACGTCCTGATCCTTCCCGCCAAGACCAGCATCATCCCGGCTGAAGCGGATGTGACCACCCGGCTGAGCCAGAACATCGAGCTCAATATCCCTCTGGTCAGTGCCGCCATGGATACCGTAACCGAGTCCAGGATGGCTATCTCCCTGGCCCAACAGGGCGGCATAGGGATTATCCACCGCAACCTGCCGGTCGACATCCAGGCCGAGGAAGTAGACAAGGTGAAGCGCCATGAGAGCGGCATGGTCGTCGACCCGATCACGGTGAGGCCGCAGGAAAAAATATTCAAGGCCATCGAGCTTATGCACAAATACAAGATCAGCGGCCTGCCCATCACGGATGAATCCAACAAGCTCGTCGGCATCATCACCAACCGCGATATCCGGTTCGAAACCCGCCTCAACCTGCCGGTTGAGAAAGTCATGACCAGAGAGCTGGTTACCGTTCCCCTCGGGACTTCTCTCGACGAGGCGGAGAAGCTCTTCCATAAGCACAAGATCGAAAAGATCCTGATGGTGGACGAGCAATTTCATCTCAAGGGCCTGATCACGTACAAGGACATCCTCAAGCGTATCCAATTTCCCAACGCCGCAAAAGACCAGCTCGGACGGCTGCGGGTCGGAGCGGCGGTCGGAGTCGGCGCGGATACCCAGGAAAGGGCCGAAGCGCTCATCCGGGCCAAAGTCGATATCCTTGTCATCGATACGGCCCACGGCCATTCCCAGCGTGTCCTGGACACGGTCAAAAAGCTCCGGTCCCGCTTCCCCGATCAAGAGCTCGTTGCCGGCAACATCGGGACCGCCGAGGCCGCCGAAGACCTGATCGCGCTCGGGGTGAATGCCGTCAAGGTCGGCGTCGGGCCGGGCTCGCTCTGTACGACCCGCGTTGTCACCGGAGCGGGCGTTCCCCAGATAACAGCCGTGGCCGATGTCTACCGGGCCGCTTCGGCCAAGGGCATCCCCGTGATCGCCGACGGCGGCATCAAATTCTCCGGCGACGTCACCAAGGCCATCGCCGCCGGCGCCAGCTCGGTCATGCTCGGCAACCTGCTGGCCGCCACGGATGAGTCTCCCGGAGAGACCGTTATCTATCAAGGCCGCTCTTACAAAACCTACCGCGGCATGGGTTCGCTCGACGCCATGAGGGAGGGCAGCCGGGACCGCTATTTCCAGGATTCCCCACTGAGCGAGAGCAAGCTCGTGCCCGAGGGGATCGAGGGCCGCGTTCCTTATAAGGGCAGCACCTCCCATATCATCCAGATGATGGTGGGCGGCCTCAAAGCCGGAATGGGCTACGCGGGCTGCCGCAATATCGAAGAGCTCCAGAAAAAGGCGAAGTTCATCCGGATCACGTCGGCCGGACTGCGGGAAAGCCATGTCCACGACGTCATGATCACCAAAGAGGCACCCAACTACCATCTGGACTGAGCCGGCCCGGCTCCAGGAAAGGAGGAAATTAAATGTCGGTTTACGTCCTTAAGTCCATTTTGGCTGTCGCTCTGCTCGCCGCCGGACTCAGCGCAGCCTGGACGATGTTGATATCGATGGGCCGGACGGAAAAAAAGGCTTATCCGGCCGCTCTCAGGAAGATCCATCGGGCCGCCGGGTATGGATTCGCCGTTTTGCTGCTTGGGCTGGCCGTCCTGGGTACGGATATTTTTATCGACTTGGGCGATACTCTTCCCACCCGGGCGGTCCTGCATGCGTTCCTCGCCCTCTTCCTCCTGTTCATTTTTCTGCTCAAGATCAGCCTCGTTCGTTACTACAAGTTGTTTATCCGAATCGTTCCGGGCCTGGGGATGGCTGTACTCATCCTTACCCTGGTCGTCTTTTCCGTTTCGGCCGGGCCTTTTCTTCTGCGAGCCATCCTGACGGATAATCGCCCCTCGTCCGTATCCGCCGCTCCCCTGCTCCAGGGCTCGATCGACTCGGGGCGGGAATCCTTCAGCCGGCACTGCGCCTCCTGCCATTATGCCGACAATGAAGAGGTCAAACTCGGCCCGGGATTGAAAGGGTTTTTTCAGAAAGGCCTCCTTCCCTCCAGCGGCCGGCCGGTGACCGAGGAAAACGTCCGGCAGCAGCTGACGACTCCCTACCGCAGCATGCCCTCTTTCGGCTATTTGCAGATCCAGGAGGTCTCCGACCTTATGGCCTATCTGAAGTCCCTATGAACCGCGCCGAGCGGAGACGGCGGGCTGTGGAATGGGTTGACCAAAGAATCATTTTCCGATAAGATTAGTAAGATAAATATGCAAACAGGAGCTCGGGATGAATAGGAAGGAATCCGCGGGTGTCTAGCCGGGGATTGACTCCCATGAAGAAATACTGGCGTTGCTACGTCTGCGGGGATATCCATTTCGGCGTCAAGCCCCCGGAAATCTGTCCGACCTGCCTGGTCAGGAACGCCTACGTGGAGATCTCCTCGGACGAAGCCGGACGGACAATGCAGCCGACCCGCACGACCATGGCCCGGGAGGAATTCCGGGCGGCCATCGAAAAATTCGCGGAGAAAAACGAATTCGAGGTCAACCCGGACGCGGCCAAGGTCGACATGCTCTTTGACGGCATTTTCGACTGCGAGCAGAATCACGGGTTCAAATACTGCCCCTGCCGGCTGAGGACCAAGGATTTCAGCGAAGACTTGAAGCTCGTCTGCCCCTGCAGCTTCGTCAGCCATGAGACTTATAAGGGCAAAGAGGATGGAGAGTGCTGGTGCGGACTGTTCATAAGGAGGAAAAAGTGAGCCGACTGATCATGTTCCATGCCCGGGAATGCCCCCACTGCAAGGCGATGATGCCCCATGTCGACCGCCTGGAAAAGGAAGAAAAAGTGAAGTTCGAGCGGCTCGAAGTCTGGCACGACGAGAAAAACGCTGACCTGATGAGGTCCTACCGGCCGGTCATCGCCCCCAAATGCGGCGGCCAGCTGCGGACTCCGACCTTTTTCTGCCCGGAGACGAACGACGTCCTCTGCGGCGAGGTGCCCTACGACAAGCTCAAGGATTGGGCCCTAAAGCAGGGATGATGGACGGCTTGTTCCAGGTCCTAGCGGAAGACGGCCGGGCCAACCCGGAGCTTGAGCCGCAGCTTTCCTCCTCCGACCTCCAGAAGCTCTACTCGCTGATGGCGACAACCCGGGCCGCCGACCTCAAGGCGCTCAAACTCCAGCGCCAGGGACGCATGGGGACTTTTGCCCCCAGCCTCGGCCACGAAGCCTGCCAGGTAGGGTCGGCCTTCGCCCTCGAGCCCAAGGACTGGGCTTTCCCCTATTTCCGGGACTTGGGGACGTTCCTGACTTTGGGCCTTCCTCTCAAGAACTACTACCTCTATTGGATGGGAAACGAGGAGGGGATGAGGATGCCCGCCGGCCTCAATATTTTCACGATTTCCGTGCCGGTGGGCTCCCAGATTCCCCATGCCGTAGGCTGCGGGATGGCCATGAAATACCGGAAGGAACAGGCAGCCGCCCTCGTCAATTTTGGCGACGGCGCCACTTCGGAAGGGGATTTCAGCGAAGCGCTGAACTTCGCCGGTGTGTTCAAGACACCCAATGTCTTCATCTGCTTCAATAACCAGTATGCCATCTCCACGCCCGTCCGCCGGCAGACGGCGGCAAAGACCATCGCCCAGAAGGCATCCGCCTACGGATTCGACGGCCTCCGCGCGGACGGGAACGACGTCCTGGCGATGTACGCTCTGACCAGAGAGGCACTGGATAAGGCTCGCTCCGGAGGAGGGCCCACCTTGATCGAGGCCTTCACCTACCGGATGGGCAATCACACCACCTCCGACGACGCTTCCCGCTACCGGACGGAGTCCGAACTCGACGAGTGGTCCCGGCGGGACCCGATCGAACGATTCCGGCTCTACCTCAAAGACAAAGCACTCTGGGATGAGTCTTTCGAAAGCAGCGTTCAGAAAGAGGCTGATGCCCTGATCAGCAAGGCGATAGAGGAGGCGGAAAGCGCTCCTCCTCCCCGCCCGGAAGATCTCTTCGTCCACACCTTCAAGGACATGACCCCGGAGTTGAACGACCAGTTGGCCGAGCTTCGCGACTTCCTGAAGAGAGAACCGAGATGATGCTCAATATGGTCCAGGCGCTCAACCAGGCGATGTCCCAGGAGATGGAGAGAGACCCGAGAGTCCTACTCCTGGGAGAAGACATCGGAGTGGACGGCGGGGTATTCCGGCTGACCGAAGGGCTGCTCGAAAAGTTCGGGCCTGAACGTGTCATCGACACTCCGCTGGCCGAATCGGCGATCGTGGGGACAGCGATCGGGATGGCGGCCGCCGGGCTCCGCCCGATCGCCGAGATCCAGTTCATGGGGTTTATCTACCTGGCCATGAACCAGATCATCTCCCACGCCGCCCGGCTCAGGAACCGGTCCCGCGGCCGGTTCACCGTCCCCATCGTCATCCGGACGCCCTACGGGGCCGGAGTCAGGTCCCTGGAACATCATTCGGAGAGCACGGAAGCGCTGTTTTGCCAGATCCCGGGACTTAAAGTCGTAGTGCCCTCGACGCCGTACGACGCCAAGGGACTCCTGGTAGCTTCTGTCCGCGACGAGGACCCGGTCATCTTCCTGGAACCGACCAGGCTATACCGGGCCGGACGCCAGGAAGTCCCCGAGGGGCTTTATGAAGTTCCGCTCGGCCGGGCCAAAATCGTCCGCGAGGGCGAGGGCGTAACCCTAGTCGCTTGGGGCGCCATGATCCCGGCGGTCGAACAGGCGGCCGAGATCGTGGGAAAGGACGGAATTTTCCCCGAAGTCATCGACCTGAGGACCCTGGCGCCGCTCGACCGGGAGACCGTTTTGCAGTCGGTTAAAAGGACCGGTCGGCTCGTGGTGGTTCATGAGGCTCCCAAAACGTGCGGCCTGGGCGCCGAGATCGCGGCCTTTGTCGCCGAGAGGGCTATGTTCCAGCTGGAGGCGCCCGTCCTGCGTATAACCGGTCAGGACATAACGGTCCCGTTGGCCAAGGGCGAGGATTACTATTACCCCAGCGCCGGGCGTGTGGCGTGGGGAATAAAAAAGATCATGGAGTCTTAAACATGGCCAGGCAATTCCGCTTTCCGGATGTCGGGGAAGGGATCACAGAGGGAGAGATAGTCCGCTGGCTCGTCAAGGAAGGGGACGAGGTCAAAGAGGACCAGACGCTGGCCGAGATCGAGACCGACAAGGCTGTGGTCGAGATGCCCTCCCCTTACAAAGGGACTGTCCTCAGGATCCACGTCAAAGAAAAGGACATTATCAAGGTCGGACAGGTCCTGGTGACAATCGGCGAGAAGGGGGAGTCGGTCGTCGAAGCAGAGGCGGAAGTCAAAGCGGAGGCAAGGCCGGCCCCGGCCACAGGGCCCTCGGTTGTCGGTGTCGTCCCGGAGAGCCGGGAAGAGATCCGGGAAGTGCTGGCCGCTCCGAAGGTCCGCAAGCTCTCCCTGGAGGCCGGAGTCGACCTCAAGGGCATCAGAGGCACCGGCCCTCAGGGACGGATTACCGAGGAGGATGTCCGGGCCGCCATGTCGGCGGCGGCAGCCCCAAAAGAAGAGAAGAAACCGGCCTTCAAGATCAAAGAGAAGTTCGATTTCTATGGCGAACTCGAACGGATTCCGCTTCGTGGAATCAGGCGGGCAACGGCCAAGCGGATGCACGAGTCTGTTTCGACGGCCGCCCATGTGACTCACTTCGACGAGGCGGACGTCACCGAGCTTGTGAAGATCAGGGAGGAGCTCAAACCTCAGGCCGCGCAAAAAGGCGTCAAACTGACCTATCTGCCCTTCATCATCAAGGCCCTCTTGGCCGCTCTCAAAGCCCATCCCCTGCTCAATGCGACTCTCAACGATGAGGATGAAGAGATCATCGTCAAGAAATACTACAATTTCGGCGTTGCCGTGGATGTGCCGGATGGACTGATCGTGCCAGTGGTAAAGGGAGTAGAACAGAAATCGCTATTTGACCTGGCCGGGGAGATACAGGCGCTGGCCGAAGCCGCCAAGAAAAGAGCCCTGGACCTCGCCGACCTGAAGGGCGGGACCTTCTCCATCACCAACGTCGGCGGGATCGGCGGCGAGGCGGCAACGCCCATCATCAACTACCCCGAAGTCGCCATCCTGGCCACGATGAGCATCAAGGACCGTGTGCGGGTGAAAAACGGCCAGGTCACCGCGCTTAGGACCCTCCCTCTCTGCTTGTCCTTTGACCATCGGGTGATCGACGGCGCCGAGGCCGCCCGCTTCATGAACGACCTTGTGGCCAAGCTGGAAGATGCGGATTTCCTCAGGCGCGCGGCGCATATTCTCCCAGAGACTCTTGTGCTATAATACCCGCCTTTAATCTTTTCATCGAGGCGCGAAGAAGCAGAGCCCCGTGTTCCGCATCGACCGACATCCGATCCTGCCCGCTCCGTCCCACGCCGAAATCCCCTTCTTCTGGGAAGGGCGGACCCTCACGGCCAGGGAGGGAGAGACAGTTTCCTCGGCCCTGTTCGCCAACGGCGTCAGGATTTTCGGCCATCACCCCAAGGACGGAGCAGCCCAAGGGATATTCTGCGCCAACGGACAGTGCTCCCAGTGCCTGGTCCTAGCCGACGGCATCCCTGTAAAAGCCTGCATGGAGTTTATCCGGTTGGGCCTCCGCGTGGAGCCTGTGGAAGGGCTTCCCGTCCTGCCCAGAGTCGACGCGGCAGATGACCTTTCCGCCCGGCTTAAGGACATCGAGGAGGTCCGGGTCCCCGTTCTCATCATCGGCGGCGGACCGGCCGGCCTGTCGGCCGCGATCGAGCTCGGCAAGCGCGGCGTCGAGGCCCTGATCATCGACGACAAGAACCGCCTGGGCGGGAAGCTTGTCCTCCAGACCCATCGCTTTTTTGGCTCCATTGAAGCCGTCTACGCGGGCACCCGCGGCATCGACATCGCCACCCGGCTCGAAAAAGACGTCCGCTCCTTACCCAGCCTCCGGATCTGGCTCCAGGCCGCAGCTCTGGCCGTCTTCAGCGACAGGAAGGTCGGCGTCCTCATCGAGGGGCGAAGATACGTCCTCGTTTCACCCGAAGTCCTGCTCGTCGCCGCCGGCGCCCGCGAAAAGAACCTGGCTTTCCCGGGGAATACGTTGCCCGGGGTATACGGGGCCGGGGCCTTCCAGACACTCGTCAACCGCGACCTGGTCAAACCTACGGGGCGCCTTTTTATTGTCGGCGGCGGGAATGTCGGACTCATCGCAGGGTACCACGCTCTCCAGGCAGGAATTGCGGTCAGCGGCCTTGTCGAGGTCATGCCCGAATGCGGCGGATACAAGGTCCACCGCGATAAGCTCGCCCGGCTGGGCGTTCCGATCTTCACGTCGCATACCGTGCTCAGCGCCAACGGGACGGAAGGCGTCGAATCCGTGACGGTCGTCCGGGTTGACGAACACTTCAGGCCCGTCCCGGGAACGGAGAAATCGTTCGCCTGCGACACGCTCCTCATCGCCGTCGGCCTCGATCCGGTCAGCGAGTTCTACGAAAAAGCCCGCGAGTTCGGGATGACGGCCTTCGCGGCCGGCGACGCGGAGGAAATCGCCGAGGCGTCGGCGGCCATCTTCTCGGGCAAGATCCGGGGGCTCGAGGTCGCCCGCTCGCTGGGGCACGATATCGGAGGGATCTCCGAGGAATGGTACAGAACAGCCGAAATCCTGAAGTCCAAGCCCGGGAAAACCCTGCCCGAGACGGTACCGGAAGACGAAAGTGGCGTTTTCCCGGTGCTCCACTGCAACCAG
The DNA here is from genome assembly GCA_964353705.1 of uncultured Eubacteriales bacterium. Classification (GTDB taxonomy): domain Bacteria; phylum Acidobacteriota; class Aminicenantia; order Aminicenantales; family UBA8522; genus UBA8522. Next base: position 12,347 of record CAYGXD010000032.1, on the reverse strand, counting down.
GAAATCCCCTGCGACCCCTGCACTGCTGTTTGCCCCAACAACCTCATCGAAATCGACCGGACCGATATCCGGATGCTGCCCGCGTTTTTCTCAAGCAGGGACGGCAAAGGCTGCACCGGCTGCGAAAGATGCGTGGCCATCTGCCCTGGCCTGGCCATCACCATGGTCGATTTCCGTAAGGATCCGGAGTTCCCGACCGTGGCCATCCCCCTGGAGTTCCTCAAGGAAACACTCCAGGCGGGAGACTCGGTCGTCGTCGAGGACACGGAGGGTCAGGCCCTGGGCCGAGTCGAGGTCGCCGCGGTCAAGGCGATCAAGGCCAATGACCGAACGGTGATCGTCAAGGTCCGGGCTCCCAGGGAATACGCCAAGAAAATCGCCGGCCTCCGCCTTCAGCCCGAAAGGGAGAGTGACCCCCTGGAACGCTACGTGGAGAGGACGGAAGACGATACCATCATCTGTCGCTGTGAGCGAGTCACGGCCGGCGAGATCCGGAAACTTATCCGCGAAGGCTTGTGCGACATCAACGAGATCAAAGCCCTGACGAGGACCAGTATGGGGTCCTGCGGGGCCAAGACCTGCACCCCGCTCGTTCACCGCTTGTTCCGGGAGGAAGGAGTCCCGGAATCCGAAATCGTCGACCAGCCGAAGAGACCCCTTTTCCTGGAAGTCCCGCTCGGTGTCTTCGCCGGCCTGGCCGACGAGAAGGGAAAAGAGGGTGGCGACGCCTAGATCATTCGACGTTATCGTCATCGGCGCGGGAAGCGTCGGGACGCCCGCAGCGCTCTACCTGGCCGAGGCGGGCCTCCGGACCCTCGTCGTCGATGAGCTCCCGAGCGTGGGCCAGGGGTCGAACAAGCGGGCCATCGGCGGCCTCCGGGCAACCCATTCCGACGCGGCCAAGATCCGTGTGTCCCTCCGCAGCCTTGATGTCTTTGCTGCCTGGGAAGAACGGTACGGGGACAAAATCGAATGGCGCAAGGGCGGCTACTCGTTCGTCGCTTATCGCGAGGAGGAGGAAAGAAGCCTGAAAGGGCTTCTCCCCTTCCAGAAATCCCAAGGACTCCGCATCGACTGGCTCGACAGGAAGCAGCTCCTCGAGGCCGTTCCCGACCTCAACCCGAACGGACTCATCGGAGGGACGCTGGCGCCCGACGACGGAAATGCCTCTCCCCTTCTCGCCGTCCATGCCTTTTACAGACGGGCCAGGAGCCTCGGCGCCGAATTCCGGTTCAACGAAAAGGTAACGAGCCTGATAATCGCAGGCGGCCGGGTAACGGGCCTCCGGACAGATAAGGGGGAATACACATCCGCGGCCGTCATCAACGCGGCCGGTCCCCTCGGCGCAGAGGTGGCCCGGCTGGCCGGCGTCGACGTGCCCGTGCGTCCGGACTCCCACGAAGGGGCCGTCACCGAGGCTGTGACCCGGTTTCTTGAGCCTATGATCGTCGACCTCCGGCCTGTCGCGGGCTCGGCCAATTATTACTTCTACCAGCACGATACCGGGCAGGTCATTTTCTGCATCACTCCGTGTCCGCCGATCGGGGGCCTGGACGTCCGGGAGACGAGCGCCTTCCTGCCCATGGTGGCCAAGCGGATGGTCGAGGTCATCCCCCGCCTCAAGAATCTCAGGGTCCGCCGGACGTGGCGCGGTCTGTATCCCATGACCCCGGACGGCCTGCCCATCGTCGGAGAAAAAAAAGAAGTCCCGGGGTTCATTCTCGCCGTCGGCATGTGCGGACAGGGTTTCATGCTCGGCCCCGGCCTGGGCCAGATCTTGGCCCGAATGGTCCAAGGGAAACTCAGCGCTGAGGATAGGGACACCCTCTCCTATTTCAGCCCCTACCGGAAGTTCAAAGGCCAGGAAAAGCTGGGATA
>CAYGXD010000032.1:0-10369 GCA_964353705.1 uncultured Eubacteriales bacterium | reverse complement strand
CTAGCGCTTTTTCCTCTGGCTCGGAATTACGGCCTGACGGGAGGGCTCGGTAAGCTTTCTCAGGTCCAACAGTTTCTCGGCCTCCGCCGGGTCCAAGATTCCCTTTTCCCTGGTGATCGCCCGGATCGTTTTATCCCGCTTCAGAGCTTCCCTGGCGATCTCGGCGGCCCGGGCGTAGCCGACGATCGGAGAAAGTGCAGTGGCCAGGCCCAAACTTTTTTCGGCGTATTCCCGACATCGCTTCTCATCCGCTTTGATACGCTCCACGCACTTTGTCCTGACCTGCTCGACCGCGTTCCCCATGATCTCGATCATAAGGTGGAGGTTGAAGGCGACAATAGGCATCATGACGTTGAGCTCGAGCTGGCCGGCCTGGGCGGCACCGCACAGGGCCAGGTCGCAGCCCATCACCTGATAACAAACCATGTTCATCATCTCAAGCATAGACGGGTTGACCTTGCCGGGCATGATGGATGAGCCGGGCGCGATGGCCGGGATCGTGATCTCGGCCAGCCCGGTGCGCGGCCCCGAAGCGAGAAGCCGAAGATCATTGGCGATCCGGTTGAGCTCAATGGCCAGGCCCCGCAGCGCTGCCGAGACCTCGACGAACGGCCGCATGCTTTGCATCGCTTCCATCAGGTCATCAGACGGCCTGAGTTTCAGACCGGTCATCCGGGAGAGATTGCGGACTACTCTCACCCCATAGCCGGGCCCTGTATTGAGCCCGGTCCCGACGGCGCTGCCTCCGATCCCGAGTTCGAGCAGCGATCGGGCCGCACTCGCCGCGAATCTCCCGCACCGGCTCAACGCCCCGGCAGAGGCCCTGAATTCCCGGCCCAACCGGACCGGCGCAGCATCCTGGAGGTGGGTCCTTCCGGATTTCATGACCTGATCAAATTCCCTCGCTTTGTCCCGGAAGCCGGCTTCGAGTTTTCTCAACTTCGGCAGGAGGTGATACCTCAGCAAGGCCACTGCCGCCAGGCGCATGGCCGTCGGATAGACGTCGTTTGTGCTCTGCCCCATGTTGACATGGTCATTGGGATGGACGAGCGTGTACTCTCCCCTCTTTCCCCCCATCATCTCTTCAGCCCGGTTGGCAATGACCTCGTTGACATTCATGTGGAAGGATGTACCGGCTCCCATCTGAAAAACGTCGGCGATGAACTGATCGGCGAATTTCCCGGCGATGATCTCATCACAGGCCCGGGCGATCGCGGCCGACCGCCTCTTGTCCAGCCGGCCGAGTTCGGCGTTGGCCAGGGCCGCGGCCTTCTTGATCATGGCCGTCGCCTTGACCATTTCCGGATGTGCCCTCAGCCCGCTGATCGGAAAATTTTGCGCCGCCCGGACCGTCTGGATACCGAAATAGGCGCCGGCGGGGACTGCGACTTTTCCCAGAAAGTCCTTTTCCCGCCTGGTCTTTCGATTGTCCGTATCCTTGCCCATGAGTCCCTTTCTCCTCATCGGATTAGTCCCGGATGGTCTGCCTCAGCCTCCGGAGCTACTCCCGGATCGAATCTTCCCGTCTGCGTTTATTTGACCTGGATGATTTTATTGTCTGCGCCCAAGAGCAGGATCTTGGGCATGAAGAACTCTGTTTCTTCGTCTTCCAGGATCACGTACGAAACTATGATCAATTCATCTCCAATCCTGGCCCGATGGGCGGCCGCCCCGAATACGCCCACTTTCCCGGAGCCTTTCGCGCCCTTGATCAGATAGGTCGAAAACCGCTCCCCGTTGGAGACGTTGTAGACATGGGCTTCTTCATAGGGCAGCATGTCGGCGGCCGTCATCAGATCCTCATCGAGAGCCAGGCTTCCCTCGTAATCGAGGTTGGTTTCAGTCACCCGGGCATGGTGGATTTTGGCCCTGAGCATGATTCTTTTCATTTCCTGTCCCCTTTCGTTCTCAGGATGGTGTTATCGATCAACCTCGTTTTGCCCACATAAACAGCCAGGGCAACGAGCGCCTCACCCTTGACCTTTTCGACTGGATCGAGTGAGCCAGGATCGACAATATCCACGTAGTCGATCCTGGCCAGAGGTTCAGCCGCGATGAGTCGGAGCAAGCGCTCCCGGATCTGACTTGCCGCCCGCTCCCCGTTCTCATACATCCGGCGGGCTTCCTCAAGGCTCCGAAATAGGACGAGGGCGGCCCGCCGCTCCTCCGCGCTCAAGTAGGAATTCCGGGAACTCAGCGCCAGTCCGTCCGGGTCCCGGACGATCGGCATCACCCGGATGTCCACGCCCACGTTCAAGTCTTCCGCCATTCTCCGCAGGATAAAGACCTGCTGCGCGTCTTTCTGCCCGAAGAAGGCACAGTCCGGCCGGACGATGTTAAAGAGCTTGAGGACGACCGTGGTCACTCCCCGAAAATGTCCCGGCCGCGAACGGCCGCAGAGCTTGTCCTGGAGACCGGTGACCTCGACCGAAGTCCGGAATCCTTGCGGGTACATCTCCCGGTCCTCTGGAAGGAAGAGAATATCAACCCCTTCCTTTTCGAGGAGCGATCCGTCCCGCTCCGGATCCCTCGGATACCGGCGGAAATCCTCTTGGGGACCAAATTGAAGAGGGTTGACAAAGATGCTGACTATGGTTACGTCCGTGCTCTTCCGGCATTCCCGCACCAAGCTGAGATGGCCTTCGTGCAGGTATCCCATAGTCGGTACGAATCCGATGGTCCGCCCCCGAGCCCTCAGCTCGGCCACTGCGGCCTTCATGCCGGCGATCGTTGTTACGGTCCTCATCGCTGCTTTTGTTTCTTCCGGTGGAAGGAATGCGTCTCGTCGGGGAAGATCCCTGTCCTGATGTCTTCCGCATATTTCTTGACGGCCCGGCCGATGACCGCCTGCAGGTCCGCGTATCTCTTGACGAATTTCGGGATGTATCCTGTGGAGTATCCCACCAGGTCATGAAAAACGAGGATCTGTCCGTCACAGTGGGGTCCGGCGCCTATTCCGATGGTCGGAACGCGCATTTTCGCCGTGATCCTGCGGGCCAGGTCCTGAGGGATGCACTCCAGGATGACGGCAAAGGCACCCGCTCGTTCCAGGTTTTGGGCATCGGCGCAGATCTTCCGGGCCTCTTCCGTCGCCTTCCCCCTGACTTTAAAGCGGCCGAGGTGGTGGATGGACTGGGGCGTCAGCCCGACGTGCCCCATGACCGGGATCTCGGCTTCGACCATGGCTTCGATGAGCTTCAGCCTCCTCTTCGTGGCGCCCTCGATCTTGACCGCGCTGGCGCCGGCTTCCTTGAGAAACCGGGAGGCATTGGCGATGGTCAGGTGTTCGGTCTGGTGGAAGGAGAAATAGGGCATATCGCCGATCACCAGGGCCCGGCGCACGGCCCGGGTGACCGCCTTGGTGTGATGGATCATCTCGTCCATCGTCACGGGAATGGTGTTTTCATACCCCAACACGACCATGCCCAAGGAATCGCCCACCAGGACGATGTCGACGCCGGCCTCATCCAGGATCAGGGCCGTGGGGTAATCGTAAGCCGTCAAGCCAACGATTTTTTCCCCCCGCGCTTTTTTCTCAAGAAGATGCGGTATGGTCACCGCTCCGACGGTTGGACTGGACATATCGGATTCCTTTCTCCCCATCCCGCCTCAGCCGCGGGATTGAGGTAAAGTCATGTTCTTACATATCCTATTATATCTATTTTTTCCGGGAATCCCTATGGGCATAGCTCTCCGGCACGTAGAACAGCGGACCCTTTTTTACCTGGCCGGCCTTAGCGACGATGTCGGCTATCTCTTCCTCCCGCATCAGGTCGAGCTCGTCCGCTCTGACGACAAGCAGGGGCGCGGCCTGGTAGTTGAAGAAAAAATAGTCGAACGCTTCCACCAGATCTCCCAGGTACTTTTCCGAGATGCTCTTTTCGATGGGGTTCCCGTCCCTGGCTATCCGCTTGAGCAGAGTAGGGAGAGAGATCTGAAGATAGATCACCAGGTCCGGCTTGGGAAGCCGCTCCGTCAGGATTCCGTAGATACGGTCATAGACGACCAGTTCGTCATCGGAGAGCGTCTGATAGGCAAAGATCTTGTCTTTTTCGAAGAGATAATCGCAGATAACCCTCTCGTCGAAGAGGTCCCGCTGAGAGAGCCGGAGCTGCTGATGGTAACGATTGACCAGAAAAACAAGCTGGGTCAGGAAAGAGGCGCCCTCCTTTTCATCGTAAAAATCCTTGAGATAAGGGTTTTCGGTCCGGTCGAGGACGACTCGGCCGCCGACGAGCGAGGCCAGGACCTGGGCCAGCTTGGTTTTCTGAGACTTGGGCACGCCTTCTATCGCGATATGCTGGAAGGGAAGGTCGGCCTTAGTCATCATTGGGAACCGGCGTCCAACCGGCAGACTAATTCATACCTGATTGCCTCGGAGGAGTCAATCACCCGGCCTTCTTGGGTTCCTCCACCGGGATGATGATCCAGGCGATCAAGTAGAAGATCACCATCGGGATGATCGCTGTAACCAGGGAGATAGCGACAAAGACCAGCCGGATGAGGGTCACATCGATCTCGAAATAATCCCCCAGCCCCCCGCAGACACCGCCGAGCATCTTCCGCCCCTGAGAGCGATACAATCTCTTTTCCATGTCTGTCCTCCTAATTGTATTTACGCTCTTGCCCGGTAATAGTTTAGCTCCCCCAGAGGGTGAGGAGCTCTACTCAAGTTTTTTATAGCACATAACGAGGGCCGAGTTCAAGCACACAGAGGCAGGATTGACCCCAGGAAAGGCCTCGGTTTTGTCCTTTTAGGTTCCGTCTTTTGGATACCCGGGCGATCCTCGGGGTTGGGGTGAACATAGCGGCGCTTCGCCAACGCTGTCCTCTTGACTCAGGAACAGTGTTGTGTTATCCAATATGGGCTTCAATATATATTGAAATCATAAAGCTATAAGGAGAAACTTCACCAATGAACGGTTGGACAGGCAATCTGCTCAGAATAAACTTGACCACAGGATCCGTAAAAAAAGAATCCTTTACCGAAGAATTCGCCCGGTCATGGGTCGGAGGCCGGGGATTTGCCCTGAAAATCCTCTGGGACGAACTCAAACCCGGTATCGATGCCCTGGGCCCGGAGAATAAGTTGATCGTTGCTGTAGGGCCGATCGCTGGAATCCCCGCGCCGAATACCGGCAAGGCTATCGTGGCCGCCAAGTCTCCGTTGACTGGAGGCTATGGAGACGGAAATATCGGGACAAGAGTTGCGGGCGAGCTTCGCAAGGCGGGATATGATGGCCTGATCATCGAGGGACAAGCCCGTTCACCTGTCTATCTCAACATCGTTGACGATAGCGTGGAAATATTGCCGGCCGGCGAGATCTGGGGAAAAGGCACTTATGAGACGAATGATTGGCTTTATGAAAAATACGGCAAAGGCGTAGGCGTCCTAAACATAGGACAGGGCGGCGAGAACAAAGTGCTCTACGCGGTTATCCGGAGCCTGGAAGGCCGGGCCGGCGGCCGTCCCGGGATCGGCGCCGTCATGGGCTCAAAGAACCTCAAGGCCATCGTCGTCAAAGGGACGAAGGACATCCCGATGGCCGACCCTCCGGGAATGAAAAAGCTCGGTTCAGAAGACCTCAAAAAGGTCGGAGACATCGACAAGAAAACCGGCTGGTCGGTCCAGGGAACAAATGGAGTCCTTTCCTGGTGCAATGAAGTGGCGGCTTTGCCGGTGAGAAACATGAGGAAGACGTCTCACCCGGAAGCCTGGAAGATCGACGGGGAAAGGCTCAACAACGCCCGTATCGCCACCTATGGATGTCCGAATTGCACCATGCGCTGCGGCATCGCCATCCATGACCACGAAGGCCATGAATCCGAGCTGGATTATGAGAACGTCGGCATGCTGGGAAGCAACCTCGAAATTTTTGAACTTTCCCAGGTTGCGTCCCTGAACTATCTCTGCGATGATTACGGCATTGATACGATATCGGCCGGATCTGTCCTGGGCTTTTACGCCGATGCCATCGACCGGGGAGACATCGAAGGTGACTTCAAATTCGGTGACGCGGAACGGGCCAAGGAGCTCTTGAGGCTGACGGCCTACCGGGAAGGAGTGGGGAACTTTTTGGCCCAGGGAACAATGAGAATGGCTCAAAAGATCGGCGGTGATTCGATGGACTATGCCATTCAGGTCAAAGGGCTTGAATGTTCGGCCTACAACTGCAAGTTCATCCCCGGCATGGCCCTGGCGTTCGCCACCAGCCCTATCGGGGCCCATCACAAAGAATCCTGGGTGATCATGTTCGAGATCACCCAGACCTCGCGGGAATCCTACGGTCCGGAAAAGGCTCAGAAGGTCGTCGAACTGCAGAGGATCCGCGGCGGGATCTTTGAATTCATCGTCTCCTGCCGCTTCCCCTGGATCGAGCTGGGCTGGGATCTTCAGCATTATGCCGAATACTTCAACAAGATAACGGGTCTGAACTGGACCCTCGCCGACCTTTTCAAGGTCGGCGACAGGATCTATGCCCTGATGAAATTATTCTGGCTCCGGGAATTCCCGAATTGGGACAGGACGATGGACTATCCCCCGAAAGTCTGGTTCGACCCGTCCAATGCCGATAAAGAAGGCCCGATCGCGGGAAAGTTCCTGGAATGGGACAAGTTCGAGAAGCTGCTCGATTCGTTCTATGATATCCGGGGTTGGGACAAGCGCGGGATCCCGACCAGGAAAACAGCCCTCGGATTAGGTCTAGCTAAGGAAGTCGCCGAAGTCGAGAAATACGGGAAGCTCGAATAGCTCTCAGGCAAAACCCTATTCTTATGGTAAAATGGACATGATGAAGATCAAGATCAAGATCATCGGCCCCTTCATCTATGAGGCCGGGTTCAGCGAAAAGGAGCTCGATCTGGAAAAGCCGGTCACAGCCGCCGAACTCCTCTCTTTCATCAACCTCCAAGAAGGCCGGCCAAAGATCATGACCCGCAACGGCAAGGCCATATCTCCAAAGGAACCGCTCGAAGACGGCGACAGGATCGCCATCTGCCCGATCTATTCGGGAGGGTGACCGTCCCTTTCTCGTCTCCCGGGGACTATTTCATGAGAGATGACCACCCCTCTCTTTCTCAGGCCGTCCATAAAGGCAGGGAAAAGGTCCCGGTTAAAAACTCCTTCCGGAAAGACCACTCCCCTGGTTGAAACCTGACCGGAAACGATCATCTGGGCGGCGATCGATGCGGGGAAACCCGTCGTCCTGGCCATTGAGGTGTACTTTTTTTGGGGATCATAATGATCCACCATCTCAAAGATATGCGTTTGAGGGAATCCTGATTTTTTCCCGGAAACGAGGATCCGCAGCAAGGTCGCATCCTTTTCTCCCCCGAGCCTCATCCTCTCCTCCAGAAGCGTCTCTGAAACCTGCCTGGGGATGACGCGCTGTCCTCCGATCTGGACCGGATCGGTGGTCAAAAAGCCGCATTCCTGGAGGGTCCTGAATCCCTGGGCATGGCCGCGATGCCGGACGGTTTTCTCATAAAGGTCCCCCTGGATCTTCCCTTTCATGGTATGGAACAAAGAACTCAGTCCATCCGTGAAGAAGCATTCCATATCGGGGAAATCAGGGGGGAAACTGATGGGCTCAACCTCGGTCAGAGGAGCCACTTCCTCAACCCGGCCGTGCCGGATGATCAAGGCCGGCCTCTGATAGAAATTGATGAGGCTGTCAATGGCATAGACAATCCGATAAAGGAGAGGAGGCCGCGGGCGGACCGGGTTCCCTCCGCAGTAAATGAGAGCGCTCTCCGTTTCATCAAGCAGATCGACGGCCCTCCCGACGAGGACATTGGTGATCCCGGGCGATAAACCCATTCCCGAGAGGACGGTGACGCCGTTTTTCTTGGCATTCTGATCATGGGACATCCGGGCCAAAGATGCTTCGCCCGCCAGGTCAACAAAATGAACGCCGCTGCGGACAGCCGTTTCCAAAGTGGGCAGGCTGTGCCTGTGAAGAAGAGCATTGAGAACGACATCTTTGCCCTCAAAGAGGCCTTCTCTCTGCTCTTCATTTTCCATATCGCCGCGGTGGACCTCAAGCCTGGAGCTCGCGATAAACTCCCCGGCTCTCTCCAATTGATCTGGACTGATATCGACCAGCGTCACTCTATTTTGGGGGCTGCTTTCGATCAAGTCCTTGGACAGAGCAAGCCCCATCTTTCCCGCACCCATAACCAGGAAATGACTCATCGGGACTCCTTGAATAAAACGCTAGACCCCATTATTCATATTTGCCTCTTCATTGACAATACGAGCCGAGGCTGACTATAATTTTTGGAAAAGCAAACAAAGGAATTCCATGGAAGTCCAACCTGTCCTTATCGGCGGCGTCTGGCAAAAAGCGCAAGCTCCCCACGGCCTTTTTACAGCGATGAACCCGGCGACCCAAAAAGGCCTCGAAGAAGATTACCCGGTCTCGAGTTCCAGGGACATCGACTGCGCTCTTCAGGCCTCACGGAGAACGGCGTCCGAGCTCCGCTCCATCTCCCCCGAAAAAATTGCCGGCTTTTTGGATTCCTACGCCTGTGAAATCGAGAAGCACAAAGAGGCCTTGATCCAAATCGCCTCTCTCGAAACGGCCCTCCCGGGGGAACCCAGACTCCGCTCCATCGAGCTGCCCAGGACGACCGATCAGCTGCGCCAGGCGGCGGCGGCCTGCCGCGACCGTTCCTGGTGCCGGGCGACGATCGATACCAAGAATAGCATCCGCTCCAAACATGGACCGCTGGGCGGCCCGGTCGTCATTTTCGGCCCCAGCAATTTCCCGTTTGCGTTCAATCCGGCGGCCGGAGGCGACTTTGCTGCGGCGGTGGCTTCCGGAAATCCGGTAATCGCCAAAGCGCATCCGGGACATCCCGGGACCACGAAAATCTTCGCTGAGGTCGCCTTAGATACCCTCCTAGAAAACCACCTGCCTCCAGGGATCGTCCAGCTCCTCTATCACTTTGAGCCTGAAGAAGGCCTCAGGCTGGCCGCCCACCCCCTCGTTGGAGCCACCGCCTTCACGGGAAGCCGGAGTGCGGGATTGAGGCTCAAAAAAGCCGCCGACGAAGCGGGCAAGCCCGTCTACGTGGAGATGTCGAGTCTGAACCCGGTCATTCTCCTCCCGGGTTCCCTTGAGGAGCGCTCGGAGGAGATCGCCAAAGAGCTTTTCATGTCCTGCACCTTAGGCTCGGGCCAATTCTGCACCAAGCCCGGATTGGTGATCTTGAGACAGGGCCGGCGAAGCGAAGCCTTTTTCCGAGCGACCCTCGACCTTTTCCGACAGGCTCAGGCCGGTATGCTGCTCAGCCGGAACACCCTCGACAGGCTGCGTGAAAGCATTGCCGGAATGGCCCTCCTCGGCGCAGAGATCGTCACGGGAAACAAAGAGCCGGATGAACCCGGCGGATACCGCTTAGAAAATACCCTGCTCCGAGTTTCCGGAGAGCGGTTTTTGGACTACCCCAAAGAGCTCCAGATCGAGGCCTTTGGAAGCGTCGCCCTCATTGTCTTGGCCAAAGACAATGAGCAGGTGCTGAAGATAGTCGAATCACTGGAAGGGAGTCTCACCGGCGCCATCTACAGCGAAAGCCGGGCCAAGGATGATGATCTCTATAATAAGATCGAGCCCATACTCCGCCTGAAAGTGGGGCGTCTCCTCAACGATAAGATGCCGACGGGCGTCGCCGTCTCGCCGGCTATGGGCCACGGCGGGCCTTTTCCGGCGACAGGCCATCCCGGCTTCACCTCCGTCGGTATTCCCGCATCCCTCCTTCGTTTTACCGCGCTTAACTGCTACGATAATGTCCGCCCGCACCGACTACCCGAAGAACTCCAAGATAAGAATCCCACCGGCCGAATGGTCCGCCTCATCGACGGAGAATGGACGCAGCGGGATCTCTAGCTTTGGCTTGATTTCCGGCCCTTCGCTTTGACCAATAATTCCAGGGCCAGGTTGGCCTGCAGGTTGGCGACGATGCCCACACGCGGCGCCATCGGGGATATCCGTTCCTCGATTTCTGTCTCTTCGTCGCCGCAGATATAAAGATTACCCATTTTTCTGGTGTGAATTTTCTGGTTCTTCCCCAGGCCGGTCACTCCCGAGGCGACGATGATCGGCCTTTGAGGGAAAAGAGAAAGCCAGGTATCGACGAGCATCTGCTTCATCTCCGCCTTATCAAAGGCCTCGACCAAAATGTCGGCGGCCCCGAAAATTTTCGCTATGTTGCCGGACTCGATCTTGATGGGATGGATCTGATATTGAGAATAGGCGTTGATCCTTTTCAAGTTTTCGAGCAGGGCCTCGACTTTGGGTTTTCCGACCTGCTCGATGAAATAGTATTGTCGATTCAGGTCGGACGGTTCGACTCGATCGTGATCGGC
>CAYGXD010000031.1:28501-30837 GCA_964353705.1 uncultured Eubacteriales bacterium | reverse complement strand
ATGTCGTCGGCCATCTTGAAGGCGTCCTGGATGGAGGTGTCGAGGTTGACGGTCTGGAGAAGCCTCTCGTTGGGTATGGCGATGACCGTGTCAACGACGCCCTTCAACTCCTTGAGCCCTTCTTCCGCCTGCTTGGCCCTGACCCGGCCCTCGAACTCGAAAGGCAGGGTCACGATGGCGATGGCCAGGATATCCATCTCCGAGGCCAGGTTGGCCAGGATCGGGGTCGCGCCCGTTCCCGTCCCGCCGCCCAGGCCGGTCGTCAGAAAGACCATGTCGGCGCCCTGGATGAGTTGGATCAGTTTCTCCGTGTCCTCGACGGCCGCCTGTTTTCCGACCTCGGGACGGCCGCCCGAGCCCAGCCCCTTGGTGATCTTGCCGCCGATCTGGAGCTTGGTCCCGGCCCGGTTGGTGCTCAGCGCCTGGAGGTCGGTATTCACGGCGATGAAATCGACCCCCTCGATGCTGGCCTCGATCATCCGGTTGACGGCGTTCCCGCCGCCGCCGCCGATGCCGAGCACTTTGATCTTTGCCCCGATAGAGTCCTCTACCAGGTGAAATTTCAGCTTGCCGCTCATCTCGTCATTCATGTGGTCTCCTCTCCTTCCTTCCTTATTCTTTGAGCCAGTCGCGCATCTTGGCCCAAAGTCCTTTCTTCTTATCCTGTGCCATGCCGCGCTCCTGCCATTGGCCGAATCCATGGAGGATCAGGCCGACGGCTGTGGCATAGTCGGGTGTGCTGACTCTATCGATGAGTCCGCTGACGCCGGTCGGATCGCCCCGCCGCACCGGCAGGTCGAAGATCTCCTCGGCGACTTCCTCGAGGCCTTCGAGAAGGGCCGTTCCGCCGGTGAGGACGATCCCTGAGTTCAGCGATTTCTCGTAGCCCATCCGCTTGATGTCGCCGTCCACGAGCCGGAAGATCTCCTCGGCCCGGGGCTGGATGATGTCGGACAGGATCTGCCGCGACAGGACCCTGGGCTTGCGGGCCTTGCCGACGGACGGGACTTCGATCGTTTCCTGCTCGTCGACCGTCGGCACGGAGACGCAGCCGAACTTCTTCTTGATCTTCTCGGCCTCGGGGATCGGGGTCCTCAGGCCGACGGCGATGTCGTTGGTGAAGTTGTCGCCGCCGATGGGGATGATCGAGGTGTACCAGAGGCTGCCGCGCTCGAAGATGGCCACCTCGGTCGTCCCGGCGCCGATGTCGATCAGGCCGACGCCCAGCTCCTTCTCATCGTGGGTGAGAACCGAGGCGGCGGTGGCGATCTGGTTGAGGACGATCTGTTCGATCTCGATCTCAGCCCGCTCGACGCATGTCCTCAGGTTTTGGACCGAGGTGATGGCCGAGGTGATGATGTGGACGTTGACCTCGAGCTTGATCCCGCTCATGCCCAGCGGCGCCTTGATTCCGTCCTGCTCGTCGACCACGAACTCTTGGGGGATGACGTGGATAACATCCCGGTCGGGCGGGATGGAGACGGCCTTGGACTGGTCGATGACCCGGCGGATGTCCTCGCGGGTGATCTCGCGGTTTTTCCCGGAGACGGCGATGACACCGCGGCTGTTGAAACTCTTGATATGGGCGCCGGAGAGGCCGACGAAGGCGGAATCGATCTCGACTCCGGCCATGAGCTCGGCTTCCTCCTGGGCCTTCTTTATGGCCGCGGTGGTAGTCTCCAGGTTGACCACGACTCCTTTCCTCAGGCCTTTGGATTCGGCCGTCCCGATGCCGATCACCTCGACCTTGCGGTCATCGGTGATCTCACCGATGATGGCCGCGACTTTCTTGGTGCCGATGTCCAGCCCGACGATGTAGCTGTTCTTGGACATTAATTCACCTCCTGAAGGGGGTTGGGAACCGCGGCCAACTCCACGGCCGGGAGCGGCTTGAAAATAATGCGGTCATCGAAACGCAGGTCGATGTATTCGGCCGGTCCGTTCCGAGCCTCCATTGTCTCCCTGTAGGAGCGGATAAAGGAAAGTCTTTCCGCAAAACGTTCTCCTCCCAGGATCAGGCGGGTCGACTGTCCCCGGAGATAAACGCTCACGCTCCGCGGCTCGCTCAGGTCCAGGGCCTCAATCTCCCCGCGCTCCTCCGGGGCCAGGTCGTCCAGGCACTTCCAGGCCAGGCCGAGCTTCTCGCGGTAATCGTCCCGGAAAGAACCGCTGTCGACGAAAAGGGGAAGGTCGGCGTCCTCCCGGGCGGCCAGGGGCTCGAGCCAGACGCCGTCCCGGTCGATGAGCAGACAGCTCTCTCCGGTTTTCAGGACGGCGGCCGGCTCTCTTTCCGTGATCTCAATCCTCAACGTGGACGGGAAGACTTTGCGCAGCCG
>CAYGXD010000031.1:0-28401 GCA_964353705.1 uncultured Eubacteriales bacterium | reverse complement strand
AAGCCGGGGAGGACGCGCTGCTTGATCGAGGCGTTGAGTGTGGCCATGGCTATCTTTCCTCCTCCAGGGCGGCGATTATCTCGGGGACGGTCCGGGTGATATTCCCCGCTCCTTGGGCCAGGACGATGTCTCCCGGCCGGGCCAGACGCTTGATAAGCCCCGGCAGCTTTTTCATGTTTGGCTCGTAATGGACGTTCTTGTGGCCGAACTGCCCGATCTCCTCATAGAGCGCCTTTCCCGTAACCCCGGGGATGGGTGTTTCGCCGGCCGGATAGACTTCGGTTACGACCAGCACGTCCGCCTGGTTGAAAGCCGTGGCGAAACTTTTCATGAGGAGCGAAAGCCGGGAGTAGCGGTGCGGCTGAAAGACGACGACCAGCCGGTGCGGCCAACCGCGCTTGGCGGCATCCAGGGTCGCCTTTATCTCGGTCGGGTGATGGCCGTAGTCTTCGACGACCATGATACCCTTGACCTCTTTTTTCAGTTCGAACCGCCGCCCGGTCCCCGTATAGTCCTCCAGCGCTTTAAGGATGACCTTGGGCGGGATGTCCAGGTCAATCCCTGCAGCGACCGCCGCCATGGAGTTGGAGATATTGTGTTTTCCGGGGACCTGGAGCTTGAGCAGCCCGAGCTTTTTTCCCTTGTAGTAGAGAGACGAGCTTGACCGGAAGCCCGAGAAGACGTGGTCGCGGGCGAAAATGTCGGCCTGGGTTGAGAATCCGTAAGTGATGAGCCGGCGCTCGAGCAGGGGGATGAGGCTCTGGAGGTTGGGGTCGTCGAGACAGAGGATGATCGGGCAGTAGAAGGGGACCTTGTTGGCGAAATTGATGAAGGTCTTCTTGATTTCTTCAACATTCAGGTACTGGTCGAGGTGTTCATCGTCGATGTTGGTCAGCACGGCGATAAAGGGCGAAAGCATCAGGAAGGAACGGTCGCTCTCGTCCGCTTCGGCGACGATGAAATCGCCCGCGCCGAGCTTGGCGTTGGCCCCGACTGTATTCAACCGGCCGCCGACGATGATGGTGGGGTCGAAACCGCCGTATTCAAGGACGAGCGCGATCATCGAGGTGGTCGTGGTCTTGCCGTGCGACCCGGCCACGGCGATCCCGTATTTCATCCTCATCAGCTCGGCCAGCATCTCGGCCCGGGGGATCACGGGGATCTTGAGCTGGCGGGCTTCCTGGACCTCGACGTTGTCTTCCTTGACGGCCGAAGAGATGACGACCACGTCCGCTCCGCGGACCCGGTCGGCCCGATGGCCCCGAGTGACTTTGGCGCCCAGCCCGGCCAGACGGATAGTGACTTCGTTTGTCTGGAGGTCCGTGCCCGATACCTTGTATCCAAGGTTGAGGAGTACCTCGGCGATGCCGCTCATGCCCGTCCCTCCGATGCCGACCATGTGGATGTGCTTAAGCTTGCGGTAAACTTGCTTGACCAACTCTCCCTCCTAGCCCTCTCTCTTCATCAGGTCGAAGCACAGCCCGGCGATCTTGCCGGCGGGGTCTTCCGTCTTCAGGACGGCCAAGTTCTCCTCCATGGCGCTGACCCTATCCGGATTTTTCAGATAGTAACGAATGCGCTCGGCGAGAAGACCTGGAGTGAGGTCCTTTTCCAGGATCACCTCGGCGCCGTCCACGCGTTCGAGCTCTCGAGCGTTCTGGGCCTGATGATCTTCTGAGGCCAGAGCGAACGGAATGAGCACGGCCGCCTTCCTGGCCACGATGAGCTCGGCGATGGTCGTAGCCCCTGCCCGGCTGACAACCAGGTCGGATTTCTCAAAATAGCCGGCCATATCAAAAAAGAAAGGAGCAACCTCGGCCTCCTCAAAACCGTTTTGAACATAGGCCTCCTTGACTTTTTCGAAATCGGCCTTCCCCGTCTGATGGATGAGACGGAGGTTCGGTCTTTCGGGCCGGAGAAGGGAAAGCGCCGCCGTCATCGTTTCATTGAGGACGCGGGAGCCCTGGCTCCCCCCGAAAACAAGGAGAGCGAGGACCGCTTCCCTCGGCTTGGGACGGATGCGGTAGAATTCTTCCCGGACCGGATTCCCCAGGAAGATCCCTTTGCCCTTGAAAAAGGGGAGGGAATTTTCGAAGGAAACCACGGCCCTTTTGGCCCAGCGGGTGAGCAGACGGTTAGTGAACCCAGGCCTCAGGTTCTGTTCAAGTATCAGGCTCGGGATTCTGAGGATCGAGGCCGCGAGGACAACCGGTCCGGCGCTGTATCCGCCGACGCCGATGACCAGGCCGGGTTTGAGGCGGGCCAGCAGGATGAGCGACCTGATCAGCGCGAACGGCAATAGGACCATCGTCCTCAGGCTCTTCACCCCCCTTCCCTTGATCCCCTCGATCCTCATCGGGATGAAATGGGCGCCATACCGATCCATCAGGTCTCGCTCGATGGGCCGATGGCTGCCGACAAAGGTCATGAGCAGACCGGGGTCTTTGTCCTGGAGCTTCCGGCCGACGGCCAGGGCGGGGTAGAGGTGGCCGCCCGTCCCGCCGCCGCTGATGACGATCCTCCGTGACCTCATCGTGTTCTGCGCTCCGCTCCTTTGCGCTGGGAGATATTCAGGATGACCCCGACAGCCGCCAGGGTACAGATGAGCGACGACCTTCCGAAGCTGATCAGCGGAAGCGGCACCCCCTTGGCCGGTCCCATTCCCAGGACCACGGTGATATTGAGGAGAGCCTGAACGCAGATGACCAGCGTCAGACCCACCGCGAGGAGTTGGGCGGCTGGGGTCGGAGCCCGGGAGGCGATGACCAGCCCCCTCCAAAGAAACGCGAGGAACAGTCCAAGGATGGTCAGCGTGCCCAGAAGGCCGAATTCTTCTCCTAAGATGGCATAGATGAAGTCCGTGTGGGCGTAGGGAAGGAAATAGAGCTTCTGTTTGCTTTCTCCGAGGCTCACTCCAAGCAGGCCTCCCGAGCCCACGGCGAGTTTGGACTGGTACGGCTGGAACCCCTTTCCCAGGATATCCTTCTCCGGCGACATGAAACTGGTGATCCTTTCGACCCGGTAGTTCGCGGAGAAAAGGTAGACAGTGAAGATGGCCCCGGCGGCCAGACCAAGGGCGGCGAGATAGCGGATCTTGACGCCGCCGATGTAGAGCATCAGGCTGCAGATGGCGAAGATGAGGAGGGCAGTGCCGTAATCCGGCTCCTTCAGGATCAGGATCGTGACCAGGCCGATGACTGCGACGGGCTGGACCAGGACACGCCACTCGTGGAGCCGGAGCTTTTTTTGCTCCAGGAAGTGAGCAAGGTAAATCATCAGACTGACCTTGACCAGCTCCGAGGGTTGGAAGCGGATGCCGAACAGGCTGACCCAGCGATTCACCCGGGCGACCGACGGCATGACGAAACAGGCGGCGAGCAGGAAAACAGAAAGGGCCAGCAGTCCATAGACGACATAGGAGTTCTGGTAGAACGGCTTTCGCACGGAGAGAAGAAAGACGCCAAGGATTATGCCGGCCGCCGCTCCGATGATTTGCTGGATGAAGAAGTGAAAAGACTGATGGTATTTCTCTGTCGCCAGGTTGGCCGAGGAGCTATAGACCATGATGAACCCGACGGCCAGAAGGGACAGGGTGATGACGAAGAGAGCTTTGTCGAAACCGTGGGGCCTGAAAATTGCCATGTTTCAAGCCTCTCCCCGGCGGACGGACTCCGCCAGCTTCCTGACCTCGCGCTTGAACGCGCGGCCCCGGGCCTCAAAGTTCTTGAACATATCGAAGCTCGTGCAGGCGGGAGCCAGCAGCACGACCTCCCCGCGGCCGGCGGCGGCGTGGGCCAGACGGACGGCCTCACGCAGGGATAAAGCTTCGACCATGGGAACGAGGTTCCGCAGAGCCGCCGCGATTTTGGCCCGGGCTTCGCCCAGCAGGACGATCTCCTTGACGCTCTGCCGAACCTCGCGGCGGAGCAGCCGAAAATCCGCTCCCTTGTCCCGGCCGCCCAGGATGAGGACGATCCGCCCGTCGAAGCTCTGGAGGGCTTTGACCGTCGCCTCGACGGTCGTGGCCTTGGAATCATTGATGAAGAGGACGCCGCCGAGGTTCAGAACCTTTTCCAGGCGGTGCTCAAGGCCTGGGAAGCTCCTGATGGAGGCCCGCATCGACCGGGGAGTGACGCCCAAAGCCTTCCCGATGAGCGCAGCCGCCATGACGTTTTCCTGGTTGTGGCGTCCGGGGAGCCTGATCTCGGCGGTCTTCATGAGCTTTTGTTCCCCCGCCTCATCCCGTAGGATGATCCAGCCGTCCCGGAGAAAACAGCCCCGATCGACTTCCGCCCTCCGGCTGAAGAAATGGACCTTTGGACGTATCTCCCCGGCCAGCCCGGAAACCAGCCGGTCGTCGGCGTTGAGGATAGCCAGGTCATCGGCAGCCTGGGCAAGGACGATCCTTTTCTTGGCGTTGAGGTATTTGTCGAATGAAGAATGCCAATCCAAGTGGTTCAGGGAGATGTTGAGGAAGACCGAGATGTCCGCTTTGAATCGGTCGATGTGTTCGAGCTGGAAGCTGGAGATTTCAGTCACATAGATATGGCCGTCCCGGCTGTTGTCAACGAAGGAGATGAGTGGAGTGCCGATATTGCCGGCCAGGTAGGCTGTGCGGCCGGCCTCCTTGAGAATTTTGTGGGCCAATGTCGCCGTCGTGGATTTTCCGTTCGTCCCTGTGATCCCCACGATCTTTCCTTTGAGGAAACGGGAGGCCAGCTCGATCTCGGAGAGCACCTGGACGCCGGCTTTCTCGGCCGCCGCAAGCTCGGGCAGTGCGGCCGCTCCCGGGCTTGGGATGATGAGGTCGGCGGCGAGAAACGTCCGGGCCCCGTGTTTCCCGGTCTCGAAGGAGACTCCCTTCTCCCGCCACTTCCGGATCTTTGCCCCAAATTCTTCTTTCCTCCGGATCTCGCTGACCGTCACCCGGGCCTTCCGGCGGACAAGGAAAGCGGCCAGAGCCTGACCCGTCTTGCCGAACCCGACGATCACGACCTTCTTGCCCGCGATTTCCATCATTATCTCAACTTGAGTGTAGCCAGGCTGAAAAGGGCGAAGATGATGCCCAGAATCCAGAACCGGACGACGACCTGCTCTTCGTGCCAGCCGATGAGCTCGAAATGGTGGTGAAGCGGCGCCATCTTGAAGATGCGCTTGCCCTTCGAGGCCCGGAAGTAGCCGACCTGAAGGACGACCGAAAGCGCCTCCAGGATAAAGACCCCCGCCACCGCGAAGAGGAGGAACTCCTGTTTGATGAGGATTGCGATCACGGCCAGTGTCGCCCCGAGGGACAGCGCTCCCACATCCCCCATGAAGACCTGGGCCGGATGGCAGTTAAACCAAAGAAAGGCCAGGCAGGCGCCGGAGAGAGCGCCGGCGAAAACCGTCAGCTCGGCCGCCTGGGCGACATAGGCGATGTTCAGGTATCCGGAATAGTTGATATGTCCGGCGATGTAGGTCAGCGCCGTGAGGGCGGCGGCGCTGATAAAGGTGAGGCCGATGGCCAGTCCGTCCAGTCCATCGGCCAGGTTTACGGCGTTCGATGACCCGACGAGGATGAGAACGATCCAGGGAAGATAGAACCAGCCGAGGTAGGGGACCCACTGCTTGAAAAATGGAAAGCTCAATTTCAGGCTGAAGCCGTCCGTCACCCCGATGTAGACCAGGGCCAGCCCGATGAGGAGCGCCAACCCGAACTGAAGCAGAAGCTTGGTCCGGCCTCTTAGCCCCAGGGAACGATGCCGCGAAACTTTGAGGTAATCGTCGAAGAAGCCGATCGCCCCGAAGCTGAGCATGGTGACGAGACCCACCCAAACATAGAAATTGCTCAGGTTTCCCCATAGGATCGTCGGGATAAGGGCCGAGCCGATGATCAGGATTCCGCCCATGGACGGAGTGCCCTTCTTGGCGAGATGGGATTGGGGGCCTTCCGGCCGGATCTCCTGTCCGACCTGGTGTTTCCTCATCATCCGGATAAACCAGGGTCCGAGGATAAAACTCACCAGGAGAGCCGTGATGCCCGCCAGGGCGGTGCGGACGGTGATGTAGCGAAAAACGTTGAAGAATGAGACATGCTCTCGCAGGGGCATCAGAAGCCAGTACAGCACCTCAGTTCTCCTTGAATTCTTCCCTCAGTCTCCGGACGACACGCTCCATCCGCATCCCCCGGGATCCCTTGACCAGGATCAGATCGCCCTCTTCGATGACGGCGGCGATGCCCGCCGCGGCCTCCTCCGAGTTGGAGAAAGTCTTGATCCGGGCGCCCGGCAGGCCGGAGGCTTGGGCTCCCTCGGCGATCAGGCAGGCCAGAGGCCCGACGGCCAGGAGCATGCTCCAGCCGTTTCCGGCGACCTCGCGGCCGGCCCGGCGGTGCATTTCCGCTTCTTGCGGCCCTAGTTCCAGCATGTCACCGAGGACCGCCACTTTCCTTCGGGCGGGAAGCGGGGCGAGACCCTTGAGAGCGGCTTCGAGAGCCCGGGGGCTGGAATTATAGGAATCATCGACGAGCAGGATGCCCCGGCCCAGCCGGACAGGCGCGCCCCTTCCGGGGAGGGGGACCAGCCGGGGGATTCGGTCGATTATGGACTCGAACGGCAGGGAAAGGGCCTGGCAGGCGCCGACGGCCGCCAGCAGGTTGTAGAGATATTCCTCGTAGAGGAACGGGGCGCGAACCTCTTTTAATCCGCCGTCGAGACGCAGGTCGAAGGCCATCCCGTCCATTCCCAGCTTGCGGACGGCCGATGCCCGGACGTCGCAGTTCGGGGACAGGCCGAAGGTGATTCTCCGCCCGGTCCAATCCCGCCCGATCTTTTGGACCAGGGGGTCATCGCCGTTCAGCACGGCGGCGGCGTCCGGCTTGGCGCCGTCGAGGATTTCCTTCTTGGCCATGGCGATCGCTTCGAGGCTTGAGAAAAACTCGAGATGAACGGGGTTGATGTTGGTGATGATCGCGACGTCGGGAGGAGCGATCCGGGTAAGCGTCCGGATCTCTCCCGGAGCGTTCGCCCCCATCTCCAGCACGGCCGCCCGGTCGTCTTTCTGGAGCTTGAGGAGAGACAGGGCCAAGCCGAGATGGTTGTTGAAATTCCCCTCTGATTTGAGGACTTTAAGACGGGCCGAGAGAAGCTCGGCCGTGAATTCCTTGGTCGTCGTTTTCCCGATGCTCCCGGTGATGCCGATAACCGTGGGGTTCTCCTCGGCTAGGACCGACCGGGCGAGCGTCTGGAGAGCTGAAACTGTATCCCCCACGAGGACGAGGGCGAGGCCAGTGCCGGCCGGGCTTAGGTCCTGTGAGACGACCGCACCGCGCGCACCCTTGGCGAAGGCGTCAGGGACGAAATCGTGGCCGTTTCGTTTGGCGACGATGGCGAAGAAAAGTTCCCCGAGCCGACTCAGCCGCGAGTCGATGTTAAAAGAACCGAACACGGTAGTGGGATCGCCCTGAACGATCCTCCCGCCCGTCCGGAGGGCGATTTCGTCCAGGCGCAACTCGGCCATCAGGCTTTGGCCTCCAGGTCCTGGAGGGCCGAACGGGCAACCTCGACATCGTCGAAATGGATGGTCTTATCCTTGAATATCTGGTAGGTTTCGTGGCCTTTCCCGGCGATGAGGACATAATCGCCCTTCCGGGCCTCGGCCAGCGCCCGGAAGATGGCCTCTCTTCGGTCCGGGACGATCTTGTAGTTTTTGGCCTCCTTGCTTGGAAAGCCCTTTTCGATATCGGCGATGATGGCCAGGGGGTCTTCGGACCGGGGGTTGTCGGTGGTGATAAAACTCATGTCGGCTAGGGACGCGGCCGTCTCTCCCATCCGCGGCCTTTTGGTCTTGTCTCGGTCGCCGCCGGCGCCGAAAACGAGGAGGATGCGATGGGGCTTGAGATCCCGGATCGTCTGCAGGAGGCTGCGCATGGCTTGGTCGGTGTGGGCGTAGTCGACAAAAACCTGGAAGCCCAGGCCGTTTTCGATCTTTTGCAGCCGGCCGGGGATATTCTTGAGGGCCGAAATCCCCTCCTTGATCGTCGGCCCGGGAATATTCAAGGCCAGGCCCGTGGCCACGGCCGCTAGGATGTTGGAGAGATTGTGTCTCCCCATCAACGCCGAGCAGATCCTGAGCTGGCCGCCCGGATAGTCCACCTCCGCCTTTATGCCCGTTTCCGAGAACCGGAACTCGTCGGCCCGGACGATCGCCGCCGGCTCCAGGCCAAAGGACACGGTCGTCAGGGGAAGCTCGGCGATCAGCCGTTTTCCCCAGGGATCATCCAGGTTGACCACAGCCGTCCGTTTCTTGGCGTTAAGGAAAAAGAGCTTCTTTTTGGCCTCGAAATAATCCTCCATGGAAGGGTGGTAATCGAGGTGCTCGGGGCTCAGGTTCATGAAGACCGCGATATCGAAGTGGACTCCCCAGACCCGCTTGAGATCGAGGGCGTGGGAGGACGCTTCGATCACGCAGTGGGTGACGCCTTGGCCCACCATCTCGCTCATCATCCGTTGCAGGTCGGGGGCTTCCGGAGTCGTCCTCGGGGCGGCCTGAGCCATGTTCGGCCAGCGATAGTTGACGGTGCCGATGACCCCGACCCGGTATCCCGCCTTCTGGAGGATGGATTCGAGAAGATAGGTCAGAGTCGTCTTCCCTTTTGTGCCGGTGATGCCCATGACCTTCAACTTCATCGAGGGATGGCCGTGAAAGGCGGCGGCGGCCAGGGCAAGGGCTTCGCGGACATCGATGGCCTGGACCCAGGGGCCTTTCCAGTTCTGCGGCCGGGGCCTGTCCGAGAGGACGGCCGCCGCGCCCCCCCGGAGGGCTTCTTCGATGAACTCGAAACCGTCCGTCTTTTCTCCCCGGATAGCGGCGAACAAGAAGCCGGGCCGGATCTCCTTAGAGGAGTAAGCGAGCCCGAGGATATCCGTGCCACCGTTCCCATTGAAGCGGACACCCGGCATATCCTGCAAAAGATCCTTGAGTTTCATGGCTGGTCCTGATTCCGAAGTTGAGCGGTGATGGTCTTTTTGGCCGGGGCGAATTGGGGCGTCTGCCGCAGGTAGAGGAGGACCCGCCGGGCGATTTCGCGAAACACGGGTGCCGCGACCTGACCGCCGTACTGTAGGCTGAACTTCGGCTCGTCGAGCACAACGACAATCGAGAGCACGGGGCGGTCGGCGGGTATAAACCCGACAAACGAGGCCAGATGCCGGCTGGCCAGATAGACGCCGAGGTCGGGGTCCAACTTGCGCGCCGTCCCCGTCTTTCCGGCCGCCGAAAACCCGTCGACCCGGGCGGCCTGGCCGGTGCCGTCCGAGATAACTCCTTCGAAAACTCTGGCCACGAGCTCAGAGGCCGTCGTTTCCGATATGATCCTGGCTCCGGCGGCGGGGGTCCCGGATTCCAACCCAGGCTGATTGAGCGAGGGCCGGGTCATCCGGAAGGGGACCAAGACGCCGCGGTTGGCCAGGATGTTTATAGCCTGGAGGACCTGGATAGCGGTTACGGATATTTCGTAGCCGATCGAATGGGCGGCCAGTGAGGTACGGCTCCATTTGTACAGGGGATGGAAGATCCCGCCCTCCTCACCCGGGAGGTCGAGGCCGGTCTTTTGGCCGAAGCCGAAATCCTGGATCGCCCGATAGACTTTCTCCGGGCCGATCCGCTGGCCCACCTTGATGGTGCCGACGTTTGAGGAATGGATGATCACTTCGGGGAATGTGAGGACACCCATTTTTTTATGGTCCCGGATCGTCCAGCCGGCCACCCGGATATAGCCGTCGCTGCAGTCGAAGATCTCGTCGAACCCGACTGCGCCGGTCTCTCTTGCCGCTGCCGCTGTGACGATCTTGAACATCGAACCGGGCTCGAAATTCTGCTGGATCGCGCGGTTGCGCGCCAGCTCAAAGGGCGACGGGGGATAATCGTTGGGGTCGTAAGTCGGAGAGGTGGCCATGGCCAGGATCTCGCCGGAGGCCGGGTGAGAGACAATCACCGTCCCCCAGCCGGCTTCATGCTCCCGGACGGCTCTCTCCAGCTCCCGCTCGGCGATATATTGAATGGTCGTGTCGATGGTCAGCATGAGATCCTGGCCGGGCTCGGGCTCTTTCAGGACCTCCCAGCTGTAGCGTCTTTTGTTCGCATCCCTCAGGATCAGGCTCAGGCCCTTCACGCCCTCGAGCCGGGCGTTGTACTGGAGCTCCAAGCTGCTCTGGCCTTCTCCATCGATATTCACGCCGCCGAGGACGTGGGCGGCCAGTGTCCCGAGGGGATACGATCTCCGGCTTTCCTGCTGGATATAGATGTTCTTCAGGTTGAGCTTGGCGATGCGGTCGGCCTGGTCCCAGCTGATCTTTCGCTTGATATAGATGTAGGTGTCGCCGCCTTCGATCCGCGACCTGATCTTATGCAGATCCTTCTCAGAGAGGTTGAGGATGGTCTTCAGCCGCTCAGCCCGGGCCAGAAGCTCTCCCGGGAGGCTGTCGCCATTGGGTATCAGACAGACGGTGGGAGCAGGAAGACTGCGGGCCAGGATCTGGCCATGACGGTCATAGATCGACCCGCGCGCCGGAATGATCGCCCGCTCATATTGGCTCTGATTGATGACCGCCTCACGGAGCCGGCGATAGTCGATGACCTGGAGCTGGACGAGCCTCAACATGAGGACGAAGAACCAGATGAAAAAGAAAAAGGCCAGGATGATCGTCCTTTTCCGGACGCGTCCCTGGTAGGTAGGACCGAGATCATTCATGGTTCTCGCCCAGCGGCATGCCTTCATAGATGATTTGTTCGGGTCCGGGTTCGACGAGCCGGAGCTCTTCCCGGGCTATCCGGTCCACTCTGTCTGGGGCCAAGAGCGCCGCTTTGTCCGTTTCCAGTTTCTTGATGTCCTCATTGAGGGCGGATATTTTCTCCTCGAGACGGCTCGTCTGGTACCCGATCTGGATGATGGCCGCTTGGTGCCAGATATAAAAAGTTAGTGTGGCCACGGCCAGAAGGACGCAGCCAGCCGCGGCGGCAACTTCTTTCCCGGCCAATTTCCTCCGCACCATCAGATTTTCTCCGCGGATCTCAACTTAGCCGGTTTTGACCGCGAATTGGCGGCCATCTCGGCCTCGCTCGGAGTGACCGGCTTCCTGGTAAGAAGGCGGATCACGGCGGGTCCGCCATCCCCCCCGGAAAGTCGAGCGAAGGTGCGCTTGACGATCCTGTCCTCGAGGGAGTGGAAAGAGATGACCACGAACCGTGCACCGGCAGGGACGATTCCGGCCATTGTCTCCAGGAAATCTCCGAGACCCTGGAGCTCCTGGTTGACTTCGATGCGCAAGGCCTGGAAGACTTTGGCTGCGGGGTGAACCTTTCCCTTTTGGGGGATCCAGTGAGAGACCTGTTCGATGATCAGCCGGAGGTCGGCTGTGGTCTCGAATTTATGCACCTTCCGGCGGGCGACGATCTCGCGGGCCAGCCGCTTGGCCTGCCTCAGCTCGCCGTATTCCTGGAAGAGGTGGGCCAGCTTCGGCTCAGAGTAGGAGTCGACGATCTTGAAGGCGGTTGTCTTGTTCCGCAGATCCATCCGCATATCCAGGGGGCCCTCTTGGTTGAAGCTGAAGCCCCGCTCGGGGGAGTCCAGCTGGAAGGATGATAGACCCAGGTCGAGGAGTAGGCCGTGGACCCTGGAGAAATCAAAATCGAGTTCGGGGATATAGCGAAAGTTCGCTTGGTAAAGGAGGACGCGGTCGGCATAGGGTTCGAGCGTCACTTTAACCCTGGCCAGGGCCAGTTCGTCGACGTCGACACCGACCAGGGAAGCGCGGGGATTTCTTTTCAGGATTTCGACGGAATGGCCGGCCAGACCGATGGTGCCGTCGATGTAGGTTCCTTCCCGGGCGCTGTCCAAATGCTCAAGGACTTCGTTGAGAAGGACGGGGACATGTCCTCTTTCACTCATTCCGATTTCCCGCGGGGGATGAGATCGGCGATCTTCTCGAAATCCTCATCCGTCAGCGGTTTCTTCTCGAGTTTTTCGTCCAGAACCTCTCTGTTCCAGATTTCCAGGTGATTGTTCAGGCCGATGACTTCCACCTCATCCTGGAGCCTGGCCGTTTCCCTCAAAGCCGAATTCAGAAGGACTCGGCCCTTGGAATCGATCTCGTGCTTGGCGCCCTTGCGGTTGACCCGGAGCAGGAAGCGGCGGATTTCCGGCCGGAGATGGAGAGCGCCTTCCTTCGCCACTCCGGCCATCTTTTCCCAGACCGACAAGGGGTAGACCTGCACGGCTTCGTCGGTCAGGGAGGTGATGAAGACATCCTGGCCGTATTCTTCCTCGATCGAAGCGCGGAACTTTTCCGGGATTTTAACCCGGCCGCTCTTGTCAATTTTCGCCGTGTAGCTGCCTATTAACATGCGTCCCGTTTTATCCCAATTTGTCCCGTTTCCCCTAAAATATATGGGAGCAAAAATGAATTGTCAAGCAAAAATAGAAAAAATATCTATATATAGTAAATAAACTAATTGATGAGAAGGGGAGAGCCGGAGATCCCCGGCGGGTTTATTCTTCTTCTTTGGGCGGCCGCTGGTCCAGGAGTTCCTTGGCCAAGGGATGGTCGGCTTCTGAGACCATGATCCTGATCTCTCCCATTCCGTCGACGGAGAAGGGGTAGATGGACTGGGCCATCTGGCCCCGGAGGAGGCAGGGGATCCCCTGGCTCTCCAGGAAGGTTTTGATGACCTCGGCCTCGACGGGTCCCATGACCTTGGTCAGCTCGCGGAGTTTCATGTCCTTATCGGCTTTGCGCCCGGTTTCGTCTTCCACAAGAGAATTCTCTCTGGTTGAGGTCCTCTTTGTCAAGTAAGATGAGAAAGAACGGGTCCTGTCATGGCGCGTCCCTGTCCATCCTCGCCTAAGACCCGCCCACCGACCTCTACGGAGACACCCACCATATTCCCCCTTGATTTCCAAGGGGGATAATGGGGGATTAATGAAATAAGAACAAAAATTTGGAGGTGGCTCCGAGGCATCGGCTGCGGGCGGGCAGGGACTATCGCCATGCCACCCGTTCTTTTTTAGGTCAGAGTTGACTCGCTGTCTCCTCTTTGAGTAATATCCCTCAAGACATGGCCAAGAAGAAGAACAACCGGCTGACCCTGTACATCTTCATCGGCATGGGCATCGGTTTGCTCATCGGGGCCATCTTTCCCCATGTCGGGGAGCAGCTCCGTCCCCTCAGCCAGATTTTCATCCGGTTGATCAAATCGATCATCGCACCGCTCATCTTCGCCACCATCGTCGTCGGCATCGCCGGCCACAGCGACCTCAAGGCCATCGGCCGGATGGGCGCCCGGGCGCTGATCTATTGGGAAATCGTGACCACCCTAGCTCTTTTCATCGGCCTCGGGTTCGTCAACGTCATCAAGCCCGGCGTAGGTGTCGAGCTCAAAGCGGCAGAGGCTGTCCAGCTGGCTGCAAAACCCCAGAAATTTACGGACGTCCTCGTCCACATCTTCCCCCAGAGTTTTTTCCAGGCGGCGGCCGAAGGTGAGGTCCTGCAGGTCGTCATCTTCAGTATCCTCTTCGCCCTCGGGTTGAGCATGCTCCATCACAAGAAGAAGGTGCTTCTTGACTTCTGCGATACTCTGGCCGAGACGATGTTCAAGTTCACCTCGATCGTCATGCGCTTCGCGCCCGTCGGCGTCGGCGCGGCCATCGCCGTTGCCGTGGGCAGCAAAGGGATCTCCGTCCTCGTCAACCTGGGGCTGCTCATCCTGGCCTTCTATGGCTGTGCCCTGTTTTTCGTCGTGTTCATCCTGTTTCCTGTCATGCTCATCTTTAAGATCCCGGTCAAAAAGTTCATCCTGGCCGTGAAGGAGCCCGCGCTCATCGCCTTCTCGACCACCAGCTCGGAGGCCGCCCTCCCCAAGGCCATGCAATCCATGGAGAACTTCGGTGTCCCCCGGGAGATCGTCGCTTTCATCCTGCCGACGGGATACAGTTTCAACCTGGACGGGACCTGCCTATACCTATCTCTCGCCTCGGTTTTTATCGCTCAGGCGGCGGGTATCCATCTCACCTTCGGCCAGCAGGTCGTCATGGTTCTGACGTTGATGTTGACCAGCAAAGGGGTGGCGGGGGTTCCCCGGGCCTCTTTGGTCATCCTGGCGGGCACAGTGGCTCAGTTCAACCTGCCGCTCGAGGGAGTCGTCATCCTTCTCGGGATCGACGAACTCGTCGACATGGTCCGGACCATGATCAACGTCGTGGGCAACTGCCTGGCATCGGCCGTGATCGCCAGGTGGGAGGGAAGACTCGACGACAACTATGTCCCGAAAGAAGCCTAGCTGGTCCCGCTTCCACCTCGCCTTTTCCGCTGATAGTCCTCCAGAATCTTATCATGGTCGAAAGCCAGAGGACGCGGCTGGTCTTCGACCGTGAAAATCCCGATGTTCTTGGCGTCGTCTTGGGCCCTGGGCCGTCCCTCGGCTCCGGCGATATAGACCGTGGTGATCGTGTGGAAGCGAGGGTCGCGGCTGGGATCCGAATAGGTGTGGAGTTGCTCCAGCAGTTTGATGTCGAGGGAAGTCTCTTCCTTGGCCTCCCTGACCGCCGCCTGTTCAAGGGATTCGCCGTAATCCACGAACCCGCCGGGCAGGGCCCAGCCGTAGGGCGGGTTCTTTCTCTCGATCAGGACGATGCCCTTCCGGCCGTCCTCCCGCTCGATCTCGATGACGATATCAACGGTAGGAAAAGGCTTCTTGGACCAGGATGTTTTTTGCTTTCTCATTCCTTCCATCCTATTCAATTGTCTCCCGCCCGTCAATTTGGGCGTCATCCAGACCGACACCTGTCCCTTTCTGGGGACAAAGCCCGGCTCCGGTTCGGTGTTTTACCCAAGCCTTCCTTGGCACGTTATTTGCACTATTATTATTGTCTTGAATTCCCGGCGAGGAGAACGGCCATGAAGCAAAAGGGTTGGATTCTTGGTCCCGGGCTGGTCTTGATGCTGGCAGTCCTAAGCTTTGCTTCCAACTATAAGTTTGTCAACGGTCAGAAGGATTTTTATCTCGGGCATATCAGCTATGCCGACATCAAGAACGACGGTCAGGACCCGGTGGTCTTCCGGGAGGGGCGGATCATCCCTGAAACAGCGATCCTCAACCTTCCGTTGGGCCCCGGCGACGTCATCCAGACGACGGCGGAACGGCGCATCGAGATCCAGTTCGACAACGGCACCATCGTCCGCCTCGACCTTGATTCGAGATTGAAGATCGAGACGCTCATGGCCCAAAGCCTGAGCACGGCCAGGAAGATCTCCAACCTGGTCCTTGAAAAAGGGCAGGTCTATGTCATGTACAGAAAGTACAATTCCCTCGAGATTTTCCAGGTGGTCACTTCCGGAGCAGCTGTCAAGCTCGACCATGATGCCGTCGCTCTGATCCGGCTGACCGAAGAGGGAACGACGGACGTCCAGGTCGAAAGAGGCAAGGCCTTTCTGCTCTGCGGCGCGGACAAAATGCATCTCTCCCAAAAACGCATCAACGCCGGGCAAAGGGGCATCGTTTCGGCCGAGAACCGGGTGGAGTTGGCCGAGTATGAGGCGCTGACCGATTTCAAGGCCTGGAACGAGTCGATCAATTCTCACTTTCCGGAGCTCCATGAAGAGAGCTATCTCCCCAAGCCCATCCGGACGGTGTCCAAGGCCGTCTTCGAGTTTGCCCAGAAGTTCGGCAACCCCTACGGCGAATGGCTCTGGCATGACCTCTATGGCTATGTCTGGCGGCCCTACCTTAACGACCAGCGCTATCCCTGGGGAACATGGCAGCCCTATATCAACGGCAGCTGGACAAGCTATGGAGGCGAGATGTTCTGGGTCTCCAGCGAGCCCTGGGGCTGGATCCCCTACCATCTCGGCCTCTGGATGTGGGATTCGAAAAAGGGCTGGGTCTGGCTTCCGGGATCCATGTTCGCGCCCGCCTGGGTGGCCTGGGAATTCTATTCAGGGATGTACTGCTGGCGGCCCTACTCCCTGTATGACTGGATGTACGGGGTTGATAGTTTTTGGGGGGCCATGTATTGGAACGGGTTTTACGGCTGGCAATATAACCCGGCCAACCCCTATCCGCCCTCCGCCGGCCCTGCCCCGGATGTCATCTATAGTATCCGCAAAGATCAGTTGAAGAAAAGCGATTCGCCCGCCCTCCCGATGCCCAAGGAGATGAAGAAGGCCTTCGAGCTGACGCTGGCCGCTCTCAAGCGGGGAGACCCGGCCGTCTCGAGCTCGGTCGAAGCCCAGGCCCGCCATCCCGTCATAGTCAGGAATCAAGATCTCATTTCGCCTCGCTGGCAGGAGAAGATCGTTCCGATAGACCAGTTGGCCAAAGAGATCAAGGCGGCCCCTCAAGCCTCTCAATCGACTTCCCCGCATCGGTCGGCCGATGTTTCCCATGGTGCCCGGCTGGCCATCGAACGGAGCCGGGTTATCGCCGACGTCAGGACAGCCTGGAGGTCCTCGCCAGAAGTGAACAGGGAAGCGGCGCCTTCCGGCCTGAGGAATTTAGGGTATGAACGCAACGCCGCGGCCGGTTTGCGTGATGTCGCCCCCCCGTCTTTCCGGTTCCGAGACTGGAACCCCGATATCAGAGCGGCGATCAGGCTCGGGGTGGAGATCCGCTACTCCAGCCGGACCAACGAGGTGGCTTGCCCTCAGCTCGGGCTTTCGTCTCGTGATATCCAGCCTTCGATGCAGACGATAGGAGGCCTGGGGAGCTTCACGTCTTCGAGGGGCCCCTCCCAGGGCTCCGGGAACGCCTCAGCGGCCGGTTCTGTGTCCCATTCCGTGGGGAGCGATCATGCTTCCGGGTCCTCCGGCAGCCAGAAGGTGAAAAAATAAGGGCTTGACCCCTCTTTCAGAAAAAGCGGGCGCGGATGACGGCCAGGGGATCGGCCAACAGTCCGCGGAAGATCTCAATGTTCTGCTTGAAAGCGTTCAGGTCCTCTTCCCGGAGAGGCTCAACAGGATCAAATTTGGCGCTGAGAGGGTTGAGGTAACTGCCGTTCCGGGTTATCCGGTAGTCCAAGTGAGGGCCGGTTGAATCTCCCGATGAGCCCACATATCCCACGATATCGCCGCTTTTAACACGGGCCCCCGTCCGGATCCCCGGCCCGAGACTCCTGAGGTGGAGATACATGGTTTCATAGGCATTCTTATGCCGGATCCTGACCATCCGGCCGGAGGCTCCATTCCAACCGGCGAATGACACCGTCCCGTCCGCCGTCGACTGGACCGGGGTTCCTACCGGGGCCGCATAGTCCACCCCGTAGTGGGCCCTGTAAACCTTATGGATCGGATGCAGTCGGCTGCTGCTGAAGCGGGAAGTGATCCGGGCCCATTTGAGCGGAGACCGGCGGAACTCTTTTTCCAGGGATTTTCCCTCGGAGTCATAGTATCCGAGTTTCCGGGCGCCGGGAGAAGCATAAGCGAACCCCTGGAGCACTCTCCCTTGGTTCCTGAATTCGGCGGCCAGGATCTGACCATTGCCGATGAACCGGCCTTGGAGGTATCTTTTTTCGAAGATGACTTTAAATGTGTCGCCCTGCCTGAGATCGATATAGAAATCGACGTCCCAGCCGAACAGGTCGGCGAAGTTCAGAGCCAAGGCGTCCCCCTCTCCAAGCCGGTTAAAGGCCAGGATGGGGCTTTCATCGATCGAGCCGCAGATCATTCTGATCGTGGTTTCGACCGGCCGGGCAGTGATCTCGGCCCGGAATAGCTCGTCCCGCTTCTCCACGGCCAGATAGTTGAGATCATCGATATCGTACTCGAGGCGGACCACCGCGCCGGACGGATCGGCATAGAGATGCAGCTGCTGGCCGGTCCTCAGCCGGCGGAGGTCGAACACCGGCTTGACCTGATCGTACAAAGCCTGGATATCAGCTGCTGAAAATCCGTACCGGGATAGCACCTTGCCGATCGTATCGCCGGGACGGATCTTCACCCTGTATTCGGCCAGCGCGGGCGCCTGATCCGCTGCGGGCGCCGACGACGATGGTTGGACCGGCTCCTGCTTCTCCTTGTCAAATTGGGTCAGGGCGAAAAATAGGATGATCACGCAGGCGGCCACCAGCAGGCTGAGAAGTAGCCTTTTTTTTCTTCTCGAGCGCTGGATCTTGAGCTGGACCTTGGCCGTCGTCATAAGCTTACGAGCATTCGGTCTTTTCTACTCCGCCGGCCCTCATTTCGGTTTTCTGTGGATCGGGACCGGCTAGCGGTCGGCCCTCGCCTCCGCTGCCAGGAAGGCGAGCCGGGCCACGTCGGCCAACATATCCGGGTTGATACGGTAGATCGTGTCTCCAGTTCGGTGATAGTGGAGGTGCGGGCCATTGGAGTGGAAAGACACGACCGGGATCCCCTTTTGGTAGAAAGGAGCATGGTCCGACCCGCGCACCCCCACCCCTTTGATCGGATAGGCGCCCCCAAGCGTTTTGACCTGTTTGTCGGAGTCCTCGAGGAGCGCCTTGAGCTCCGGAAAACCGTCGCTGTAGCCGAAACCCGACCTGTCACCTTCGCCGACCATGTCGAAGTTGAACATCGTATCCACTTTCTCGATCCCCGGGGGAAGGTGCTCGACGAAATGAGTGGAGCCCATGAGCCCCATCTCCTCGCCGCCGAAAAGAGCGAAAACGACCGACCGCTTGGGCTTCCTGCCCATCTTGGA
Organism: uncultured Eubacteriales bacterium; assembly: GCA_964353705.1. GTDB lineage: Bacteria > Acidobacteriota > Aminicenantia > Aminicenantales > UBA8522 > UBA8522. Next base: position 9,714 of record CAYGXD010000031.1, on the reverse strand, counting down.
GAAGGCCTGCGCGATCTCCATTATGGCTGCGCTCCCGCTGGCGTTGTCGTCTGCGCCAGGAAAAAGGAGTCCCATATGACGTCCGTTGTGATCGAAGTGGCCGCCGATGACCAGGCATTCCCGGCGGAGCTTCGGATCGGACCCTTCCACCCAGCTGACGACGTTATAGCCGGTCCCCCCAGGGAAAGGCCGGGCTTCGACCTTGAGGCGGGCCCGGGTCTTCAGGGGGAACGAGAGAGGCCTCTTATAGGTCAAAAGATCCTTCCTCAGATCGGCCGCTGATACGCCTTTTTCCTTGAGGATCAGGTCGGCGATCTTGAAGCTGATCTCGGCCGGGGTGAAGCCTTGGATCCAATCGCCGTTGGGATTGGAGGCGATCTCGTCGTAGATATAGATGATCCCCAAAGCTCCCTTCCCTTTGGCCATTTTCATCCGGGCGCGATGATGGTCGTGGGGCTCATAGCGTCGGTCCTCTCCGTCCGGGGTCCCGCGGAAGCAGAGGACGAACTTGTCCCGGACATCCAGGCCGGTATAGTCGTCGTATCCAAGTTCAGGGGCGCTGATGCCCCAGCCCGCAAAGACCAGTTCGGCGGTTTTATCGCCGCTGTCGCTGAAGAGAAGGGGAAGGAAGTCCGTCTCCGGTTCGAGCTGGACCTCTTTCGTGATCGCTTCCGTGGCGCCCTCGGGTTTCTCTTCGAGAAAAAGACTCATCTCGGCCTTGTCGATAATCACATAGGGCGAGGGATAGGGCTGAAGGTATCCGGCTTCCTTGTTGAACGGCTTGAGCCCCCACTCCTTGAACTTGGAGGCGGCCCATTGGGCGGCTGCGGTGTAGCCCTCGTGCCCGGTAAGCCGGCCTGAAAACTTCTCCGAGGAGAGAATCTTGCAGTACGAATACGCTTCGAAAGCCTGGATGGAACTGAGGGCCAGCTGGACATCGGGGCCTGGCTTGTCGGCCGCAACGGAAGCGGCACCGATGGCCGGGAAAGCGGCCAAAACCAGGAGCGCGGCCAATCTCTTTTTCATTCTTTGTCCTCTCTTCGGCGCTGTGCCGGAACGGTGAAATTAGACCGGGGCTGGCCCGCGGCCCGGCTCAGCGCTCATGGGAATTCGAGAACTGACTTCCGTCCTGAGTCACGGAAGCGCGCGATGTTCGGTCAATTTTCGACCCGGCGGATGGAGATGATCGTGACGGCCTCGCGGGGGACATCTTCCATCCCGTGGACCGTCATCGTCGGCGTCGTGGCGATGGCGTCCACCACATCCAGGCCCGCCATGACCTTGCCGAATACGCAATAGCCAAAGCCACCCGGCGTATTGTCCCTGTGGTTGAGGAAGTCGTTGTTGACGTGATTGATGAAAAACTGGCAGGTGGCGCTGTCGACCTCGCCCGAGCGGGCCATAACGAGCGTCCCCCGGTCGTTCTTGAGACCGTTCCCGGCCTCGTTCTTGATCGGGGCCTTGGCCGTCCGCGTGGACATATCCGGAGTCAGGCCTCCGCCCTGGATCATGAACCCCTTGATGACGCGGTGGAAGATCAGTCCGTCGTAGAACTTGGCGTCGACGTAGTCGAGGAAATTCTTGACCGACACCGGGGCCTTGTCGGCATAGAGCTCGAGGGTGATATCCCCCTTGCTCGTCTTCAGCAAGACCTTGGGGTTGGCTCCGGACGCCTCGCTCGTCCCGAAGAAGGCGAGGAACAAACCAGCGAAAAGAATGGAGATCGCGATTCTGGACATTTTTACCTCCGTTGGCTTCTTTGGCGCGAGGGATGAAAATATCAGAATCCGCCGTCCAAATCAACCACGAAATTGATTCAATGGCATCTTGGTTTCCGTGATGACCTTGATTGTCCCCCTCATCACGGAAACGAAGATGCCTTTGATTGATTCTAGTAGTTCATTATGATAGATTCCGCCTCCTTAAGATGTTCCTTTTGGAGAGGATCTAAACGCCATGAAAAAAAGCCGCATTTTTCTTTCGCCGTTCCTTTTCTTGGCCCTTTGGGTTTTCCCGCCGGCTTCGATATCCGGCCAGGCGCAGCCGGCTACTCATGAAGCCGAGTTGCTTGCGGCGCTCCATTCCATCTCCAGCCACACGCTCTATGAATACGTCAAAGAGCTGGTTTCCGAGAAGTACGGCGGCCGCCTGACGGGGACGCCCGAGTACAACGCCTGCGCGGATTGGGTGGCGTCTCTCCTCGAAAAATGGGGCGTCCGGCCGGCCGGCGACGGCGGGACCTATCATCAGTCCTTTCCCAACCCCTATACGCTGGTCTTCCCCGGCTGTGAAGTGGTTTTGCGCCTTCCCGTCAAGGACGGGGAGATCAGAAAAAACTACCGTTACGAGGATGAGTTCATACCGGGAGGGACTTCCGGAAACGGGGAGGTGACGGCGGAAGTCATCTACGTCGGCTACGGAGTGACCGCCCCCGAGCTCGGCTATGACGATTATGCCGGAGTCGACGTCAAGGGCAAGATCCTCATGATGGAGCGGGAGGTGCCGGTTTCGCCTGACGACAACCCTGAACTTTTCAAAAAGTGGAGGCCCTATTCTTTTCATCAGTACAAGCTGGAGAATGCCGCGGCCCACGGCGCGAAGGGCATGCTCTATAATTACGGGCCGATCGGGAACCCCAACAATTCCTACCGGGAAGGTTTTGTCTACAGCCATGTCGGCGAGGCGGTTGTTGCCGACGTGTTCATGGGCACAGGACGTGATCACAAGCAGGTTGTTGAGAAGATCGGAAAAACCCTCAAACCGCAGTCCTTCGCTACGGGCAAAGTCTTCACCATCAAGAACAAAACCGAGCATCATCCGGAGGGGATCGGCCGGAATGTCAGCGGGTTCATAGAGGGCGGCGACCCGGCGCTCAAGGACGAGCTCATCATCGTGGGCGGGCATCTGGACCACCTGGGACGCCTGTGGGAGCTCATGCCCGGGGCGAACGACAACGCCACGGCCGTGGCCGTCGCTCTGGGTGTCGCCGAAGCGATCTCTAAATCGAAGGTGAAGCCGGGGCGATCGGTCATGTTCCTGTTTTTCGGGGCGGAGGAGCAGGCGGTTGCCGGGTCCGAATTCTATGTCAATCATCCCCTTTTCCCTCTGGAAAAAACCGCCGCCTTAATCAATATGGAGGGAGCCGGGATCGGGGATAAGATCAGTGTCCTCGCGGGCAAAAATTTCCCCGATTTCTACGCCTTTTTGGATAGAGCGAACAGCCGCTACATCCACCGGATGATCGAGACCTCGTCATTCGATAACATCGCCCGGCCCCGCCTGGACACGGCCCGTTTCCTCTGGAAGGGAGTGCCCAGCATCCAGGTCAACGCCGAGGAGTGCGTGCCCGTCGAGCGGCTGCCCTCCTACCATAACACGCGTGATAACCTCGACCCGATAACACCGGAGATCATGGAGGACATCGCCCAGCTTTTGTTTGCGGCCATCATGGATATGAGCGACGAGCCGGCACTAGACTTTCGGAAGTAAAGGATGGGTCCTGTCCCGGCGAGGTCCGACCGCTGCGGAGACACTATCCTTTTTCCCCCTTGATTCTTCTACAAATAGTCTGCTCAATATAGGCGGAGATAAACTATGAAATACTACATGCCGACGGAAATCATCTTTGGCGCGGGGACGATCGGCGAACTGGGACGGATCCTCGGTCGAAGGCCGCGTTTTTCCCGGCCGCTTCTGGTGACAGATAAGGGCGTCGAGGCGGCCGGTATCGCATCGAAGGTCCTCCAGCAGGCGGTACCCGCGGGCGTCTTCGACGAAATCGAGCCGAATCCCAAGCACACAACGGTGGACAGGGGAGGGGAACTCGCCCGGACACTCAGGCCCGACCTCGTCATCGGGCTCGGCGGCGGGAGCGTTCTGGATGCGGCGAAGGCGATCGCCCTCTTGGCGAGGAACGACGGCCGGATCGAGGATTACGAGGGACGCGAAAAATATCGGGAGGCACCGCTTCCCGTTCTAGCTATTCCCACGACCTGCGGAACCGGAAGCGAAGTCACCTGGGTTTCGATCATCACCCACACGGGCCGTCGAACCAAGATGAGCACAAAGGGCCCGCTGATGTATCCGGCCGTCGCGCTCGTCGACCCCGACCTGCTAATGACGCTTCCCGCGCATCTGGTCGCTTCGACGGGATTTGATGCTCTCACCCACGCTATCGAAGCTTTCACTTCCAAACCGGCGGCCGCGATCACCGATACGCTGGCTCAGGAAGCCCTGCGTCTGATCTTCGGTTCCCTTCCCGAGGCTTATTCGGATATCAGAAAAAACGCCACGGCCAGGGAAGAGCTAATGCTGGGAAGCGTCCTCGCCGGGATGGCCTTCGTCAACAGCGATGTCGGCGCCGTCCACTGTCTGGCCGAGTCGATCGGAGCGCTCTACGATACACCACACGGTGTGGCCAATGCCGTGCTCCTGCCCTTCGTCATGGAGTTCAACCGGGAGGCGGCCGAGGCGAAATACGCCCGGATTGCCGCGCTCTCAGGGATCGAGGCCAGAGACCAGAAGGAAGCTGCCGCCCTGCTTATTCAAAAAATTCAGGTGTTTTCCCGGGCGCTGTCGATTCCCAAGTTCAAGGATCTTGGGATTCCCGATTGCGATTTCGAGCTCATCGCCCAAAAATCGTTTGAGAATAACTCGAACCCTTCGAACCCGCGCAAGGCCTCGGCCGCGGATTACCTGGGCATCCTCCGCCGCGCTTCGCGGGCTGTCCGCTGATCACAAACCCTACAAAGCCAGGGATCAGCCCCCGACGTGAACTGGGGAGTCGTCTTAGCGATTCCGGAGGGATGGGTTTTTTATCAGAACGATCGGCGCCGCCGGGTTGAGAAGAATACATCCGCCCGGTCGTCCTTTCTGAAGAGCCGAAGAATCCCGAATCCCCCTTGACGAGGAGGCTGCTGAAAATGTACAATAATGTACAAAATCAGGAGCTGATTATGAGAGAGATCCCGTTCACAGAATTCCGGCGAAACGCAGCATCCCTCCTCGACGCGGTCGAGAAAGGGGAAAGGATCCGTGTTTTACGGCACGGCCGTCCCGTCGCCGATGTCGTACCCGTCGCGCGGCCCCGGGCGGTTCTGTCCTGGAAGCGGCCCGGGCTTCTCCTGGAAGCAGACGGAGCTTCGCTGAGCCGTGAGATCCTCGCCGAACGCAAGCGGGGACGGGGATGAGGGTCTTTTTCGATTCCTCCGGCTTGGCCAAACGATATATCCGCGAGCGGGGGAGCGGCGAGGTGGAAAAGATCCTGTCCGTCGCCGGCGAGGTCGGCCTCAGCGTTATCACGCCCGCCGAGGTTGTATCCGCCCTCAGCCGCCTGCGGCGTCAACGCACGATTTCCAAGGGACAATACGACCTTGCGAAAGATGCTCTTTTCACGGACCTCGAGGACGTATCTGTCATCGGCGTTACGAACTCCGTTGTCGCCGGCGCTATCGGCCTTCTCGAGGAACATCCGATCCGGACGCTGGACGCCCTTCATGTCGCGAGTGCGGTTGAATGGAAAGCCGATCTCTTCGTTTCTTCAGACAAACGCCAGATCGCCGCGGCCGCCGAAAGCGGCCTTCACACCCGCCGGGTCTGACGGGCCTATATATGCAATTCGACGATGTCCCCGTCCTCGAGGAGGAAATCGCGGTTGACCATCTGGCCCTGAAGCGCGAAAGAGCCTTGGCGCCAGATCCGGGCGTATTTGAACTTCTCGAAAAAGTCCTTGTGTACGGCCCGGGCCAGGTCGATGATCGTTGTACCTCTCTTCAGTGAAAAGGGGTCGTTGAAGTCCGCCTTTTTTCCGGGCACTTTGCTGTAGGCCCGGATGATGTCGAGAAGCAGGAATATCTTTTTTCTCAGGTCTTCCAGGCCATCGCCTCGAACCGCCGACACCGGGAAGAGGACATAACCCGAACCGAAATACTCCCTGAGGAAGGAAAGATTCTCCTCCGCCTGAGAGCCATCGCACTTGTTCGCGATGATCAGCATTTTCTTGACGAAACGGCCGGCTTCCGGAGTCTGGGCCGAGTCCTCTGAAACCAGCTCCACCCGTTTCTCCTTAAGCCGAAGGAGGAGGGTTTCAAGGACTGAGGGCGTTTCCTGGTCAGCGAGGTCCAGGACGAGCAGGACGCCGTCGGCCGTCTTGACGAGCTCGGCCAGTTCCGTTTCAACCTCTTCCGGCGCTACGGGCGGCGTGTCGACGAGCTGGATCTTAATGTTCTCAAATTTCATCATGTAAGGTCCGGGGGCGCGCGTCGTATAGGGATAATCGCCGACTTCGGGCTGGGCGCCGGTGAGAGCTGCGATCAGCTTGGACTTCCCGCTGTTCGGCGGACCGATGACGATGACCTGGCCCGAGCCCGTTTTTTCCACATGGAAGCTCGGCCCGTGCCTGGCCCCGGCCGGCCTGGCCTGCGCGGCCTCCTTGAGCTTGGCCATCCTGGTTTTGAGCATGGCCCGCATCTTCTCCGTGCCCTTGTGCTTGGGGATCGTGGCCATCATCTCTTCCAGGGCGCTCATCTTTTCCTGGACGGTCTTGGCCTCCTTAAATTTGCGGTCGGCTTCGAGATACTGAGGCGTCAGGTTGGCCGGCATGATGGGTCCTTCGAGTGGGAATTATACCTCTTTGCGCTCGTCTATTCAAAGTCATGGACATCGCCGTTTTTTCGATCGACCGCGCCCGGCCGGCCACACCCCCAAAAAATTGTTATGAGGGGTCCGGAGGAGCCCAAAATATTGTGGAAATCGTCCCCAAAAAGGCTTTACTTGAACCCCCCGTTCGGCTATAATAAAAAGGCTCAAATGGAGGCCCGGTATTCCGACCCTAAGCATCTCATAAACTATCTATTTTCAATGAGTTAAAATCCATGAAAGAACAAAAATACACGGCCGAAAGCATCAAAGTCCTCAAGGGACTGGACGCGGTCCGAAAAAGGCCGGCGATGTACATCGGAAGCACCGGCCCCGAGGGGCTCCATCACCTCGTCTACGAGGTCGTGGACAACTCCATCGACGAGGCCCTGGCCGGCTACTGCAAGAACATCGATGTCTTCATCCACATTGACAACTCGGTGACCGTCATCGACGACGGCCGGGGCATCCCGGTCGAGATGCACAAGAAAGAAAAAAAGTCGGCGGCCGAGGTCGTCATGACCATGCTCCACGCCGGGGGAAAGTTCGACGACAAGTCGTACAAGGTTTCCGGCGGCCTCCATGGCGTCGGCGTCTCGGTCGTCAACGCCCTGTCCAAACGTCTGGACCTCGAGATCAAGCGCGACGGCGGGATCTATACCCAGAGCTACGAGCGCGGCCTGCCGCTGGCCAAGCTCAAGCAGGTCGGCAAGACCAAGAAGACAGGGACCAAGGTGACTTTCTGGCCCGACGACGAGATCTTCGAGGTCGGCGAATTCAACGCCGAGATACTAACCCAGCGGCTGCGGGAGCTGAGCTTCCTCAACCGCGGCATCCGGATCACGATCACCGACGAGCGGACCGGCAAGAGTCAGGAATTCCAGTACAAGGGCGGGATCGTCGAGTTTGTCCAGTACCTCAACCAGAACAAGACCGTCCTCAACCCGCGGCCGGTCTATTTCGAAAGCCAAAAAGACGACGTCATGGTCGAGCTGGCCTTCCAGTACAACACCGTCTACACCGAAACCATATTCACTTTCGTCAACAACATCAACACGACCGAGGGCGGGACGCATCTCATCGGGTTCAAGGCCGCCCTGACCCGCTGCCTCAACAACTACGCCGTGGCCAATAACCTGTTCAAGGACCTGAGCGCCGGCGCCCTCTCCGGTGACGACACCCGCGAGGGGCTCTGCGCTGTCCTGAGCGTCAAGATGCGCGACCCCCAGTTCGAGGGCCAGACCAAGACTAAGCTGGGAAATTCAGAGGTCAAGGGGATCGTGGAATCCCTGGTCAACGAGCAGCTTACGGCCTACCTCGAGGAGAACCCTACTAACGCCAAGCGGGTTGTCCTCAAGGCGCTAGATGCCGCCCGCGCCCGCGAAGCCGCCCGAAAAGCGCGCGAGCTGGCCCGGCGCAAAGGCGTACTCGAGTCCGCCTCGCTCCCGGGGAAGCTCGCCGATTGTCAGGAGCGCGACCCGGCCATGGCCGAAATCTTCATCGTCGAGGGAGATTCGGCCGGCGGCTCGGCCAAGCAGGGCCGCGACCGCCGTTTCCAGGCCATCCTGCCGCTCAAAGGCAAGATCCTCAACGTCTGGCGGGCCCAGCAGGACAAGATCTTCAACAACGAGGAGATCGGGATGATGATCGCCGCCCTGGGGACGTCGATCGGCGAGGAGGAGTCGAGCCTGGACAAGCTCCGCTACCACAAGGTCATCATCATGACGGACGCGGACGTCGACGGCTCCCACATCCGCACTCTGCTTATGACGTTCTTTTACCGGCATATGAAAAACCTGATCGAACAGGGCTACCTCTATATCGCCCAGCCGCCCCTCTACAAGATCTCCCGGGGCCGGGAGGTCACCTATCTCAAGGAGGAGCGGGCCTACGAAAAGTGGATCGTCAAGAAGATCTCCGAGGATTTCAAGGTCAGGGTCAAGGGAAAGAAGGATATCTTCGAAGGCGAGAAATTCCGCAAGCTCTTCCTCCGGATCATCCAGAAGAAAAGCTACATCCAGCTATTGGAGCGGAAAAACTACCCGCTCTTCCTGATCGACCTCCTGATCCGGGAGGGGGTCATCGGTCTGGAGTTCCTCCAGGACAAAAAACAGATGAAGAGAATCCAGTCGCTGGTCGAGGCCAAGGGCCTCGCGATCGAGCTGACCAAGGACGAGGAGTACGAGGCCTTCGAGCTCGGGATCCGGTATCAGATCAACGGCATGACGAATACCTGCAAGGTCAACCTCGCCCTGGTCGACTCCGTGGAATACAAGAACTTGTTCAAGATCCAGAAGGAGCTTGAAGAGTTCCGGCCGCCCTACGAGGTTATCAGCGACGGCGAGACGGTCGTCATCGAAAACGAGACGAAGCTCCTCGATTACCTCCACGAAAAGGGGAAGAAAGGCGTGACCATCCAGCGGTACAAGGGGCTGGGCGAGATGACCCCGGAGCAGCTCTGGGTGACGACCATGAACCCGGTAAACAGGGCCATGCTTAAAGTCTCCATCCAGGACGCGGTGGACGCCGACGATACTTTCGACACCCTGATGGGGGATGAGGTCGACCGGCGCAAGAAATTCATCGAAGCGAACGCCCTGCTGGCCACGAACCTGGACATCTGAGCCGCTGTACGAAAGGACCTGATCGATGACTCCAGAAGACAAAGATAAGGAGCAGAAGAAGACGGCGGAACCGCAGGCGCCCCCGCCTCCGCCGGCCGCCGCCGACCTCTCGGTGGTCAGCCTCGAGGCGGAGATGAAGCGCTCCTACCTTGATTACGCCATGAGCGTCATCATCGGCCGCGCCATCCCCGATATCAAGGACGGACTGAAGCCCGTCCACCGCCGGGTCCTCTATGCCATGTACGAATCGGGGACGACCCATAGCAAGCCCTACAAGAAATCGGCCCGGATCGTCGGCGATGTCATTGGCAAGTACCACCCACACGGTGACCAGGCGGCCTATGACACTCTCGTCCGGATGGCCCAGGACTTCAGCATGCGCTACGTCCTGGTCGATGGCCAGGGGAACTTCGGCTCGATCGACGGCGACCCGCCGGCGGCCATGCGCTACACC
>CAYGXD010000030.1:31068-33753 GCA_964353705.1 uncultured Eubacteriales bacterium | reverse complement strand
TTCATCCCATGACTTTCCCGCGGCGGAGATCATCCCTTCAAGATGAAAGCACCGTCGTAGGAGCTTGGGATATCCCATTTTGTCGATGATCTGCTCCATCGCCAGGACAGTCCGTCGCGCATCAGAAACCTGGCCCAGCCCGACCTGAGAAAGTCCCATCAGGTGAAGTGTCTGGACCTCATCCTCCCGAGAGTAGATCTCTACAGCCTTCTTCCTGGCTCTACTGGCGGTTTCATAGGCTCTTGCGAAATCCTCTTGGGCCATATAGAAATCGGACTTAAGCAAAAGGAATGTCAATTCTTCGCCGGGCAGATCTTTTTCCCTAGCCAACCTCAGGCCCTCGTCGATTTCCCTCGAGCAGTTGTCGAACTGTCCCCTCAGAAAGTAAAGCTGCTCCAGCCAATAGTGACCTCCTAATATTTCATTGTCCGTCCGATCCTCTTCCAGCAATCCTTGATAGGCGGCTTCGGCCTCCTTGTAATTGCCCAAGATCGTCTGGATATGGCCTCGGAACTGCAGGTATCCAGCTTGAGTGGGATCGAGGGACGGGTACTTTTCCAGTTCGACCAAGGCTTGGTCGGCTCGGCCTTGGCAAAGAAGGCACCTGACCAGATCCATCTGGAATTCTTCGCCTGTCGTAAAAACCTCTTTGTTGTCTTGAAGAACGCGCTCCGCTTTCCCATACTCCCCCAGCGCTTCCGCGACAAAAGAGAGGTTGCGGATGGTAATTAGAGACTTGGGATAAAGAGCCTGAAGCCGCTCGTAACACCTTCCGGATTTTTCCCACTCTTCTGTGTTGCGATAGATCGCTCCCAGGTGTTCCAGCGCCATATCATCGTCCGGATACTCCCTTAATAGAGTCTCATACTTCCCGACCGCCCTCACGTAGTCGTTTTCATGAACATTGTAGAAATCCCCCTCGATCAAGAGCCGCTCCCGAGGAATGAGTTTTTTTCGGAGCGACATAGCCTTGCGAATATTTGTCTTGGCCTCTCCATAATTTCCTTCATAAGTAAAGTTTAGGGCCAGGCGGGCGTAGGCCAAGGCAAAATTCTTGTCAATGGCCAGAGCATTCAAGTATTCCTCTGAGCTCCGCTCGAAATCTCGTTGTTCATAAGAGTCAAGACCACGGAAAAAATACACTAGTGCGTCGAATGATCGAGTGGTGTATTTTCCGATCTCTCTGTCAAAATCCTTGGCCAGGTCGCTCGGGGAGAACCCGAGAGCCTCTTTCGTCCAGCGCGAGATTTCATCGCAACTGTCCTGGACCTTTTCAAAATGGGCGATATTATAAGAGTTCAACTTGACATTTTCGTGTGTCCGGGCATCCACTAAGCGGATGTCGATCCGACACCCCTCTCCAGATGGAGCGAATCCTCCCAGTAGAAAATATTCGACCTTTGCTCTGGAGGCGATTTTATCCAAGTTATCCTGCGCGTAGTCTCCTGTATCCTTGATGTGGAGGTCATTCAGGCAGTCATGGAGTTTCGGTCGACTTACCACACTCAGGAATCTCGACTGCTCAAGGGAATACATCAAAACGTCCCGGATATACCGCCATTTTTCCTGTGAGGGATCACCCGTCATATTTTCAAAACTCATTACCGCCACGGTTTTACGGACAGGCAGGACGGCCGGACCGCGGTTTCGAATAAACAGGAGATAGATGCAGAAGGCGATGACCACGCTAACCGCTATCCAGCCCGATAACCGCAGGACAAATGAGAGAAAGGTCTTGGGAGGGCTGACTTCCGGTGAAACGACGAAGCTGATGTCCCGGCAGACTTCCCCCATCGTCTGGTACCTTTCGTTCCTATCCTTCTTAAGGCACCTGAGGATGATGCTATCCAGCCCGGCGGGGACCATATGATTCCACCGGGACGGCGGTTCCGGGTTGATCTCACAGTGCTTTTTGATATATTCCGTAAGGCTCTCAGCTTCAAAGACAGGACGCCCTGTCACCATCTCATAGAGGATCAAACCAAGGGCGTAAATGTCGGTCCTCTGGTCCAGTTTCTCACCCCGAGCTTGTTCGGGGGAAAGGTACTCCGGCGTGCCGACGACCGATCTTACTCCTGGAGCGCCCTCCCGGTCGATCGTCTTGGCCAGGCCGAAATCCATCACCCGGACCCGTCCCGTCTTATCGATCATGATATTGCTGGGCTTAAGGTCACGGTGGATGATGCCCTCTTTGTGAGCTGCGGCCAAACCGGAACAGATCTGCTGCCCGAATTTGACCGCCGTGGAAATCGTCAAAGACCCGGAGGAGTGAATCAAGTCACGCAGGTTCTGGCCTTCCACGAAATCCATCGAGATGTATTTGGTGTTTTCCGCTTCTCCCAGGTCATGGATGCGCACGACGTTCTCGGAAGTGATCGACCGCGCCAGGACGGTTTCCTGCTTGAAGAGTTCGACAACCCGGGGATTCGAAGCGTATTCGGGGCGGATGATCTTTATCGCTACGGTTATGCCCAAAGACCTGTCGATCGCTTTATAGACACGGCCCATGCCGCCATGGCCAATCTCCTCGATGATGGTGTAACGATTGGCAAAGACATTTCCGGGGGCAAAGCGCTCCCAATCCTCATTGGTCATAATGGATATGAACCCGGAAGTCAGAGTCCGAGAGACATCCTCGATGGCCGCCCCGCAATTCGGGCAGGCCCGGTCATCCGCTTGAATCTC
>CAYGXD010000030.1:6040-30968 GCA_964353705.1 uncultured Eubacteriales bacterium | reverse complement strand
ACGGCGAATTTTGGCTTGGTTGTCTCCCACCGCCCGCCGGTGAAATCCGGGTAGGGGATGGGCGCTCCGCCTTTGGCGATGGACTCCTCGGATAAGGGTCCGTTGGCGCTCATGAGCGCCGCGTCATAGACATCGAGCGGCGTTTGGGTCCTGTTCCGGACGGCTTCCACGAACAGCTTGAGCTCGAGGTAATCCGTGCCCCCGTGGGATAACTGCCCGGCCTCGCTCCGGATGGCCTTCCACCACTTGTGCTCGTGGAGTTCCTGGTAAGGGCCGAAGGGCTCCCACTGGTGGTATTGAGGGCTCTTTCCGGTCAAATAAACGACGCTCCGGTCCTCGTCATAAAGGCCGCGGTTGCCCTGGATCATCCAGCGGTTGTCATAGGGGCGGGGGAGCTGCATGTCGTAGTTGATGACAACGGACTTGCCTTTCTTGGTGCGCACGATTGAGGAAATGATGTCTCCCTGTTTGTAAGTACGCTTGGCATTGGGGTGTTCGGGACCGAACCGGCGGATGAAGTAGTCGTTGATCCCGAAGCAGTCGGTCGCCGTCGAGCTGATATGGTCGTAATAGTCGCCGCAGCCGATATCCATCCAGCTCAGGACCGGGCCCTGCTGATGGGTCGGATACTGGTCCCGGTTGTGGCTGAGGAGATACTTAGCTGCCCACCTGTCAAGGCCGGTGTCCGGGTCGAAGAACCAGTGGTCGATGCAATCATGGGAGTGGGCGCAGTGGCAGTGGACAATTTTGCCCAACAGGCCGGCCCGGATCATATTGAGGACGGCCAGGTTGTCGCGCCTGAAACTCCAGTTCTCGAGCATCATGCAGGGGACTTTTGTGTTCTCATACGTTCTGACCAGCTCCCAACACTCCTCCAGCGTATAGGCCGCCGGGACCTCAACGCCGGCATACTTTCCGGCCTTCATGGAGTCGACGGCCATGGGCGTGTGCCACTCCCAATAGGAGGCAATGATCACGGCGTCGATATCGTCGCGCTCGAGCAGGCGTTTGTAGTCGGTCTCGTCCTTGCCGTAGCCCTCGGGCTTTTTCTGACCCGCCTTGACGACCATCTCCTGGGCGCGCTCCAGGTTGGCCGGCTGGATGTCGCAGAGGGCGGGAAACTCAACGCCCTTCAGGCCGAGCATGATGTCCAAGAGACTGCGGCCGCGATTTCCGGTGCCGAGGACGGCGATACGGACCGGACCCTCCGCCGCCCGTTGAGAGGCGGCAGGTCCGGGAAAGGGGAAGCTGAACTCGGGCAGGAACGATCCTCCGGCCGCCATGCCTAAGGCCGCTGCCGTGTTTGTTTTAAGGAACTCTCTCCGGCTCATCGACATAGATTCTCCTTTTTTTGATTCTCCCGTATCATTTCAAACCTGGCCGCAAAATTCAACCCGAGATCTGAGCAAACTCCCATTGACAGGCCTCCGGCTTCTGAAATAAGCTGTTGAGGAATGAGCCCGGAAACCAGTTTCATACGACTAAAAGGGTGGTAGGACCATGATTTTTAAAAAATGCCCGAATTGTGAGCTCGAGAACCCGGAAACCGCCAAGTTTTGCAACGAATGCGGATCCAAGCTGATTCCCGAGGAGCGCGTTCCGTCTCCGCAGCAGGAGCCTCACCCCGAAGCGACACCGCCCTCTCCGGACGAGTCCACACCGGTCGAACCCGCGCCCGTCGAACCCAAAGCTGCTGAATCCAGGCCGGCCGAATCCGTCCCTGTCGAGCCTGCTTCTGCTGTACCCGCAGCCATTGAAACCGCGCCCGCTGTGCCGGTTCCTCCGGCCGCCGAAGAAGCTCCACCGGCCCCGCCGGAGCTGGCCGAACCAGAGCCGATTGCCCAACCTCCCGCCGAAGAAATGCCCACCCCTCCTCCGGACACGCGCGCCCTTTTGGAGCCCGCCGCGGCTCCCGCGGAGCTGCTCGCGCCGCTTCCGGAAACACCGCTCCTTCTCCCGGTCGAGGCTCCAACTCCTGAACAAGAGCAGTTCACTTCTGCCGAGGCCGTCCCGTCACCGCCGCCGGAACCCGCCGGCCCTTGCCCCGAGGAGGCTGATAAAGCGTCCGAGGTTCCGCCCGTACCGGTGGTTACTGAAGAGTCCGTAGAAATACCGGAGCCCGCCCCGGGCGAGCCCGCGATTCAACTTTTGGAGGTTGCCGAGTCCCTCATGGACGAGGTGAGAGCAACGACTCAGGAACAGCCTGCCGAAACGCCGGCAGCCGCCCATCCCTACGGAGAGCGTTTCAAGATCGTCGAGGAGTTGGGAACGGGGACCCTGGGGCCCGTTTACAGAGTGATAGACAAGGCGATGGAGAGAGAGCTGGCGCTCAAATCGGTCAGGCCGGAGATCTCTCAAAAAGCCGAAGCCTTCGAAGGATTCGGCCGTGAGCTCAAGGTCGAGCGGGGGCTCATTCATAAAAATATAGCCCGCATATTCGAGCTCATCCTGCTTCCGGGAACGCCCTTCATCACGATGGAGTATGTCCCTGGCAGGGATCTCAAATCCATCCTCAAAGAGAAAAAACGGCTCCCGGTCGTCGAGGTATTCCCGATCACCAAGCAGCTTTTCAGCGGCCTCGCCGAAGCGCACCGGGCCGGAGCCCTCCATCTCGACCTCAGGCCGGACAACATCATGATAGACAAGGAGGGAACGGTCAAGATCATGGACCTGGGGATCCTCCGCCTTTTCCGGTCCAAGGGGATTATCAGAGCGGTTTCCGGAATGCCGCAGTACATGAGCCCTGAACAGATCGAAGGCCGGGAGGCTGACGCCAGGTCAGATATCTTCGCGGCGGGCGCGATCGTTTATGAGATGTTGACGGGAAACCTGCCGCCGGTCGGGGAGGCGCCCCGTAATCCACGGGAGCTCAACCCCGGAATCCCCCGCGAGCTCAGCCTGCTCATCCTCCGGTGTCTCGATCAGGATAAAGAAAAGAGATATGCGACAGCCCGGGAGATCCGAACCGAGCTGGAACAGATAGAAAACGGAGCCGGCCAGGCAGCCATTGGGCCCGAGCTCTCGCCTGAGCCGACAAAATCGGCTGAGCGAAGGAGGGTGGCGGAGGGTGCGACTTTAGACGCCGCTTCGTCTGAAAGGGCAGGCCTGCCCACCCATGCGAGGAAGAAGGCAAGACGCCTGGGCGCCTTTTCCCTGCCGAGCCGGGCAATCGTCCCCGCCCTGGTTATCCTTGCCGCTGTCATTTTGGCGGTCATTCTCTGGCAGGTCGTTTTTAAACCCTCAAGAGGGGAGCCGGTTCTCCCCGCCGCGCCCACGCAGCTGTCCCTGGCCATCCTCCCCTTTGAGGACATGTCTCCGGCTAAAGAGCGAAAGCCTCTTGGAGTAGCCATGTCCGAAACCATGATACGATCCCTCGGCAAGGCTGATAATCTCTTCGTCCCTGCGGCCGCTTCATCGTCCATTTTCCTGGGGAAGGCCCGCGAGAGCCGCCAATTAGGACGCCGTCTGAACGTCGATCATTATGTGGAAGGGACCTTCGAGATAGGGGCGGATAAAATCAAGATCGACGCTCGGCTCCTCCGGGCTGATTCAGGGGCGACCCTCTGGTCCGGACAGTATGACCGGACGACCGGCGAGCTCCCCGCCGTCCAAGAGGAGATCGTCAGAGCGGTCATGAAGACTATCGGCGTGGACGGACCGCCGGAGAGCTCTTCTCCGCTTATCCTGGGTTACCCGGCGAACTTTGAAGCCTATGACCTCAATGCCCAAGGCCGTTTTTTGTTCAACAAAGGAAGCCGAGACAACCTTGAGAAAGCCGCCGATCTCTTCTCTAAGGCCGCGCTCAAGGACCCCGCTTATGCCTCGGCCTTTGAAGGGCTGGCCGATGCCTATATCCAGCTGGCCTACGGTTATCACTGGACAAGCGGCAAAGCCTTTCCAAAGGCCAAAGACGCAGCCCTGAAGGCGCTTCTGCTCGATCCCGGATTGCCCGAAGCCCACACGGCCCTGGCCAGGATCAAGATGAGCTATGAATGGGATTTCGCCGGGGCTGAGAAGGAATACCGCGAGGCGCTGAGGACCGATCCCGAAAACGCGGCCGCCCGCCAGTCCTATGCCCTTCTATTGTCGGCTCTCGGCCGGCACGGGGAAGCCCAGAAAGAGAGCCAAACGGCTCAGACGCTTAGCCCGCTCAACCCGGAAGTCAATGCTCAGGCCGCCCTTATCCTCTATTTCGGCAGGCTCTATGAGCAGGCGGAATCCGAGTTCAAGAAAGCGCTGACGATCAACCCGCTCTATCCAGGCAACTATTTTGGAGCGGCTCTCGTCCAGGTCCAAATGGGCCAGCTTGACCAGGCAATGAAGTCGCTCAAAGAAGCTGAAGACCTGGGGGAAGACCCGATGGAAGTCGACCTCCGCCGGGCCTATATCTATGCCCGTCTGGGGCAGAGGAGGGAGGCGGGCCGCATCCTCACCGAGGCGCTCAACGCAGGCAAGAAGGGAAACATCTCTTATCTCTCGCTTGCGCTGGTCTATGCCGGTCTAACTGAAAAAGAACAGGCGATCGCCTGTCTGGAGAATGCGGTCACCGACCGGGATCCGGCCCTGATCTTCATGAGGGTCCACCCGTTCTTGGATTCTGTCCGCGGCGACATCCGCTTCGTCAGCCTGCTTCAACGAATCGGCCTCGGACCTTACTAGTGTCCCGTCTCGTAAATCCCTTGCCCAAGTCCTTTGCATAGACGGGACACTAGAATCACCCGCGATCAATCCACTACCACTTCCTGGCGGGCATCGTCGAAAGTAACGCGCCTTCCGGTGCGCATCGCGGCGATGGTCATACACAGCGCCACTGAATGATCATAACCGGCGCGGATCGGGGCCCGCGGCGATTTCCGGCTGCGGATGCACTCCATCCAGTCACGCATATGGGATAGAGTATCTTCGTCAACCCCGGTACTGGCTGTTGTCACAGCGCCCCCCTCCTCGGCCAGCGAAAGCTCCGGAAGCCGGTTCTCTGCCATCCCCATGACCTCGGCCTCCTCCTTGGTGAGCCCTCCGTCGGGCGTGACCTTATTAATCTCCAGGTTCAGCGCGCCGCCGTTCGAGAAGTAGACCTCCTTTGTGCCGCCGGCCGAATTGGTCATACGGGAGGAATAGATGAGCTCAAAACCTTTGGCCGGGTCCGTCAGGGGACCATAATCGAAGACGGCTGTGAGCGTGTCGAAGTTTTCCCGGCCGTCCTTCCACAAATAAATCCCGCCGTTCGCCGCCACGCTCCGCGGCCGCGGAAGCCCGGTGAACCAGTGGACCGTGTCGATCTGGTGGACCATCCACTGGCAGGGAATCCCCGATGAATACGGCCAGAACAGGCGGAACTCGATGAACTTGCGCGCATTCCAGGGCTCAAAGGGGCGGTTGAGGAGATAGCGCTTCCAGTCGATATCTTCCTCCCGGACCGTCTCCACGAGCCTCGGACGCCGCCAACGGCCCGGCTGGTTGACGTTCCAGGTCATTTCGACAGCAACAATGTCGCCGAACCGGCCGGAACGGATGAACTCGTTGGCCAGGACATAGTTCTTGCCGCTCCGCCGCTGGGTGCCGATCTGGACAACCCGGCTTGTCTCCCTGACGGCCTGGAGCGCTGCCCGGGCATCCGCCATCGTGTTGGCGAAGGGCTTTTCGACATAGACGTCACAGCCGGCCTTGACCGCCTCGATCGCGTGGAGGGCATGCTGGAAATCGGCCGTGCTGATAATGACCGCG
Source organism: uncultured Eubacteriales bacterium (assembly GCA_964353705.1). Lineage (GTDB taxonomy): Bacteria > Acidobacteriota > Aminicenantia > Aminicenantales > UBA8522 > UBA8522. Next base: position 25,244 of record CAYGXD010000030.1, on the reverse strand, counting down.
TCCAAGCGGGCCGATTCGTACATTTCTTCGTTGTTTCGATAGGCGGGAACCTGGCGGCCGGTTTTTTCCGCCAAGAAGGCCGCGCCCTCCTCGCGCCGCAGCCGCCAGATATCGGATAGGGCGGCTACTTCAAAGCCCAGCCCCGGGGCCAGGTCGAGGAACGCGGGGATGAGCGAAGAACGGGCACGGTCGGAAAACCCCACGACCCCCACCCGGATCATGTCGTTTGACCCGAGAATACGCCGGCGCGCCGAGGCCGGGTAGTTCAAGGCCGCCGCCGTTCCCAGACCGGCCGTTCGAAGGAAATCCCGTCGCGACATTTTCGTATTGTTCATGGCCTCTCCTTGCGCGGGCTATGACCGGCCGATCCCGGCTTCTCCAGCCCGCCTCCGTAATATGTCAAAAAAGTGTAGAAAAGTCACCTCCGACTTTGTATATTAAGAGACGATGCACAGGTCAGGCAATCTGTCCCTGAGAGGAGGGAAAGCCATGACAAAAATCGGGCGGAGGGAATTCCTGAAATCCGGCGCTTTGGGCTTGGCGGCATCGTCATTGGGCGGCGGCAAAGGGCCGGGTCATTCCGAGAACAAGGATCCCGGTGCCGGCAAGTTCCGCTTCGACCTCGGCCTGGCTTCTTATTCGGTCCGCGCTTTCAGCCTCGAGCAAACGATCGATATGACCAGGAGGCTCGCCCTGGGCAGGATCGTCCTGAAGAGCATGCATCTGCCGCTCGAATCTTCCGAATCAGAGGTCGCCGCTGCGGCCAAAAAGGTCCGGGCGGCTGGAATCGACCTCTACGGGTGCGGGGTTGTCTACATGACCAACGATGCCGAAGTCGAACAGGGGTTCCGGTATGCCAAGGCGGCTGGTATGCGGATGATCATTGGAGCCCCCAACCCGGAGCTCCTCGGTCTTGTCGAAAAGAGGGTCAGAGAATTTGACATCGTGCTGGCCATCCACAACCACGGACCCGAGGACAAGCTTTATCCGACCCCGGGCGATGCCTATGGAAAGATCGCTGGCCTCGACCCCCGGGTCGGGTTGTGCATTGATATCGGACATACCATGCGGGCCGGGGTTGACCCTTCGGAGGCGACGCGGAAGTGCGCGAACCGGGTGCTCGACTTTCATGTCAAGGACGTAACGTCAGCCACAAAGGAGGGCGATACGGTCGAGATGGGCAGGGGAGTAATTGACCTCCCGAAGTTCGTGCGGACCGTCGTCGAACTCGGCTTCGGCGGGACCCTGGCCTTCGAGTTTGAAAAAGACGAGAAGGACCCTCTGCCGGGTCTGGCGGAGTCCGTGGGATACATGAGAGGGATACTGGGAGCGCTCTAGGCTCCGGATCACAAGTCATATGACTATCGAGACGAGAGCCTTCGCCCGGGCCGGCCTGCTCGGGAACCCGTCCGACCAGTATCATGGCAGGATAATCGCCATATCCGTGAAGAATTTCTCGGCTTGCGTCTTCCTCGACGAGTCGCCCGACATCAGGATCGAGACATCCGTTCAAGACGCCGATATCTATAGGGATGAGCGCGAATTCACCGAGCGCATCAACCTCTACGGGTATTACGGAGGAACCCGATTGATCAAGGCGGCGGTCAAAAGTTTTTTCGACTATTGCCGCAATCGCAATATCCCCACCCGACCTGCGAATTTTGCGCTCCGGTACGATTCGGATATCCCCCGCCAAGTGGGACTGGCCGGATCGAGCGCCCTCATCGTCGCGGCCATGCGGGCGCTTATGGCTTACTATGACGTCCGGATCCCTGACGAAGTCCTGCCCACCCTGGTCCTCCGGGCCGAGCTCAAGGAATTGGGCATTAACGCCGGGTACATGGACCGCGTCATTCAGGTCTACGAGGGCTGCGTTTACATGAACCTCGAGCGCAACCTGATCGAGGAGAGGGGTTTCGGCGAATACGAGCGGCTCTCCGCCGGCCTGTTGCCGCCTCTCTATCTCGCCTATAAACGCGACCTCGGAAAGGTCTCAGGAACCGTCCATAATGAGCTGCGGACGGCTTATGACAGGGGCGATACCGCGGTCATCCAGGCGATCGAGGAGATCGCCGGCCTGGCGGAGGAGGGAAGGAGAGGCTACGATCGCGGCGACTTCAGCGGCTGGCCCGACCTGATGAACCGCAACTTCGACCTGCGGGCGCAGATCATGAAGATCAGCCCGGGCAACCTGGAGATCGTCCAAACCGCCCGCCGTTGCGGAGCCTCCACGAATTTCGCCGGGTCCGGGGGCTCGATCGTGGGTATCTACCAGGATGAAAATATGTTCGAGCGACTATGCCAGGAGCTTGGAAAACTGGGCGCCGGGGTGATTAAGCCGAAGGTTATCTGAATCAGCCAACATTAGATGCCGCCTCAAGCTGAAGACAAAGCCCGTACCGGAAATTACCGTTGGACGATCTGTGCCCTCCTCTTTTTCGCCACGACCATCAACTACATCGACCGCCAGGTCCTGGGCATCCTGGCGCCCGACCTGCAGAGGATCATCGGCTGGAGCGAAAGCGAATACGGGTACATCGTAACGGCATTTCAGACGGCCTACGCCATCGGGCTGCTTCTCTTCGGGAGGTTCATAGATAGGTACGGAACCCGGGTCGGATACGTCGTCGCTATCTCGGTTTGGAGCGTGGCCGCCATGGCTCATGCCGCCGCCCGGACGGCCTTCGGTTTCGGTCTGGCCCGTTTTATGCTCGGCCTCGGGGAATCTGGTAACTTCCCATCCGCTATCAAAACGGTGGCGGAATGGTTTCCCAAGAAAGAGCGGGCTTTAGCCACCGGAATATTCAACGCCGGCTGTAATGTCGGAGCCGTCATCGCTCCGGCTGTCGTCCCCTGGATCACCGTCGCGTTTGGTTGGCCCGCCGCTTTCCTGGCGACCGGAGCCATCGGGTTTCTCTGGATCATTTTTTGGGTCCTTCTCTATGAGGTTCCCGAAAAGAAGAAATCCCTGTCGCGAGGAGAGCTCACCCACATTCTGAGCGACCCGATGGAGCCGGTCCCGGATAAGCTCGGCTGGCTGAGCCTGCTGAAGTACAAACAAACCTGGGCCATCGTCCTCGGAAAATTCCTGACCGACCCCATCTGGTGGTTCTATCTCTATTGGCTGGGCAAGTTTCTGAACGCCCGGTTCGGCCTGACCCTCATCAAGCTGGGGTTGCCGTTAGTCGCTGTCTATGCCCTGGCCGATGTCGGCAGCGTCGGCGGCGGCTGGGTATCATCGCTGCTTATAAAAAAGGGGGGAACGGTCAACAGGAGCCGCAAGGCGGTCATGCTGGCCTGCGCCTTATGTGTTGTCCCGGTCATGGCGGCCAACCAGGTCTCTGGGCTTTGGACCGCCGTGCTTCTTATCGGGTTGGCCGCGGGGGCCCACCAGGCCTGGTCGGCCAATATCTTCACTTTCGCCTCGGACATGTTCCCCAAGCAAGCGGTCGGATCGGTCACGGGCTTGGGGGGAATGGCCGGAGCCGTAGGCGGGATGCTTTTTTCGGCCCTGGCCGGCCATATACTCGAATGGACGGGGAGCTACTTCATCCTGTTCATCATCGCCGGCTCGGCCTATCTCCTGGCGCTCGGGATTATTCAGCTTCTGGCCCCGAGCCTAGAACCTGTCCGCCTGCAATAATCAAAGCGGCTGGCCTCTTCGGATACGAAGGGCAATCCGCTATAATAGGGTGTTATGGCCGCAGATATGACGAAGCTCCGGAATATCGGGATCAGCGCCCACATCGATTCCGGCAAGACCACGCTGACTGAACGGATCCTCTTTTACTGCCACAAAATCCATAAAATGCACGAGGTCAAGGGCAGGGACGGAGTGGGCGCGACCATGGATTCAATGGAGCTCGAACGGGAGCGCGGCATCACCATCTCCTCGGCCGCCACCAATGTCTCCTGGGGAGACCACACCATCAACATCATCGATACTCCCGGGCACGTCGATTTCACCATCGAGGTGGAGCGCTCCCTTCGCGTCCTTGACGGCGCCATCCTGGTTCTCTGCTCAGTCGGCGGCGTTCAGTCCCAGACCATCACCGTCGACCGCCAGCTCAAGCGCTACAAAGTGCCCTGCATCGCCTTCGTCAACAAGCTCGACCGGGTCGGGGCCGACCCGGTCAAGGTCAAGACCCAGCTCCGCGAAAAACTCGGGCGTAACGCCGTCCTTATGCAGCTCCCGGTCGGCCTCGAGGATAAACACCAGGGCGTCATCGACCTCATCACCCTCGAAGCCGTCTTTTTCGATGGCACGCAGGGAGAGGTCATTCGCCGCGGGTCCATACCCGCCGAGCTCAAGGCCGAGGCAGAGAAAGCCCGGCAGGAGATGCTGGACGCTGTCTCGATGTTCTCGGATGAGCTGACCGAGGCGGCGCTCGAAGGCCGTGAAACACCCGAGATGATCATCGAGGCCGCCCGGCGCGGTACGGTGTCCCAGGAACTGATACCGGTCCTGATGGGTTCGGCCTATAAAAACAAGGGCGTGCAGATCCTCCTAGACGCCATCGTCCACTACCTTCCGAACCCGACCGAGGTCGAGAACACCGCCTTTGACCTGGACCACCGGGAAAAGGAAATCGTCCTCAGTTCCGACCCGGAAGGAGATCCGATCGCCCTGGCCTTTAAACTCGAGGACGGCCCATACGGCCAGCTCACCCATATTCGCGTCTACCAGGGCACGGTCAAGAAAGGGGCGGAGCTCCTTAACTCAAGGTCCCGCGCCAAACTCCGCGTGGGACGCCTCGTCCGCATGCACGCCGACAGCATGGAGGAGATCGAAGAGGCGGCCGCCGGGGACATCGCCGCGCTCTTCGGTGTCGACTGCCAGTCGGGAGATACTTTCGTCAAGCCCGGCTTGAACCTGGCCATGTCTTCTATCTACGTGCCGGAACCCGTCATCTCGCTCGCCCTCTTCGCCGGAGAGAAGAAATCCTCGGACAACATGGGCAAAGCGCTGCGGCGCTTTACCAAGGAGGACCCAACCTTCCGCACGCATGTCGACCCCGAGTCCAAGCAGACCATCATCCAAGGGATGGGTGAACTCCATCTGGACGTCTACCTCGAGCGGATGAAACGGGAATACAAGGTTGCTGTAAGCACCGGCAAACCCCAAGTGGCCTACCGCGAGTCGATCGCCGTGCGGACCGAATTTGATTACATCCACAAAAAGCAGACCGGAGGCGCCGGCCAGTTCGGCCGCGTCAGCGGGTCGATCGAGCCGAACGCTGAAAAGCCCTACCAGTTCGTGAACGAGGTGAGGGGCGGCCGGATTCCCCGGGAGTTCATCCCTGCCTGCGACAAGGGTTTTCAGGCGGCCCTCAAGAAAGGCCGTCTCATCGGGTTTCCGATCACCGGTGTCAAGGTCAAGCTGACCGACGGAGCCGCCCATGAGGTCGATTCCTCGGACCTCGCCTTCCAGGCCGCCGCACAGGGCGCCTTCTGGCAGGCTTATGCCAAAGCCAAGCCATACGCACTGGAGCCGGTCATGAAGCTCTCCGTGGAAGGCCCGGTCGAGTTTGCCGGAAACGTCTTCGCCAGCATCAATCAAAGGCGAGGGATCATCGTCAGCTCGGTCGAAGACGGCCTGTTCGCGCGAGTTGACGCCGAGGTGCCGCTGAGCGAGATGTTCGGCTATTCCACGGTCCTCCGCTCGCTGACCCAGGGAAAGGCGGAGTTCACCATGGAGTTCTTGAAATACGCCCGGGTACCGGCCCACGTCGCCGAGGAGCTCATCGCTTTGTACAAAGACAAACTCGAAAAAGAGCATTCTAAATAGGCAGGAGTCGCACGCATGGTCATCGAGGAGCTGGTCAAGAGGAGCCCGCTGCGGATCCTGGAAAACTCGATCCACGGCGGCTTGGGGAAGGGAAATATCGCCGTGCTGGCCTCACGCAAGGGCGTCGGCAAGACCGCCTGCCTGGTCCACATCGCCACCGACAAGCTGTTTCAGGACAAGTCCGTCATCCACGTTTCTTACTCGAGCCGCGTCGACCACATCATCAGCTGGTACGAAGACATCTACCGGGAACTGGCCCGGAGGATGGACCTCGAGCCGGCGCCCGAGATCCATGACGAGCTAGTCAGGAAGCGGGTGATCATGAACTTCAGCCAGGAAGGCACGCGGACGGAGCAAGTCCTGCGCAGTCTTGAGGCCATGATTCAGCACGGCCGGTTTCCCGCGGAAACGATCATCGTCGACGGCTTCAGCTTCTTCCCCCAATCCTCGCCCGACGACCTCCGGAGGTTCAAGGAATTCGCCGGCCGGATGGGACTCGAACTCTGGTTCAGCGCTTCACTCAAGGGCCCTGAGCCGCTGTTCGACGAGCAGGGCATTCCGGACGAACTCAAGTGCTGCCTCGACTACGTCGACGTCCTGATTACCCTCCGGCACTTGAACAACCGTGTTCAGCTCCGCTTGATCAAGGACCACGGATTTACTGCTTCGACCGACCTCAGGCTGAGCCTCGATCCGACCACCCTCCTGATTGCCGAACCCTGAAGGCCGGAAACGTATCCCGCGCCCTCAGGTTTTCTTGAGCCAGCGCCTTTCGATCTCCTCGAGGGTCTTTCCCTTGGTCTCAGGCAAGAGGAAGAGCATGAAGACGAAATCGACGGCACACATCAGAGCGTAGAACCAGAAGGCGGTCGACTCGTTCAGCCGGTCGGCAATGACCGGGAAGCTCAGCGTCACCGCGAAATCGGCGATCCAGAGCGCCACGGTGGCGATGGCCATGGCGCTTCCCCGCATCCGCGTCGGGAAGATCTCGCTCAGCACCACCCAGACGATCGGCCCCATGGCCATGGCGAAAAAGGCGATGTAGAGAAGAATAAGAAGCAGGATCGCCGTCCCCGGCAGGTTCTCGATCTTGAAGGCGGCGCCCAGAAGCAACTGGGAAACCCCCATGCCGGCGGCCGCGACGAGGAGCAGCGGCTTCCGGCCCACCTTGTCCACCAGAAGGATGGCCACGACCGTAAAGAGCATGTTAACGAAGCCGACGATCGTCGACTGACCGATCGCCGAGATCCGTTCAAAGCCCGCCCGCTCAAAGATGCGCGGGGCATAATAAAGAATGGCGTTGATCCCGGTAATCTGTTGAAGGATGGCCAGGACAACGGCGATGAATATCGCCCGCCGAAACCCCGGACGAAAGAGCTCGGCCAACGATCCTTTCTCGAGGAGAAGCGTCTCCTTGATGCTCTTGACTTCGGCGGCCGCTGCAGCCGCATCGTTGACTCTGGAGAGGACGCCGAGGGCTTCCTCCTCGCGGTTCTGCTTGACCAGCCAGCGCGGGCTCTCCGGAACCCGCAGAAGCAGCAGAAGAAAACCCACGGACGGCAGCGCCCCCATCCCAAACATCCAGCGCCAGTTCGAGGGCCCCACTCCGGCGAACGCCCAGTTGACGAAGTAGGCGAGGAGGATGCCGGTGACGATGGCCATCTGGTTGACCGAGACGAGCGCCCCTCTGATCCGGGCCGGCGAGACCTCGGCGATGTAGAGAGGCGCCAGGATCGAGGCTGAGCCGATGCCCAATCCGCCGATGAAGCGGAAGACGACGAACTGGAAGATGTTCTGGGGGAAGGCGCAGCCGAGCGCCGAGATGAAGAACAACACGGCCGAAACGAGCATGAAACGCTTCCGCCCGATCCGGTCGCTGATCGACCCCGCGAGGCCGGCCCCGAACATGCAGCCGATGAGGACCACACTCACCGCCCAGCCTTCCTGGAGAGAAGTGAGGGCGAACTGGTCCTTGAGGTAGCGGGTCGCGCCGGCGACGATGGCGGTGTCGAACCCAAAGAGAAGCCCGCCTATGGCGGCGATAACGGTCACGAAGATAACATAAGCCTGTTTACTTTTCATCCCGTCCTCATCATGGAACCTGACATGGTTCACAATTCTAGCAAAGTCCGCCAGGTCTTTAAATAGGCATTGACCGCTTTATTTCACCTGGGAAGTATGGCTAAATAGGGCTCAATAAGGAGAATCGAAGATGACGAACGGCAAAAGAAACTCGATCGCAACCATCGCCGTGCTGGCTCTCTCAATATTCTATGTCCCATCCCTCCTCGCCGATGAGCTGAAATTCCCGACGGTCCTGTATGGCGCGTCCTATTACCACGAATACATGCCGTATGAAAGGCTGGAAAAGGACGTCGAGCTCATGGAGAAAGCGGGCCTGACTTTCGCCAGGGTGGGGGAGTCGACCTGGGGGCTTCTGGAACCAAGGGACGGCGAGTTCGATTTCGCCTGGCTGGAGAGGGTGGTCGACCGGCTGCACAAAGCCGGGATCAAGGTCATCCTGGGGACGCCGACCTACTCGATACCTGCCTGGCTGTTCAAAAAACATCCCGAGATCCAGGTCAAACAAATAAACCAGCCCCGCTACGCTTATGGACTGCGGCAGATGACCGACCTGACCCATCCGACCTACAGGTTTTACGCGGAGAGGATCATCCGCCGCCTGATCGGGCATTTTAAAGACCATCCGGCCGTAATCGGCTACCAGCTCGATAACGAGACCCACGCTTCGGGCACGGCGGACGCCCACGTCCAGGAGCTTTTCCGCGAGCACGTTAAAAAGAAGTTCAAGACGGCGATGGAACTCAACAAAGCCTGGGGGCTGAACTATTGGGGACAAAATATCGCCGATTTCGACGAGCTCCCGCCCCGGGACGGTATCCTCAACCCGGGCTACAAACTCGAATGGGAGAGATTCCAGCAGGATATCATCGCCGGTTTCCTGGCCTGGCAGGCGGAGATCGTCAGGGAAATCAAGCGGCCCGACCAGTTCATATACCACGACTTCGTCGGCGGCTTTCCTTCCGATGTCGATCAGTATGAGACCGCCAAGGCCCTCGACATCCCGGCCGTCAACATCTACATGGGACTCCAGGACGAGATGGACGGGGAGTTCATCGCCTACTGCGGCGACATCAACCGGTCGCTCAAGCCGGGCAACTACATGGTGACCGAAACGACGGCCCAGACGACCGGCTGGGACTCCAAGTACCAGCTCCCGCCTTATCCCGGACAGCTCAGGCTGGCCGTCTATGCCAACATCGGCTCCGGAGCCAACCTCATTGCCTACTGGCACTGGCATTCCCTTCACTACGGCCAGGAAACCTACTGGAAAGGCGTGCTGTCGCATGACCTGGAGCCGGGGAGAGTCTACGGCGAGGTCTCGCGAATCGCCCAGGAGTTGAAGAAGATCGGTCCGGAGCTGGCCAACCTTAGAAAGAAAAACCGGGTGGCGATCCTATACAGCCTGGACTCCTGGCACGCGCTGAATTTCATGCCTTTCGACGAGACGGTTAACTACATGACCATCCTTGCCCAATTCTATAAGGCTCTCTACAACCTGCATGTCGAAGTCGATTTCGTGTTCCCGCAGAGCCAAAATCTGGCTGATTACGCGCTCATCATCGTGCCGCCGCTCTATGTCGCGAGCGACGATTTGCTCGGCCGCCTGGCAGATTATGTAAGGGACGGCGGCCATCTGCTCATGAGCTTTAAGAGCGGGTTCTCGAACGAGAATTCGACGGTGAGATGGACGATGGCGCCCGGGCCGCTGCGGGACGCTGCCGGGTTCTATTATCAGGAATTCAGCAACCTCAAGTCGCCTCTCAAGCTTAAAGGCGATCCGTATGCAGTGGGGGAGGAGAACCGGGTTTCAGTCTGGGCGGAATACTTGATACCGGAAAAGGCAAAGGCATTGGCTTATTATGGGCATCCGGTGTTCGGCCAATATCCGGCGATCACAAGGAATTCCTTCGGCAGGGGGACTCTTACGTATGAAGGGACCTATCTTTCAGACAGGCTTCAGGAGAAAATCGTACTGGATACGCTGAAGACCGCCGGGGTGCTGCTCACAGATGCGAGTCTTCCCGCTCCGGTCAAGGTGAAACATGGGATACTTCAGGACGGGAAAGCGGTCCATTTTTATCTCAATTTCTCCGCCGCGCCGCAGGAATTTGCCTATGCTTATGCGGATGGGATAGAGCTGCTTTACGGAAAGCCGGCGACCAGATCTCAAATGCTGACTCTGCCGGCCTGGGACGCAGCGATCATAAAGGAAAAATAGCGCATAAACCCGGCGCACCGGAAGTCCGGCTATTTATCTTCGTCTACGATCTTATCGCCGGGGATATCTTCTTCGATCGACTCGTCTTCAGGAAATAGAAGCCTCGTCCCGCACTTGGTGCAGAGCTCGCTCTTTTCGTCGATTATCGCTTGGCAATATGGGCAGCGCTTGAGAGCCATGACTGCATTTTACTCTTGTTGGGCTTGATTTCCTAGTGTCCCGTCTCGCAAATTCCTTGCCAAAGTCCTTTGTTTGGTAGGGTTCTGCCCGATAATATTCGGTCCGGTTTTCAGAGGCACAAGGGAATTGCATATTTCGAGAAATTTGTCTATGTTAGGCTTGCCCTGGTCCTGATTATGGCAGCTCCGATGGGTCACCGAGGGCGCATTAAGCATTCTTGATTTCAAGGAGGAAAAGGGAATGAACCGGATCGAAAAGGCATTGATGCATGCCCTCTTCGTCCATCTGCATCACAACATCGACAAGGCGATCGACTTCAAGGCCATCGTCGCCCTGAACAAAAAAGTCGGCAAGTTCTTCCCCAAGGCCCTGCTCGTCGGCCCGGGCGACGATGCCGCCGCCTTCAAGTTCCCCGGCGTCAAGGAAACGTTCGTCGGCAAGATGGAAAGCCATTGCTCCCCCTGCGTGCCGAGGCCCTATGACGCGGCCGCTACCGGCGCCGGCGGGGCCATGAGGGACGTCGTCGCCATGGGCGCACGGCCTCTTTTCCTGATGAATTTCATCGGCACCAAGCCGCTCCACGAAAAGGTCATCGTCGGCCCCTGCGGGTTCTCCGGAACGTGCACCTGCGGGAAATGCGTCGAGATGACCAGCGGCGACAGGGTCAACCTGATGGTCAAGGGCCTGCGGGACATGTGCGCCGCCATGGATGTCTTCATCGTCGGCGGAGGATTTTCCACCTCTTTCTCGGACATCGTCCCGGCCGTCGTCGTTTCGGTCATCGGCAGGCTGGTCACCGCCAAGCCGCTGACCAAGCCGGCGAAGTCCGCCGGGGACCAGATCATCCTCATCGGCAGGACGGGAAGCGACGGAAACGATACGCTCTACCGGGCGGGACTGGTCAACGAGATGAGGCCGGCTGTCGCCCTGTTCAAGGAAGAGCGGGCGATCATGGAAGCTTCTCTGGCCGCTTTCCGCACGGGTAAGATCAATGCCTGCTCCGACCTCGGGGCGGCCGGCATCGGCGCCGCCGTCTGTGAATCCGCGAGATACGGCGGGTTCGGCGCCCATGTGGATCTGGCCAAGGTTCCCCTTAGGGACAAGAGCCTCACGCCCGAGGAGATCATCCTCTGCGAATCCCAAGGGCGGATGGCCGTCCAGGTCGCCAGGAAAGACGTCGCTCTCCTGCTGAGGACGATCCGGGCGAAAAGCGTCCGGGCCGACGTGATCGGCGAGATCAACGACGACGATAAGGAGGTCTTCGAGTACAAGGGCCGCACCGTGGCCGTAATCCCGAACTCTCCAGCTCAGGCCGACCTGGACACTCTTTCCAAGGGATAAAATGCCGAAACGGACAAAATCCGAATACGCCAAGGCGGGGGTGGACTACACCAAGATCGAGCCTTTTAAAATGGCCATGGTGGCCGCCGGAAAAAGGACGCTCAAGTTCCCCAACAAACGCGGTGTGTACATCGATCCTGAAAGCCTGGGCGCCCATGGAGTGGTCTTCCGGTATCGCGGCGTCAAATCCCATTTCTGGTGCATGACCCAGGAAGGCCTGGGGAACAAGAACTGGATCGCGGAGTGGATGTACCAGCATGCCGGGACCGGGAGGACCTATTATGAAGGCATCGGCATCGACACGGCGCTCATGGCGGCCAACGACGTGATCTGCCAGGGAGCCCTCCCCGTCATCTACACGGATGAGGTAGCGGCGGGAGACAGCGAGTGGTTCATGGACGAGAGACGGAGCCGCGACCTGGCGGAGAGCTTCTATCAGGCCTGCCGGATGTGCGGCATGGCCCTGCCCGCCGGCGAATCGCCCGCCCTCCGCTATCTGGTCAAGGCGGAGCCTCCGGTGCGCAGCGCTCCGTCCCTGTCGGGGTGCGTGACCGGGATCATCGCTCCGCGGAACCGGATGGTCACGGGAGACAAGTTGGCCGTCGGTGACCACATCATCGGGGCGGCGTCGTCGGGACTCCACGCCAACGGGATCTCTCTCGTCATCAAGCGGGCCTTGGGGCTCAAGGACATATTTCTCCACGTACTGCCAAACGGGAAGACTCTGGGAGAGGAAGCGCTCATCCCGACGCGCTCTTATGTCCGGCTCGTCGAGGCGTTGCAGGAAAAAGGGATTGATATTCACTCCCTGCTCGGAGGCACGGGAGGAGGGATCTCCAAGATCGCTTATGCCAAGCGGCCTTTCACGTACCGGGTGAAGAAATGGGTGGACGAGATACCTCCGCTTTTCCTTTTTATGCTCGAGCTCGGCGTCAGCCTCCTCGATTGCCTGACCACCTTCAACTGGGGGATCGGGTTTTATGTTTTCGTGCCGGAAAAAGAGGTTGATCGAACTCTGCAAACGGGCCGAAAAGCGGGCTACGACCTCATCGACCTCGGCCGAGTGGAAAAAGGGGAGCGTTGCGTTATTTTTGAGCCGGAGAAAATCACCCTGCCCGCGATCGAGTAAATCAAGCTGAAACAGTTCTTATACGAGCCGAAGTCGAAGGCCGATAGAAAACGCGGGTTGATCTCGCCGGACAGGTTGACTTGCGAACCGTTCCTTGATAGCCTTTAGCCACAACCGATAATAGGGACCATAAGTGGCCGTCAAGTGCGCCAAGTGTCATCTTGAGAATCCCGAATCATCCCTTTTCTGCGCGGGCTGCGGAGCGAAACTTGAAGCGGCCAGAGATCTCTCCCTGTTCCAAACGGAAACCCTTCAGACTCCGCTCAAAGAGCTGACCACCGGTTCCACCTTCGCCGGCCGCTACCAGATTATCGAGGAGCTTGGCAAGGGCGGGATGGGCAAGGTTTACAGGGTCCTGGATAAGAAACTCAATGAGGAGGTCGCCCTCAAGCTGATCAGACCGGAGGTTTCGTCCGATAAACAGACGATCGAAAGGTTCAATAACGAGCTCAAGCTGGCCCGGAAGATCACCCATCGCAACGTCGGCAGGATGTACGAGCTCATGGAGGATGAGGGGACCCACTTCATCACCATGGAATACGTCCCCGGGCAGGACCTCAGGGGTCTGATCCGTCAGATGGGACGCCTGACGACCGGAAAGGCGGTGTCGATCGCCCAGCAGATATGCGAGGGCCTGGAAGAAGCCCACAGGCTGGGAGTCGTCCATCGGGACCTGAAGCCCGGGAACATCCTCATCGACAAGGACGGAAACGCCAAGATCATGGATTTCGGGATCGCCCGGTCTCTCACAGGGAAAGGCATCACCGGCGCCGGGGTGATGATCGGGACGCCGGAGTACATGTCACCGGAGCAAGTGGAGGGGAAACCAGTCGATCAGCGCTCGGACATTTATTCGCTGGGAGTCATCCTCTACGAGATGGTCACCGGCCGGGTGCCGTTCGATGGCGACACGCCGTTCTCAATCGGGGTCAAGCACAAGAGCGAAATCCCGCGGAATCCGAGTGATCTCAACGTCCAAATTCCCGAGGGCCTGAGCCATGTTATCCTGAGGTGCCTGGAAAAGGATAAAGAGAAACGGTATCAGAGCGCCACGGAATTGCACTCGGACCTGATCCGTCTGGAAGAAGAAACGCCCACAGCAGAGCGGGCCTCTCCCAAAAGAAAGCCCGCCAAATCAAGGGAGATTGCGCCCAAAGAGGGCCATCCCGAATGGGCCAAAGTCGCCCTCTACGCCGGAGCTTTCGCCATTTTAGCCTTGGTCATCTATGCAGGGCTTCGCCTCTTCTCCGGCCGCGGCGAGGTCATCGATTCCATCGCCGTGCTGCCCTTCGAGAATGTGAATGCCAACCCGGATACGGATTACCTCTGCGACGGCATCACGGAGACGATCATCAACAAGCTCTCCCAGCTTTCCGGCCTGAAGAAGGTCATCGCCCGGAACTCGGTCTTCACCTACAAGGGCAAGACCGTAGAAGCAAAACAGGTGGGCCGGGAACTCGGTGTCAGCGCGGTCCTGTTGACGCGCCTGGCGCGACTCGGAGACCGACTGACCATCAGCCCGACCCTTGTCCGGGCCAAGGACAACAGCCAGATCTGGGGGGAGAGGTATGACCGGAAATTCGAGGACATCTTTTCCATCGAAGAAAATATCGCGACCTCGATCGTTCAAGCCTTGCGCTTAAAGTTAACTCCGGAAGATCGGCAAAAGATCGAAGAAAGGCCCATTGATAATCCAGCGGCCTACGAATGGTACCTTTGGGTGGACTATGAGATCGGGCGTTTCAAATTGGGCTCTTTGGATCGTGCGGTCAAGGCCCTGGAGAATGCTCTTGAAACCAGCGGACCGAGTCCACTTCTCTATACAGCCATGGCGAGAGCGTATCGGGGATATGTCAATATCGGCGCCCAGCAGGAAACCTATATAGCGAAGGCCGAGGAATATGCGCAGAAAGCGTTGGCCATAGACCCGAAATTCTCTGGAGCTCACACCGTTCTCGCGTTCCTCTATTGTTTTAAGGACGTCCGTGAAGCCATCCGGCAATACAGGACGGCGTTGGCTTTGAATCCAAATGATTCAAACGCCCTGTTTGGGCTGGTGATGCTTTATCAGGATAGCGGGAAACTCTCGGCGGCCGGTCCGCTTATAGAAAGATACAAGCAAGTCAATCCATTGGACCCCGGCAATTTCACACTCCAGGGATTCTCTTCTCTGCTTGATGGTCAATTTGACCAAGCCCTCACATCTTTTCGGAAATGGTATCAATCCGACTCCGAGAATCCGGCCGCGGCGTTCTATTATGCCCTTGGCCTCGCTTATAACAAAGAACTGAATGAGGCCTTCTCCATAATTGACCAGTGCGTCGAGGCGGAGCCGGACAATCTTCTCACCTCATTTGCGCTTCTCCTAAAATACGGACTTCAGAAAGACAAGGAACGCGCCTTCCAATTGGTGACGCCGGATTTCATAAAAACCTGCCGGCGGGACCTGGAGTGGTCCTATAACGTGGCCCAGGCGTTCGCCCTTCTTGATGAGGGAGAAGAAGCTCTGGACTGGCTGGAGAACGCCGTCGATCGGGGCTTCATCAATTATCCCTTCATAAGCAAGCACGATACGTTCCTCGACAACATCCGCGGCGAAGAACGGTTCCATAAGCTCATGGAGCGGGTCAAACATGAATGGGAGAATTTCGAGGAATGAAAGGGAACATGGGCGCATGAAATGTCCCAAGTGTCAGCTTGAAAATCCCGAGACATCGCTTTTCTGCGCGGGCTGCGGGGCGAAATTAGACACGGCCAAAGATCTCTCGCTTTTCCAAACGGAAACCCTTCAGACTCCCGTCAAGGAACTCACCACGGGCTCGACCTTCGCCGGCCGCTATCAGGTCATCGAGGAGATCGGCAAAGGCGGTATGGGCAAGGTTTACAAGGTCTTGGATACCAGGATCAAAGAAAAGGTCGCCCTGAAACTCATCCGGCCGGAAGTCGCCTCAGACAGGCAGACGATCGAGCGGTTCTCCAACGAGCTTCGCCTGGCCCGGAAGATCCGCCACAAGAACGTCTGCGGCATGTATGACCTCGGAGAAGCCGAAGGCTCTCACTTCATCACCATGGAATACGTCCATGGCGAGGACCTTAAAAGCATGATCCGCATGTCCGGGAGCCTGAGCCTGGGCATGCTCTTAAGCGTGGGCCAACAGATCTGCGGCGGGCTGGCCGAAGCGCATAGCATCGGAGTCGTCCACCGGGACCTGAAACCTCAGAACGTCATGATCGATAAAAACGGGAACGCCAAGATCATGGACTTCGGCATCGCCCGGTCGGTCAGGGAGAAGGGGATCACCGGTCCGAGCGTTCTGATCGGGACACCGCAGTATATGAGCCCGGAGCAGGCCGAGGCTATAGAGGTCGACCATCGCTCGGACATCTATTCCTTGGGAATCATCCTCTATGAAATGGCTACAAGCCGGGTGCCGTTTGAAGGAGAGACAGCGCTCGCGATCGCCATGAAACACAAGGGCGAGATCCCCAAGAATCCCAAGCAGATAAATCCCGGGATCCCCGACGATCTCAGCGGTGTCATCCTGAAATGCCTGGAGAAGGACAAGGCCGATCGCTATCAGAGTGCCGCCGACCTCCGCTCCGAGCTGGAAAGGACCGAAAAGGGAATTCCTACGGCTGAACGGTTCGTCCCTGAGCGCAAAACCATAACCTCCCGGGAAATCACGGTGACGTTGAAATTGAAGAAACTGCTGATCCCCCTTTTCGCGGCCAGCGCTGTTCTCGTCATCGCCTTCCTCGCCTGGCGGAATTTTCTTCCCAAAAAGGGCTCTGCAACCCTGTCTCGTGTCCGGTCGGTCGCCGTCATGCCGTTCGAGGACCTCAGCCCCCAGAAAGACCAAGGCTATATCTGCGAGGGCCTGGCCGATGAGTTGATCACGAGACTTATCGGCATCGAGGGGCTGAGGATTCCGGCGCGGGCCTCGGCATTCCTGCTGAGGGGAAAGGGACCCCAGGAGGTCGGGCAGAAGCTTGCCGTGGATGCCGTCCTCGACGGGACGCTTCTCAGAGCCGATCAGAGGATCCATGTCAATATCCAGATCGTCGATGCCCGCACCGGCTACGGCCTCTGGTCCGGGAAATTCGAAGGCGATGAAGAAGGCCTTTTCAACCTGCGTGACAAGATCGCCTTGAAGATCCTCGAAAGCCTGAAGGTCGGCCTGCTCGGAGAGACCCGGACAAAGGTTGTAAAAAACTACACTTCGAATCCGGAGGCTTATTATCTCTATCTCCAGGGCCGGTATTTCTGGAATAAGCGGGCGCCGGAGGACCTGAAGAGGGCGATTGATTACTTCAATCAGGCCATCGCCCTGGACCCGGATTTTGCCCTGGCCTATTCCGGGCTGGCCGACAGCTACCTCGTTCTCCCCGATTTCGTGGAATATCGAATGAGCGAGGTCTTGCCCAAAGCCAAGGAGGCCGTACTCAAAGCTCTGTCCCTCGATGATATGCTGGCCGAAGCGCATGCTTCGCTCGCTTCTGTCTACGCTTATGAGTGGGACTATACGCAGGCAGAAAACGAGTTTAGGCGAGCCTTGGAGCTCGATCCGAACTACCCGACCGGCCATCACTGGTATTCCAATCTTCTGGGCTCGATGGGCCGGATGGACGAGAGCCTGGCCGAGATGAAACGCGCTCTCGAACTGGACCCCCTTTCTCTCATGATCCATGTCGCCCTGACCTGGCTGTACTTGGACAGGAGGGAATACGATCAGGCCCTCGGGCAGGCCCTCAAAGCGGTAGAGCTCGATCCGAACTTCGTCTATAGCCGACACATGCTGGGCCTGAGTTTCAGGTTGAAAGGGATGCTCGAGGAGGCGATAGCCGAACTGGAAAAGGCGAGGGAATATTTCGGCGACAACCCAGCGGGTTTGGGACAGCTCGGGATGGCCTACGCGCTGTCGGGAGAAATCGCCAAGGCAAAGGAAGTGCGCTCCGTTCTCGAGGGGTATCTTGCAAAAGGCTATCCCATGAATGTCGAGATCGCTTCGGTCTGTCTCGGCCTTGGCGAGACGGAGAAAGTCCTGGAGTGGCTCGACAAGGCTAACGACCATGAGCAAGAGGCCTATTACCTCGTCGACAGTCATCCTTTCAAGATGGAACCGCTATGGGACAGCCTCCGCCCGGACCCTCGTTTTAAAAGACTGCTGCAAAAGCTACATCTGGAATAGGTCGGAGGAACGTCCTTGGCGCTGACCGCTGTTCTCCGGGCCTTGGGCGGAGGCAGGCCGTGGCCCGGCATAGCAGGGCGACTCCCGAAGGATGTCCGCGGGGCTTGGGTTCATGAGATGCCGAGATATTGGCCGGGCAAAAGGCGGAGTTTCATGATTTCTGGGGAATCCTGACGAGGAGGTGAACCGATGATTAAAACGAGGAAGATGTTGGCTATCCTGGCGGGGCTTCTTTTCTTAACGGTTTTTGCAGCTCCTAATCAGACCTATGTTATCAAAGCCGGGAGGCTGATCGACGGCAGGAGCGATCAGGTCCGTCAGAATGTCATCATGGTCGTCCAAGGGAATAAGATTATCACGCTTGACGAAAACGCCGCCATTCCCAAGGACGCCGTGATCATCGACCTCAGCGACAAAACAGTGCTCCCCGGGTTCATCGACGCCCATACCCACATCATGGTGGATGGCGTCGCCGACTATGGGGCCGATCTCTATAAGAATTCGACTCCCTTCCGGACCATCCGCGCCGTTGCGAACGTCCGCAAAGCGCTCTGGAATGGCTTCACAGCCTTGCGCGACGTGGAATCGGAAGGGGCGATGTATGCCGATGTCGATGTCAAGAAGGCCATCAATATGGGCCTAATCCCGGGACCAAGGCTGTGGGTATCAACCCGCGGACTGAACACACCGGGACGCTATATGCCGTTTGATTACTCATGGGAACTCGATCTTCCCAAAGGGGCCCAGATGGTGACGGGGACCGAGGAGTGCCTTAAGGCGGTCCGGGAGCAGGTCGCCAACGGCGCGGATTGGATCAAGATCTATGTGGATTGGCCGTTTTCTATAGACAAAGACGGCGGGATATCGGGCCTGACGAATTTCACCCGGGAAGAACTGACGGCCATGGTCGATGAATCCCACAGGCTCGAGCGCAAGGTGGCCGGCCATGCCATAAGCCGGGAGGGCATAAAAGCCGCTCTGGAAGCCGGCATCGACAGCATCGAACACGGCTGCGGGTTTGACGACGCCTTGATCGATCAAGCGAAGCTCCAAGGAGTGTATTGGTGCCCGACCCTGCTCGTCTTCGAGGATCATTCTGAAAAGGGGGAGACTCAGAGGCCAAATCCACTCCTTGAAATCGAGTACAATGCTCTTTATAGGGCATACAAAAAGGGGCTGAGAATCGCGCTCGGAACGGATGCCGGATCTTTTCCCTGGTCAATCAACCAAGCTGAGGAATTTGAGCGCATGGTCAAGAAAGCCGGGTTCAGCCC
>CAYGXD010000030.1:0-5940 GCA_964353705.1 uncultured Eubacteriales bacterium | reverse complement strand
CCCGGTCGGCGGGCCGGTTTCTTGACAATCCCCGCTCCGGGAAATAGCATGGGAAACCCGGAGTGCTGAGATGTTTAAAGGGATTTTCAAGAGGAAAGACGGCTCGGCATCCATAGATATTGCCGGCGGCGCCGCCGCTGACGATCTTTCCGATGTCCAGTTCGTGGAGGAAGTCTACCGTCAACTCCTGGGCAGGGAAGCGGACGAAATGGGAAAGGCCCATCAGTTAAAATACTTGCAGGAATCTCGCTCCCGGCTGGCGGTCATTCTTGGGATCGTCAAGTCGGAGGAATTCATCAACAAAGTTATCCGCGAGAATATGCCCCTGCCGTCCATCAAGGAAGAACGGCCCGACCGGTACCGCCGGGTCCGGGATATCCATGGCCAGCCGGCCTGGGTTTATCAGGCCGACGGCCCCGGCGATTTCGATTGGCTGGAGCGGAAAATCCTGGAAAACGGCTATTACGAAAAGCCGGGAGTCTGGAGCTTCATCATCTCCGAGGACAAGCAGCTTCTCGCCGAGATGGCGGCCCAATTCAAGCCGCGGCTCGTCCTGGACATCGGCTGCGCCAATGGGCCGGTCATGAAATGCCTCCACGACCTGGGCATCGCCAGCGAAGGAGTCGACATCAGCCGGCTGGCCCTGGCCAAGGCTTTTCCCGAGGTCCAGAAAAACATCCATCTCGGCGATCTCTTGGACCTCGACCTCGGCAAGCGCTTCGATTTCATCTTCGGGCTCGACATCTTCGAGCACCTGAACCCGAACAAGCTTGGCCGATACATCTCAAAAATCGATAGCCTGATGGAGGAGGGAGGATTCCTGTTCGGCAACATCCCGGCCTTCGGGAACGATGAGGTTTTTGGGACGGTCTTCGAGGTCTACCTCAAGGAATGGGAAGCGGATGTCCGGGAGGGCCGGCTGTTCTCCATCGTCCATACGGATGCTTCAGGCTATCCGGTCAACGGGCATATCATAGGCGCGGGGTCAGACTGGTGGATCGGTCGGTTCGAACAGCACGGCCTGCGCCGCGAGATCGAGGTGGAGAAAGCCCTCCACAGGAAATTCGACGAGTCTATAGACAAGATGAACGCGGCCAGAAAAGCATTCTTTGTGTTTTCGAAGGCGGGCCGGTCCAAAGACAGAGACGACCTGCTGAAAAGGCTCGGGAGCTGAGCCTTGCGGCTTCTATGAAAGTATTCCCGGTTCCCGGTCCTCGTCCGCCTCACCCGGCCAAAACCCTCCCCTTGGAGAAAACGTATTCATAGAGTGTTGGTCTATCCATCAACCAGGAGGTTCTAAGATGAAAAAGAGTCCATTCCTTACTCTGAGCACAGCTCTATTGGTCCTATCAGGTTTGTTCCTGGCAGCATCAACTCCGGCCATCGCCCAGGATAAAGTCAACAAAATCGACGGCCTGATGCAGCTTTACCATGATTATGGTCGGTTCAACGGGACCGTCCTGGTCGCAGAGGCCGGCAAGGTGATCTATAAAAAAGGGTTCGGTCTTGCCCAGATGGAATGGAATATCCCGAACAAACCAGACACCAAGTTCAGGCTGGGCTCCATCACCAAGCAGTTCACCTCCATGCTCATCCTCCAGCTGGTTGAGCAAGGCAATCTCAGCCTGGAGGCCAAGCTCTCCGATTGCCTGCCCTACTATCGTCAGGATACGGGAAAAAAAGTAACCGTCCACCATCTCTTGACGCACACCTCCGGCATTGCGAGCTATACGGGCCTGCCGAATTTCATGGATGAGATCAGCCGGGATCCCTACGGAGTGGAGGAATTCGTCAAAAAGTACTGCAGCGGAGACCTGGAGTTCGAACCCGGCGCCCAATTCAGGTACAACAACTCCGGCTACTTCATCCTCGGGGCCATCATCGAAAAGATCGCCGGAAAGCCCTACGAAAAGGTCATCGAGGAGAGGATTTTCGGGCCCCTGGGGATGAAGAATTCCGGATATGACCATTCCGCGCCGATCCTGGCAAACCGCGCCGGGGGATATGAGCAGTCCCTGGACGGCTACCGGAACGCCGAATATATGGACATGTCCCTGCCTTATGCCGCCGGCTCGCTCTATTCCACGGTCGAAGACCTCTACCTCTGGGACCAGGCCCTCTATACCGACAAGCTCCTCTCGGCCAAAATGAAAGAACTCCTCTTCAAGCCTCATTTCGAGGCCAGGGGAGGAGCTTATGCGTACGGATGGGCCGTGGGGAAGAGACCCCTGCCCCAGTCCAAGCGGGAGATCGCCTTCACTTCCCATGGGGGCGGGATCAACGGTTTCAACACCCTGATCGACCGGCTGGTTGAGGAAAGGCATCTCATCGTGCTTCTCAACAACACGGGCGGCACAGTCCTTGGGGAAATGGCTGCGGGCATCACACAAATCCTTTACGGCGAGCCTTATGACCTCCCCAAAAAATCAATCGCCCAGGCTCTCCACGAAACGATCAAGGAAAAAGGCGTGGACGGCGCTCTCAAGCAGTACCAGGAGCTTAAAAAAGACAAGCCGAAAGAATACGATTTTGCGCCTCCGGAATTGAACCGGTTGGGCTATGCGCTTCTCGAAGCCGACAAGGTGGATGACGCGATCAAGATCTTCCAGCTCAATATCGAAGCCTATCCGGAAAACGCGAACGGTTATGACAGCCTGGCCGAAGCGTACGCCAAGAAGGGAGAAAAAGCGCTGGCCATAAAAAACTATGCCAAGTCTTTGGAACTGAACCCTGACAATGCCAACGCTGTCGAGCGGTTAAATAAGCTCGTCAAGGAGAAATAAACCGTTACACGGCCTGTGATATAATAATGGCCGTGAGTTTCGTTCCCATTGACGCAAAGACAGAGGCTGGCCGGGAGGCTTGGTACCAGGCCATCGCCCGCTTCGAGAAGCCGGACCTCCGCAAGGCGTCCTGGCAGATCGCCAATACTCTCATTCCGTATATCCTGCTGTGGACCGTGATGATTTGGGCCGTCCGGGCGGGCGCCCCGATTTGGCTGGTTCTTCTTTTGACCTTGCCGGCGGGTCTTTTTATGGTGCGCCTCTTCATCCTGTTCCACGACTGCGCGCACCAGTCCTTTTTCTCCTCTAAGCGGGCCAATCGGATCATTGGGTACGTCTCCGGAGTTCTCACCCTTACCCCCTACGAAAAGTGGAGGGCCGCTCACTGGAAGCACCACGGGACCGTCGCGGATCTTGACCGGCGCGGCTCAGGGGATTTCTGGACGATGACCAAATCTGAATACCTCGAGTCACCCGGTTGGAAAAGACGGGTCTACCGCCTGGCCCGCCATCCTTTTGTCGTATTCATCCTCGGGCCGGTCTTTATCTTCTTGGTCGCCCAGCGCTTCCCGATCTCGGCCCGGAGCCGGAAAGAACGGAACAGCGTCTATCTCGCGGATCTCGGGATTCTAGGGATCGGGCTGGCGGTTGGGCTGATCTTTGGGTTCCGGACCTATCTGCTCATTCAGCTCCCCATCATTTTCATCGGCGGGATGCTGGGCCTTTGGCTTTTTTATGTGCAGCATAACTTCGAAGGAGTCTACTGGGCCCGCCACGGCGAGTGGGACCGGATGAAAGCGGCGCTCGAAGGAAGTTCCTTCTATCGTCTCCCTAGAGTCCTTCAGTGGTTCACCGGCAACATCGGTTTTCACCACGTCCACCATGTCAGACCGATGATTCCCAACTATCACCTGGAAAAATGCTGCGCTTCGGAGCCGGCCTTAAGAGAAATCATGCCCCTGACCGTCCGCAGGAGTCTTCGGTCTCTCGCCCTGAGCCTTTGGGATGAGCAGAACAAAAAGCTCGTGAGCTTCCACTCGCTCAGGAACCCGGAGACTTGAGCTTTTTTCCCGTTGCTGCTCGCAAAGAAATTTGGCTGCGCTAAATTCCCCGGCAAGCCCTGGGTGGTCGCCATCATCACAGACTATCAGGCGGTCGATCGCTTCATCGTCCATCTGAAGCTTCGGTTCGATGCTGAGAAGCCGCCGCCGGAGTGTGCCTTTCGGGATCTTTTTATGGTGGCCGATTCCCCGGTCGAATATTTTTCGTGATGCATCTTGAGCCTGGAGGACGATGTCCGGTCGATTTCCGGCTCATTTGTTGCTGCCGGACCGGCCGGCCGCGCCTTCCAATCGTCCTTGACATCCCCCAAATGATGATCTATGTTTGTCCGCGTGGTCGGGAAGGGAACCGGAGCGGACACGCAAAAGTAGAATTACCGATGCAGGAATCGGGACGACAATGAATATTCTATCCGCCCACCGCACTAATAAATATTCAAAACACAGCCGGCTGGCTTCGGCAATGGTCATCGCCGTCTCTGCGTTTTCGATCGGTCTCTTTTCCCAAGAGACCCCGAAGTCTCTGAAGGAGATTCCCCGAGAACACATCCGGGTTGAAAGGGACGTGGTTTACGCGGTGGCCGACGGCCACAAACTAACGCTCGATATCGCCTATCCCGATAATCTGATCGAGCCGGCCCCGGCCATCGTAGACATCCCCGGAGGCGCCTGGCGGACGGTCCGGAAATCCTCCGAAGACGCAATCTGGTACGCGCAGCAGGGTTTTGTCGGCGTTTCCATCACCCACCGGACGAGTGATATCGCCGTCTTCCCGGCGGCCGTCCACGACTGCAAGACCCTCATCCGCTGGCTCAGGGCCAACGCAAAAAAATACCACATCGATCCCGATAAAATCGGCGTGACTGGTTTTTCCTCGGGCGGCCACCTGGCGACACTCCTCGGTACGTCCGGAGGCGATCGCTACCTGGAGGGGGACGGCGGCTATGCCGAATATTCCAGCCGTGTCCAGGCGGTCGTCGACCATTTCGGCCCGACGGACTTCCTGAGGATGAACGAGGTCCGGTACGCCGATTTCATCGACCATTTTGACGCCAAATCTCCGGAATCGCTCTTCCTGGGAGGGCCGATCAAGGAGAAGCCGGAACTTGTCAGGCTGGCCAACCCGATTACCTACATCGACCCCCGGGACCCCCCTGTCTGGATTGGCCATGGCGAGAAAGATGGCATGGTCATTATCAACCAATCGGAATTGCTCTACGAGGCCTTGAAGAAGGCGAAGGTGGAAACGGAATTCGTCCGAGTCAAGAACGCCGACCATATGTATAGGCCGAGCCCGGCCGGCGCAGCGGTGAGCCCGAGCGTTGAGGAATTGAACAGGATGGGGATCGACTGGTTTAAAAAATGGCTCGGTGAGCCGAAATGGCGGCCCGTGGAGGCCAAGGCTTCGGGTTCGAAGGCCGCCGGCAGCGAACATAAGATTTACTATGAGTTCGTAATCGACCTGCCGGGAAAAAACAAGGACAGCACCTGCAAAGGGAACTTCATAATGAAATGCGCCGGCCGGACACTCGTCCGTGGCGCCATCGACCTGCCCGACCTCTCCACGGAGGAGAAACGGACGTTCAGACAGGACATTGTGCTCACAGGGGATGATCTCGTCGGGAACGAAATCCTATGGAATTTCCAGGGGGAGGTCTTCGACTCAACGCTCCAGGAGAAGTTCAAGTACATGCGCGCGGAAGCTGCCGTGTTCGATGAGACGATTGAAGGACTGGGATTTGTGTTCAAGATCACGGCTGACAAGAATGCGACGGTCGAACCGAAAGTCCATCGAAAGGGCGAATGATGAAGCACAGATTATTAAAAGGACAGCTGATTGTATCTAAAAAAGAGGGAGAGGTAGTTTATCAGGTGTTCAATATCCCAAACAATACCGAGATCCTAGTGGCGCGTCTCACAAATAACTTGGCTATTTCATTATCAGCGGAAGACGTGCCACCGCGGGGGAGTTTGAGGGGGGACGGCGTCGTTCCCCTCAGGAGGTCAGCGAAGCAAAGCGAAGCGCCGAGGGGGGAGCTTGACTCCCCCCTGGAAGTGTCCCGTCCAAACAGAGGACTTTGGCAAGGAATTTACGA
>CAYGXD010000029.1:0-33817 GCA_964353705.1 uncultured Eubacteriales bacterium | reverse complement strand
AAGAAGCTCGTCGTTCCCGCAGTTGCCCTGGTCGCTCTCGCGGCTGTCGCCATCGTTCTCTGGCGGTTCCTTCCGAAAAGGAAACCGGCTCCGATTCCCACCGATAAACCCTCGGTCGCCATCATGTATTTCAAGAACAATACGGGCGAAGCGGGGCTGGACCACTGGCGAACCATGCTCTCCAATCTGCTCGTAACGGACCTCACCCAATCGAAACACATCCGGGTCCTGAGCGAGGACAGGCTCTTCCAGATCCTCAACCGTCTCGGTCAAGAGAGCAGCCAGACGTACTCCGCGGATGTCCTCCGCCAGGTGGCCGCAGAAGGCAGAGTCAACCACATCCTGCAAGGGGCGTACGCCAGGGCCGGGGACGAATTCCGGATCAATGTCACCATCCAGGAGGCCGGCTCGGGCGAGCTCGTCGGGTCGGAGTCGGTGGCCGGAAAGGGAGAGGGAAGCATCTTCTCCATGGTGGACGAGTTGACCCGGCGGGTCAAGGCTAATTTCAAGATTTCGCCGCAGGACATCGCCTCCGACATCGACAAAGAAGTGGGAGTTGTCACCACGAGCTCACCCGAAGCCTTTAGGCGCTACGTCGAGGCTATCCGCCACGACGTCAAGGGCGAGTACTGGGAAGAAATCGCTTCCCTGGAAAAGGCCGTGGCCATCGACCCGGATTTCGCCTCCGCCTATCTGGCCATGTCCTGGTCTTATGCCAATTTGGCCTACTTTGCCGAAGAGCGGAAATATCTGGAGAAAGCCATGGCCCTGAGCGACAGGTTGACCGACCGGGAAAAATACAATATCCGGGGCCACTATTACGGGAAGTCGGAAAAAACCTACGACAAGGCCGTCGAAGCCCTGGAAAAACTGCTGGCCATTTATCCCGACGACATTTCGGGCGGCAACATGCTGGCCATCGTCTACGGCGGTATGGGCGAAAAAGAAAAAGCCATCGAACGATACAAAGGATGCCTTCAAGCCGGAACCGAAGATGTGGTTGTCTATCGAAATTTGGCCGGGACATATGAAAACATCGGCGCTTACGACGAGTCCGTCAAAGTCTATGAGTCCTATCTTAAGAATATCGGAGACAGCGCCATTATCCACCGCAGCCTGGCCGATACCTACCTCCTCCTTAGAAAATACGACCTTGCGCTGGCTGAATTAGCCAAGGCCATCGCCTTGAGTCCGGGAGACTGGGAGAACTTTCAAACCAGGGGAGATATCTATCTCTATATGGATAACCTGAGCGGTGCTGAAGAAGAATACAAGAGAGTGCGAGATAGGGCGGAGGCCAGGGGCTGGGGTTTGCAAAGACTCATCCGTCTGTATATTCTCCAGGGCCGGTTCGGAGAATCGAAAAAAACGGTAGGGGAATTCCTCGAATATGCGGAAAAGCTTGGCCAAGCCCGCTGGATCAGGTTCCTACAGTTAAGATTGGCATACCTGGAGCGGATCTCGGGCCATCCGGAAGCGGCCCTGCGGGAGCTGGATAAGGCCTGGACCAGCGCGGTTGCAGACGAAATATTCGCGGATCAAAGAGATATCCTGCTCCATCAGGGGCTGGCGTATTTGGAGATGGACGCCTTGGCCAAAGCCCAGGATGTCGCCGCTAAGCTGAAGGCTGCGGCTGATCAAGCGCCCAACAAGAAGCGTGTCTGGTATTATCTTTATCTGACGGGGATGATCGAGCTCGAAAAAAAGGAATATTCCAAGGCCCTTGGATTGCTTAATCAGGGGCTGCCCTTGTTGAACGCGAACGCCGGAGAACACATCCTGTTCGCCGCTGCTTTGGGAAACGCCTATTATCAATCCGGTGACCTCGACAGCGCTCTCCGGGAGTATGAAAAAATCATTTCTCTGGGTGTCGACAGGCTGGATTACGGCGATATCTACGCCCGAGGCTATTATTGGCTCGGGAAGATCACCGAGCAGCAGGGGAATAAATCCGAGGCAGCGGAACATTACCAGAAGTTCCTCGATCTCTGGAAGAACGCCGACCCCGGACGGCCCGAGGTCGAGGACGCCCGGAAGCGCCTGGCGGCCATTTCGAAATAGCTCGGGGAATATTGAATTCCTCCTCCGCTCTGCTATAATGAATATTCCTTTATAAAGAAGGGTTTACATGCCTATTTATGAATATGAATGCACCCAATGCGGGTGCCGCACCGAGGTCGTCCAAAAGGTCAACGCCCCTCGCCTCAGCAAGTGCAAGAAATGCGGCGGCGCGCTCAAGAAGCTGGTCTCTTCGTCCTCCATTCAGTTCAAGGGAAGCGGCTGGTACATAACCGACTACGCCAAGAAATCATCGCCCCAGGAAGATTCCAAGGCGAAGGACAAAGCCCCGGCCAAGGAGCCCTGCACTCCGGCGAGCCCCTCCGACTCCAAGCCCAAAAGCGACAAGAAACCCTCGGCTACAACAAAAGACTAGCCCATCCAAGACGTCCGGCTCTGCAATCCTCGTTTTTCATCCGTTCCCAAGGCGAAGGGTGTGGGTGAGGAAGTCCGTGGACGACTGAGCGGGCACGGTTTCTCGACTGAAAGGAGAGAAGAGCGAAGGAGGATGCGAAGCGAGTTTTCTCGCCGGGAAAACGAGCGGGCTGACGAGTCCCATACCCGAGCCATTTTTGACAGGAAGCCAGAGGGGAGCATAAAATGGGGATAATGAAGATCCTTATCCGTGTTCCCAACTGGATCGGCGATGCCGTTCTCGCCCAGCCGGCGATCAAGAGCGTAGCGGACAGCTTCCCCGAAGCCGAGGTGTGGCTGAGCGCCGCGGAATGGGTCAAGGACATATTCTCTACCGATGGAAGGATCGCGGGTATCGTGCCTCTTCCTCCTGGGAACGACTTCCGGAGCTTTTGGACGGCCGCCCGAAAGCTCAAGGCCCAGGGCTTTGACATCGGGATCCTGCTCACCAATTCCTTTGTGTCGGCGCTTCTCTTCTCCCTGGCCCGCATCCCTCAGAGATGGGGATATGCCCGCGACGGCCGGGGGCTGCTTCTGACTAAGGCGGTCGGCAACACAAACCGCGATGCTCCCCGCCACCAGGTCCGCTATTACCTTGACCTGGTATCAGGGCTGGGCCTCAAAGCCGGTGCTCCGGGGCTGCGGCTGACCGTGCCGGAGGAAATAAAGGGCCAAGCGCGACGGCTTCTGGAAGAGGTGGGTGTTGATCCGCGTCAACCGCTCCTCATCCTCAGCCCGGGTGCTGCTTATGGGCCGGCCAAAAGATGGCCGGCCTCCCGGTTCGCGGAGTTGGCCTCCCTTTTCCAGAAACGGAAAAACACCGCGGTCGTCATCACCGGCTCGGCTGCAGAATCCGGTCTCGCCGCCGAGATCTCCTCGGCTCTCGACCAAAAACCCTTTGACCTGACGGGAAAAACAGGTCTGCCCCAGCTCATCGGCCTGATCAGCCGGGCTCATCTCTTCGTCTCCAACGACTCCGGACCGATGCATCTAGCCAACGCCCTCGGGGTTCCGGTTGTCGGGATCTTCGGCCCCACCGACCCGGCCGTTACGGGCCCCTTCGAGATGCCGGCCGCCGTGGTCAAGAAAGACGCTCCCTGCTGGCCCTGTTTTTACCGGAAATGCCCCTATGACCATCGCTGTATGCTGCGGATAGAAGCGGAAGACGTTTACCGGGCGGCCGAGGCGCTTTGGAAATGAAAAAAAGGGCCGTTTTCCTCGACCGCGATGGAACGCTCAACGTTGATGCCGCCTATGCCTCGCGCTACGAGCAGCTCGCCGTCTACCCGGAAAGCTTCGAAGCCGTGAAGAAGCTCAACCGGGCGGGACTGTTGGCCGTCGTCGTCACCAACCAGTCGGCGGTCGGCCGCGGGCTTCTGACCGAAGACGGCCTGAACGATATCCACGACCGGCTGAACGCTTCGTTCGCCGGCCGCGGCGCCCATCTCGACGCCATTTATTATTGCCCTCATTACCCTCTGTCGACCGATCCCCGGTACGGCAAGGAATGCGATTGCCGGAAACCGAACCCCGGCCTCGCCCTGCGAGCGGCGGCCGAGCTCGGGATTGAGCTCAGCCAATCCTACATGATCGGCGACAAAGCCGAAGATATCATCTTCGGGATGAATATCCGGGCCGTCCCGGTGCTCGTCCTGACCGGCTCGGGCCGGGAGTCGCTGGCCAAGCTGCGGGAACAAGGTCTCGAGCCGGCCTACGTGGCCGAGACTATCCTCGACGCCGCCGATTGGGTTCTGGATAGGGAAAGACGGCAAGCCCATGATCCGGTTTGACGACATCCTCGACAAGGTCGCAGGCTCTTACAGCGAAAAAGAGACGACTCAGCTCAAGAGAGCCTACGTCTTCGCGGCCAGGGCGCACAAGGGTCAGACCCGGCGCTCCGGCGAGCCCTACCTCAGCCACCCTCTGGAAGTCGCCAACATGCTGGCCGACATGAAGCTCGACAGCACGACCCTCCTCGCCGGCCTCCTCCACGACGTGCTGGAAGATACCGACGTTACCGCCGCCGACCTCCGGGAGAACTTCGGCCAGGAGGTGGCCGACCTGGTGGAGGGTGTCACCAAGATGAGCCGGGTCCAGGAATCCTCGGCCGAGGTACGCCAGGCGGAGACGATCCGCAAGATCATCCTGACTATGATAAACGATCTGAGGGTCATATTCATCAAGCTGGCCGACCGCATCCACAACCTGAAAACCCTCAAATTCCTGCCGGAGGACAAGCAAAAGCAGATCGCCAAGGAAACCCTGGACATCTATGCTCCGATCGCCAACCGCCTGGGGATGGGCCGGATCAAGGCGGAGCTGGAAGACCTCTCGTTCCGGTACGTCAATCCGGACGCCTATTTCCGCATCGCCTCCCTCGTCGCTCCGCAGCGCCATAAGGCCGAGGATGATCTCGCCCGGTTCAAGAGCGTCCTGGAAAAGCTGATGAAAGACAACGGGATCCCGGCGGAAACCCACTCCCGGATCAAACGGCACTACAGCATCTATGACAAGATGAAGCGCCGGGAAATCGACTTTGATCAGGTCTTCGATTTCAAAGCATTGAGGATCATCACCGACACGGTCAAGAACTGCTATGCCGCGCTGGGCATCATCCATCAGAAGTGGCCGCCGCTTCCGCAGCGCTTCCGCGATTTTATCGCCATGCCGAAGCCCAACCTCTACCAGGCCCTGCACACGACCGTCATCACCGAGGACAAGCAGACTTTTGAGATCCAGATCCGGACCCAGGACATGCACAATCTGGCCGAGAACGGGATCGCCGCCCACTGGAAGTACAAGGACCAGGACGCATCGAGCCTGGTGCGCGAGGACAAGAGGCTGGAATGGCTCCGGGAGATGGTCGATCTCTACAAAGAGCAAAAGAGCCCGCGCGAGTTCCTGAAGAACCTTAAGACCGACCTGATTCCCGAGGAAGTCTATGCTTTCACCCCGAAAGGGAAAGTCATCACCCTCCCGCTCGGGGGCTCGGTGCTCGACTTCGCCTTCAAGGTCCATACCGAGATCGGTCTCCATGCCGCGGGCGCGATCATCAACGGCCGCGTCGTAGCTCTCAAGGCGATCCTCAAGACTGGCGATATCGTCGAGGTCATCACCTCGCCGGAGAGGGCGCCGCGGCGCAGCTGGCTGAACATGGTCTTCACTTCCGGCGCCCGCCACCAGATCAAGCACTGGCTCAACCAGCAGGAGAAAGTCAGGAGTACCGTCCTGGGCCGGAAGATCTGGGAGCGGGAATCCCGGCGCTTCGCGCTGCCGGCCGGGCTCCTCAAGGAGGAAAGCCTGGTCCGCCGCTTGGCCGAAGCCCTGCCTTTCAAGATCCAGAGCCGGGACGACTTCTTCAGTCTCATCGGCCGCGGCCGGATCGTCGTCAACAAGAAGTTCATGGCCAGGCTCAACCCGGAGGGGGAGCCGGCCGAACGCAAAAAGCCTCTTCTCCGGAAATTCGTGGACAAGGTGAGCGGCCGGTCCGAGGCCGGCATCGCCGTCGGGAAGACGGCCGGAGAGGCCTTCCATCTGGCCCGCTGCTGCGCGCCCATCAAGGGAGAGCCGATCATCGGGTACATGACCTCGGGCCGGGGAATCACCATCCACGCCACCCGCTGCGCGCTGGTCAGCAAGGAAATCTTGAGCAGCGAGAGGATGGTGGATGTGTCCTGGGACTCGTCCTCGGCCGAATCTTACAGCAGCCGGATCGTTATCCTGGCCGGCGACTCTCCCGGCGTCCTGGGCAAGGTCGCCACCGGGATCGCCGAGCTCGGGGGGAATATCACCAAGGCCGAGGTCATCACCACCGCGGACAAGAAGGCCCAGATCAAATTGAGCCTTATCATCAAAGAGCTAAAACACCTCGAGGCGATCATCAAGAAGATTGCGGGGATCAAGGGGATAATCACCATAGAAAGACAATGAAAGGAGGCCAAATGCGGAAGGCAATTGTCGGGATGTCTTTTCTCCTGGCCGGCTTGGCCATTTCCCTGGCAGGCCAAGCAGAGGTGATCCGGGATGCCGAGATGGGCATCTCTTTTTCGGCTCCCGCGGGCTGGAAAGCTCAAAAACAGGAGAATGTCTATTGGCTGGGGTCTGATACCCAGAAGGGCTTCATTGTGATAATGCCGCACGCTTTCGTCAGCCTGGACCAGATGCAGGAGGAGGCGAGTCGGGGGTTGTTCGATGAGGCCAACGGCATCGAGCTTATCCCGTCGGCGGTCTCCGAGCCGTTTAAGAAAAACGGCCTGGCCGCCGAATTCCGCGGCGTCGTCCAGGGCCGGGAAGCCCGGGCCTACGCCATCGGGCTCATGTCGCCACAGGGCGGGGGAGTGACCATCATGGCGGCAGTCGAAGCAATGAGCTACTCGGAGACCTACCCCAAGATCGTCAGGGAGATCGCTTCGAGCGTAGCCTTCAGCATTCCGCAGGCCGACACCTCCCTTATGAGCTATTTTGCCGGCAAGTATTACTCCTACACCGGCGGATCGACGATAACCGGCGGCGCGGGGACCGAGCGCCAGGTCATGCTGTGTCCCGACGGCCGCTATTTTGAAAGCTCAGAGTTCAGCGCATCGGGCGAGGGATGGGGGGGCGCGCAGCAGTCCGGCAACGCCGCCCGCTGGAAGATCCAGGGCAATAAAAGCCAGGGCCTCATCACTCTCGTCTACCCCGACGGCCTGGTACGCTCTGTCCGCTACCAAGTCACAGGGGAAGAGGGAGTAATCCTTTTCGACGGGATCAAATTCGCCTATGCGGGCGCTCCGGAATGCGGCCGCTGACGGTTCTTGAGCCGGATCAAAAAACCAGGAGCACCGGCTAAGCGGCCTTTTTGACTTTGCCCGAGCGCAGGCAGCGCGTACAGGCCCAGATCTTCCGCACGCCCGTCTCGGTCTGAGCCCTGACCTGCTGCAGGTTGGGCTTCCACTTCTTGGGGGAGGATTTGTGGGAATGGCTCACGCTGTGCCCGAAGACCGGGCCTTTACCGCAGATATCGCATACTTTCGGCATTTTCGTGTCTCTCTTATCGGAAAGTGTGAAGATTTATACCATAAAGCCCGGCCGTGGTCAAACCTTGGCCGCTTCCGGCGACCTAGATTCCCCGGCGGCGCTTGAAGGCATCGAGGGTGTTCTTCATCAGCATGGCGATGGTCAGGGGCCCGATGCCCCCCGGCACCGGGGTCATTGCGCCCGCCCGCTCGAAGGCCGCGGGATGGACGTCGCCGACAAGGGTGTATCCTTTGGTTTCAAGGTCCTTGCGGCGTTTCTCGTCCTCGCCGAAATATTCCCTCACCCGGGCCGGGTCGCTGACCGAGTTGATGCCGACATCGATGACGGTCGCTCCTTCCTTGACGTACTCCGGCTTGACGAACGCCTCTTTGCCCATCGCGGCGACGAGGATGTCCGCCCGGGCGCAGACTTTATCCAGGTCTTTAGTTTTGGAGTGGCAGACGGTGACCGTACTGTTCTCGTTGGTCAGCATGGCCGCCAGCGACTTCCCAACCAGGAGACTGCGGCCGATGACGACGACATCTCTCCCCTCGATAGGAATCTTGTTATCTTTGAGCAGCTCGACGACTCCGAGGGGAGTGCAGGGCCGAAAGCCGGCCTTATTGGCCAAGATCGTGCCCAGACTGAAGGGATGGAGCCCGTCCACGTCCTTGTCGGGCGAGAGCCGGCAGATGATGGTGTAAGAATCAATGGGCGCGGGCAAAGGCAGCTGGATCAGGATGCCGTCGATTTCGTCTCGGCGGTTGAGCTCGTCGATCTTCTCCTCGAGGAAGGCCTGGGTGATATCCCCCGGATAGGCCTGGACTTCGGAATAGAGCCCGAGCGCCTGGCAGGCTTTCTCCTTGGACCGGACATAGACCTGGGACGCTTTATTGTCACCCACCAGGACGGCGGCCAGGCCAGGCACCTTGCCCGTCTGCTGTTGATAATGGGCAGCCTGACGTCTTACTTCTTCCCTGATTCTATCGGCCAGCGGTTTGCCTTCGAGCCAGATCCCCATGGGGCCTCCTTTCTCTTCCGGCGCCATTATATCTTCACGCTCCATCTAAGACAACCGGCCCCGGACAAGCGGACGGCATCAGGAACAATGCGGAAGTTCGAGCGGACAGCGTGGCTTTGGGCGGAACTCTGATAGACGCACCATCCCAAGGGAGTTTACGGCCGCTATTGCGACGCCGGCTTTTTTGCTTGACCCCAAGTCTCTCTCTGGCTTATCATCCTTAACAATGGGGTTCTGGGTCAGAGTTCAGACCAAAGGTCGACGAAAATGAGGAATCGAGCAATGAGAAAAGAATGCATTGTCACAATCTCACTGGTCCTAGGGCTATTATGCTCGACGCCTGTCGTTCTGGCCGGTTGGGGCCCGGCCAAAAGGTTGACTTGGACCGCCGGCAACTCCTTAGGCCCGGCCATTGCCCTGTATTCGAGCAATATCATTCACCTGGCCTGGTCTGACAACTCACTCGGCAATTCCGAGATCTATTATGAGAGAAGCGTTGATGGAGGCAAATCCTGGAGCCCCGTTAGGAGGCTGACCTGGACAAACGGAAACTCCCTAGGTCCGGCTATCGCCGCGGATTCAAGCAACGCCGTCCATGTCGTCTGGACGGATGACACACAATTTTTTGGCGAGATCTATTACAAAAGAAGCAAGGACGGTGGCGCAACCTGGGGAAGCGTTAAAAACCTTAGCTTAACCTCAGGGCATTCCTGGGACGCGGACATGGCCATAGATTCGAACAATTGGATCCATGTCATTTGGGAAGACAATACTCCCGGCAATTTTGAGATATTCTATACAAGGAGCAAGGATGGAGGCGCAACTTGGAGCGCTCCCAAAAGGCTGACCTGGACGCCGGGCAATTCCAGCGTCCCAGCTTTAGCGATAGACCCCAGCAATGGCATCCATGTGCTTTGGTACGATTATACTCCCGGCAATTATGAGATATTCTATACAAGGAGCAAGGATAGGGGCGCGACCTGGAGCGCTGCCAAAAGGCTGACCTGGACTTCTGGTGGCTCCTTCGATCCGGCCATCGCCATAGACTCCGGCAATGCCATCCACGTCGTCTGGCAGGATTCCACACCTGGCAGCCCCGAGATCTATTATAAAAGGAGCAAAGATGGAGGCACGACCTGGAGTATGGCCAAAAGACTGACCTGGACATCAGGCCAATCCTTTGGTCCAGTCGTGGCCGCAGACTCAAGCAGTATTGTCTATGTCGTCTGGTACAATGGGACGCTCGATAATTATGAGATCTATTGCCAAGGAAGCCCGGACAGTGGCGCAACCTGGTTCTCGATTCAAAGATTGACCTGGCTATCAGGCGTTTCCAGTTTTCCAGACATCGCCGTGGATTCGCTCGACAATGTCCACATCGTTTGGGAGGATAACGGACCCGGCAATTATGAGATCTATTTTAAAAAGGGCATTAAATAGCAAAACCGACGGGATCCTCTCCAGATCAGGAAGACGGCAGGGCCGCGCGGCCGTAGCAGCTGTCCTTATAAAGACATTCCCCGTCCTTTCCCGGATAACCGAAACCCGAGTACAAGCTTGACGGAGGTCCGGAAAAGCGGTACCTTCAAAATACCGGCCATGTCCAAGACCACTCTTCGGGCCATCGCTGTCGCCTGGCTGGGGATTTCCTTGCTTTCCAGCTGCGCCGCAAAGCACCCCGGGGATCAAATCCGGTTCGGCATCTGGGCGGCCGAAAATGAACTCTGGGACGAAGCCGTTTTCCGCTGGAAGAAGGTGCTCGGCCAGGATCCCCAATCGGCGGCCGCCCATAACAACCTCGCCGTGGCCTATGAAAAAAGGGGGCTTTGGGAGGAAGCCCGAAAAGAGTATGAGATCGCCCTGAAGCTGGCGCCGGAAAATCCCTGGGTAAAGCTCAATTTCAAGAAGTTTGAGGAAAACCTCGACCCCGGGAAAGCCGGCCGGAAGGACAAAGCGGAGCGGGATGAGAAAAAATAGCCCGATACTCCTGGGCCTCCTGGTTCTCCTGGCGGCCTGCGGGGGAGGGGATACGTACCGCAAGATCCGGATTGAACTCCCCCTCTATTCTTCGCTCCATCCGGAGGAATTCGAGCAGGTGGTCTTCAGCGGCTTCCTCGTCGCCAAGGAGCCCGAGGAGATCGACCTCAGCAGCGAGATCATCGAATATTTAAGCCCGGATTTTGAAAGGAGGCTATATTTTAAGGTTGCCGTCCTGCCCGTCGCCCTGGAGAGCGAGGAGGTCTTCCGGAACGCGGATTTCTGGAAATCCCTGGCCCCCGGATCCGGCCGGACGCTTTACCTCACCGGGAAAGCCGAGATGACCCGGGAAACGCGCAAGTCCGTTCTGGGCCGGGCCAAGTCGGACTTCGATGATCCCCAGGATGAACAGAAAGAGATCGCCGAGCGGGCCCTCTTCAAGCTCAACCTGCATCTCTTTCTCATCCGGGGCGACAGCGGCGAAGTGATTCTGGAAAGGGAATTCACCGAGACCAAGGCTTATCCCAACGCCAAACAAAGGGCCGACTTCGCCTTCTATGATCTCGCCCAGAGGATCAAGACCAAGCTCTTTCCCCAGGGATTGACCGAGGAGAGAATGCAGGACAGGTACCTGCTGGTGAGATGAGGAAGTCGCAATGACGCTCAACGCCCGGCCGGCCGCCCGGCTGATCCTGGTCCTGAGCCTTCTCTCCTCCGCCGCAGCCCAGGAGTTCATGTTCTATCCCTACTACGGCAAGAACAAGGTCATCTACGAAACCTTCTCCTGGAAAAGCTACCCGACAGCCCACTTCCGCATCTATTTTTATGCCGACGAGGCTCAGATCCTCAAGAACATTGCCGAGCTCGCCGAAAGCGCCTACCAGAAGCTGAGCGAAACCCTTAAACACGAGCTCGCCGACCCGGTGCCGCTCATTTTCTATACGACTTTCACCGATTTCGAACTCTCCAATGTCTTCGATATCTCGGAAGGCGTGCTCGGCGTGAGCGAGCCTCTCCTCCACCGGATCGGTATCCACGGAGATATGCCCCTCGACGAACTCCAACGCCTCGTCGAACACGAGCTCGCCCATATCTTCGAGTTCGATATGCTCTGGGGAAGCCAGGGCGCGTCCCTTATCGCCCTGAATGTTCCGCCCCTCTGGCTCTTCGAGGGCTTGTCCGAGTACGCCACCCAGGATTGGTCATCTTGGTCGACGATGATCGTCCGCGACGCCGTGCTCAACGATCGCATCCCCGAGATGACGGAATCGGGAGATCTTTCCAGCCGCTTTCCCATGCCCCGCGATCCCTCCTACGACTTCGGCCACGCCATTTACGATTTCATCGAAACCCGTTTCGGCAAGAACGCCGTCCGCGATCTCTGGCAGTCGATCAAGGGCTCGCCCCTCATCAAGAGGATCACCCCGATTAAAAAGGCCTTCAACATCAAGCCTCACGATTTCAACCAGGAGTTCCGGAAATCCCTCCGGGAAAAGAACCGGAAATTCCTCCTCCGGGAGAACCCCGACGACTACAGTATCGCCCTCGGCCCCAAGTTCCCGCTGAACAATTATTATTTCACTTTCTGCCATGCCGTCTCGCCGTCCGGGGACCTGGTCGCCGCCCTCACCTTCAACGTCGCCGACTTCGACATTGACCTGGTCCTCGTCTCGACCGAGGACGGCTCGATCATCAAAAACATCACGCCTGGCTTCACCACCGCCTACGAATATATCATCTACGAGTACGACCCCTCCCTCGGCAGCGACATCGCCTGGTCCCCCGACGGAGACGCCATCGCCTTCATCGGCAGGGACGGACGGAAATATTCCCTCTACCTGATCGACCCGGTTCGGGGCCGCATTCGAGCGAGGTATAAGATCGGATACGACCGGCCTTCCGCCCCCCGTTTTTATCCGGACAGCGGCTCCATCATATTCACGGCCTTCACCGGGGGAACACACGACATCTTCAAGCTCGACCTCGGAGACGGATCGATCGCCAACCTGACGCAGGACGATTATTTCGAGAAGGCGCCGGTGATCTCCCCGGACGGATTATCCGTTGCCTATTCGATCCGCCTGGGCGGTATCGACAAGCTCTTTCTCTCGCCCCTGTCCGACCTCAGCCGGAAAACCCAGCTCACCTTCGGCCCCGGGAACACTACCTGCCCTTCCTTTTCCGCCGACGGGCGACAGGTTTATTACGTCGGCGATGTCCGGGAAGCGTTCAACATCTATTCCCTCGACCTCGGCAGCGGGGAGGTCAAGCGATACACCGACGTCTGGACAGGGAATTTCTTCCCCTCGGCCCATCCGTCCAGGCCGGGGACGCTCTTCTTTTCCTCCTTCAACAAAGGGTCCTACCAGGTTTTCTCAGCCGAGCTCGAGGGCACGGTTGAGGACAGGTTCACCTTCGCGGAGCTCGGGAGCGCGGAGCCGCCACTTCTGTTTCAGCCGGCCCTCTCGCTGGCCATAGAAGAAGATAAGATAAGCCCCTATCCGGGCGTGAACAAGCTCTACGTTTCGCGGCGGCCGCCGGTCGACATCACCGTCTCCTCGGACGGCTCCGTCTACGGAGGCGCCGCCATTTCTTTCGGAGACCTCCTGGGAGATCACAATATTTTCGCCATGCTCTATCAGTCCCGCGGAGAGACCTCCTATTACCTATCCTATCTCAACCAGAAGCGGCGTCTCCAGTTCATGCCCAGCGTTTACGAGTTCACGACCTACTATTATCCTTCCTATGCCTACATCGATCCGACACTTTACAGCCGGCTGACCTATCGGGATGCCATCGCCTACCGAAAGATCACCAGCGCTAACATCGACGCCTATTATCCGCTCAGCCGCTATTACCGCCTGGAAGGGAACTTCGGGTTCTACCGTTACGAGGAAAGTTTCCTGGATCCCTACAGCCTCAGACGGCAAGGCGGCCGTCGGGCCGGCTACAACCAATTCTGGAACGGGAATACCATCTCTTTCTCCATGGCCTATGTCGGCGAGACGACCTATTTCAACCCGTACTATGGACCGCGCGCCGGCCACACCTTCCGCCTCTCCCTGGCCCAGTCCTTTCCGGTCGCCGAGGGTTTCTTCAGCAACACCACGGTGCGGGCCGACCTCCGTAAGTACTTCTACCTGGGAGCTGACTCGCTCTTCGCCTTCCGTTTCGAAGGGTGGGCCAGCCGGGGCCGGAATCCCTATGTTTTCTATTACGGGGGCAACAACCAGGTCCGTTCCGCGTATTTCAACAGCATCGTCTGCACCGAGGGCTGGTTCGCCAACGCCGAGCTTCGCCTGCCCATTATCAACATCGCTTCGACCATCATCGGCACCATCGGGCCCGTCCGGGCCGGCCTGTTCTTCGACGTCACCCGGTCCCGGTTATACGGCTATCCGGCGAAATTCTACCTGGCCGACAGACCCTTCGGCCCGCCGGTCATCTTCGAGGCCATCGGGTCTTACGGATGGGGAATCCAGCTCTTCTTCCTCGGCCTCCCCATGCATATTGAATGGGTC
This sequence comes from uncultured Eubacteriales bacterium, assembly GCA_964353705.1. GTDB lineage: Bacteria > Acidobacteriota > Aminicenantia > Aminicenantales > UBA8522 > UBA8522. The sequence goes on along the minus strand of CAYGXD010000029.1, from coordinate 19,831 downwards.
AAGAGGCTTGGCTGGGCCGATTTCTCTAGTCCTTTTTCCATCACAAGCTACGGAGAATTCGAAACCAAGTTTTGGATCGCTCTCGACTTCTGACCGGGCGGTTCTCCCCAAATTTTTTTCCCCACTTGAAATCGGTTTTTCGGTTTGTTATGATTTCCCTCGCCTTCGCGGACCCCCCTTCAGCATGGGTGCAAGGTTTTCCACAGTTGTGGATATTTCTGTGGAAATTTAATGAGCCGTTATGCAAGATAAAGAAAAACTTAACTCTTGGCAGGAGATCCTCCAAGACGTCAAAAAAAAGGTCGACCCGAACAGCTACGAGACCTGGTTTGAGCCCACGCTCTATATCGGCCAGGAAAAAGATATCCTCTACATAAAAGTCCCCAATTCCTACTTCCGCGACTGGCTTTCCTTCCATTACTCTGCGCTGATCGGGGAGGCAGCTCAGGGGCTTTTCGGCAAGGTCTATGACATCAAGTATATCTTCGACGAGACCCCCGGGCCGTTCATGCGGCGCTCGCCCGAGGAGAGGAGGGCCCAGCACGGCCCCCTGCTCAGTCCCAACCTCAACCCCCATTACACCTTTGAGACCTTCGTCATCGGGGCCTGCAATCAGTTCGCCCATGCCGCCGCCCTGGCCGTCGCCAAGAACCCGGCCAAGTCATACAACCCGCTTTATATCTACGGCGGCGCCGGGCTCGGCAAGACCCATCTGATGAATGCTATCGGCCATTCCGCCCTGGGCAAGCAGCACCGGCTGAAGATCCTCTATGTCACCACGGAAAAGTTCATGAACGAGCTGATCAACCACATCCAGTACGGCAAGATACTCGATTTCCGCCAGAAGTACCGCAGCATCGACCTGTTGCTGATGGATGACATTCATTATCTGTCCGGCCGGGAGCGGACCAAAGAGGAATTCTTCCATACTTTCAACCATCTGTACGAGAATCAGAAGCAGATCGTCATCTCCAGCGACTGTCCTCCCAAGGAAATTCCACAGCTCGAGGAGCGTTTCAGTTCGCGCTTCGAGTGGGGATTGATCGCCGACCTCAAGCCCCCCGACATCGAAACCCGGATCGCCATCCTCAAGAAAAAAGCCCAGGTGGAGGGCGTCGTCCTTCCCGAGAGCGTCGCCCTTTTCATCGCTGACAAGGTCCATTCCAACATCCGCGAACTGGAGGGCTACCTGCGCCGGGTAATCGCCTATTCATCCCTCAAGGGCGAGAAGGTCGACCTCGACATCGCCAAGGAAGCGTTGAAAAGCCTCCTCGATTCCATGGTCTCCATCATCACTGTGGAAAAGATCCAGAAATTGGTCTGTCATCAATTTAAGATCAAACTTGCCCAGCTCAAGTCCAAAAATAACTCGCCCAAGGTCGCTTTCCCCCGGCAGGTTGCCATGTATCTCTGCAAAGAGATGGCCAAGGTGAGCCTGCCCGAGATCGGCAAAAAATTTGGTGGCAAACACCACACCACCGTCTTGCATAGCGTGCGGAAAATCGAGAAGATGCGCCGCAAGAATCCCGAATTCAACAAAGAAATCAACAACTTGATAGGCTTGATCCAGTAATTGTCTCAATGAGTTAGCCATGATTTGCACATTTCCAATTGCTTTTCTTATTCTTATTACATAGATTAACTTTAAGAATATAGTAAGAAAGAAGAATAATAGCTCCGAGGAAGGTGAAAAAATGAAATTCTCAGTTGTTAAAGACGTCATCCTCGATGAACTTCAACTTCTCCAGGGCATAGTCGAAAAGAGAAATACCATGCCGATCCTGGCCAACATTCTGGTCACGGCGGGCGAGGATAAGGTCGAGATGACCGGGACCGACCTCGAGGTCGGACTGAGAACGCATTTTCCGGCCCAGACGGAAGAGCCGGGTGCGATCACGGTTTCGGGGAAAAAGGTCTTTGAGATCGTCAAATCGTTGCCCGATGGGAAGGTGATCAGCTTTGAGGAAAACGATGATCTGATGATGGAAATAAGCTCCGGCAAGAGCGAATTCAAGGTGCTCTGCCTGCCGAAGGAAGATTACCCGTTGGTGCCGGAGGCCAAGTTCGAAAAAAGGATCGTCCTGCCGTTGGACCGGTTGGAGGAAATGATCGACCGGGTTTATTTCGCTATCGCCCAGGAGCAGAGATACTACCTGAACGGGGCCCTTCTTATACTAAAAAAGGGCACGATCGAGCTGGTGAGCACGGACGGGCACAGGCTGTCTTACACCTCGGCCTTCGTCGACGGATTGGACCCGGGAGAAGAAGTCCGGGTGATCGTGGCCAAGAAATCTCTGGGAGAACTCCGCAAGATGACGGATGAGACCATTGAGTTCGACCGCGATGAGAACAACCTTTTTTTCCGGGTTGGGAACAGAACGCTGATCTCCCGGATTATCGAAAGCAAGTTCCCGAATTTCGAAGCGGTCATTCCCAAGGATAACCCGCAGCTCCTCCGGGTGCTGAAGGAAGATTTCACCCAGGCCATCCGCCGGGTTTCTCTGCTTTCGGCCGAAAGGTCCAGGGGAGTGAAATTCTCGCTCGCCAAGGGAAGCTTGAAGCTCTTCTCCTCCAACCCCGAAATCGGCGAGGCCCGGGACGACCTCGAAGTCGATTATAACGGGACGGATCTTGAGGTCGGGTTCAACTCGCAATATCTGCTGGATTTTCTCATATCCATAAGATCGGAGATGGTCCGGCTGGAGATGAAGGATGAGAACAGCGCGGCCGTTATGAAGCCGGATCCGGATGAAGACATCAAATATACATACGTCCTCATGCCCATGAAGATCTAGGTGGGCCGGAGAAACCGTCCTCAAAGGAAGAGTCCAATGCCCATCGATGTACGCGAACTCAAGACGCGCCCGGATATGAGGGAGTTTATCTATCTTCCGGAAAAGCTCCATAAGGATCACCGCAACTGGGTTCCTCCGATTTACATGGATGAATGGAAGTACTTCAACCCCAAGAAAAACAAGGCCTTCTCTTATTGTCCAACCACCCTTCTTCTGGCTTATCGGGACGGGAAACTCGTCGGGCGGATCATGGGGATCATTAACACCAGGTTCAATGAGCACAGGAAGGAGCGTCTGGCGAGGTTCGGCTATCTCGAAGCGATCGAGGACCAGGAGGTCGTTCATGCGCTCCTCGGCCGGGTGGAGGAATGGGCCCGCGGCCTGGGGATGACGCGGATAATCGGCCCATACGGCTTTTCCGACCAGGACCCCGAGGGATACTTAATAGAAGGCTTCGAGCACCGGGCCACCATCGCCACGTATTATAATTTCGAGTGGCTTCCCGGCATGGTCGAGAAGGAAGGGTACACAAAAGACATCGATTACTACGTCTATAAACTGGCTGTGCCCCGGGAATTGCCGGAATTTTACCATAAGATTTTCGAGCGGGCCCAAAAACGGGGAAACTTCAAGGTGGTGGAGTTCCGCAAGCGCAAGGAGCTCAAGCCCTGGATCCACCCGATCCTGGAGCTCCTGAATGAATGCTACACCGGCAGCAATATATACGGGTTCGCTCCCCTTGATGAAAAGGAAAGGGATGACCTGGCGAGGCGATACATGCCCATCCTTGACCCGCGGTTCATCAAGATGGTCACCAAGGACGGCGAGCCGGCCTCCTTTGTCATCGGGATCCCCGACATGACCGCCGGAATTCAGAAGGCGAGGGGCCGTCTGCTGCCGTTCGGCTTCCTCCATATCCTGCGGGCCGCCAAGAAGACCAAACAGCTCGACCTTCTTCTGGGTGCCGTGAAGGACAAATACCGCGGCATGGGAGCCGACGTCATGATGGGCTTCAAAATGCTCACCTCCGCCCGGGAGGCGGGATTCGACTACCTGGATTCCCATCATGAGATGGAATCCAACGTCAAGGTACGGGGCGAGATGGAAAAGATGGGGGGCCGGGTTTATAAACGCTTCCGCGTATTCCAGAAAAACCTTTGATCAACCCCCATATTCCGGGGGGATCGATTCATTCGACGACCAGTATCCCGTGCAGAGGTACGGCCGGGACCGTCGTCTGAAGCCGGCCGCCCTTCCAGGCCCACTTTAGGGGCCTTCCCTCGGGCATCCAGATTACGCTCTTGGGATTCTTGTCCAGCGCCAGGGTGACTTTGACCGGCCCGACGGCAGGGACGAAATCGATGAAGCTGTAACGGTCGGGAACGGGGAAGTTCGAGCGGTTGAGGAGGTGGATGGTTAGCCGGCCGTCAGCCGTGCGCCGGAGAGCGATGTCGAGCGTCGGCGGTCCCTCGACCGTGGCCAAGGGCTCCGGGAACAATTCAGCGCAGACAGCGCCGACGAATTGCCTGATGCCCGGATGGTGGCCGCAGAAGAAGGCCGTCGCCAAGGGGCCGAACACGGCGGAGACTGTACCGTTCCCGTAGCCTGTGATTATCGCAGCCGGAGAGGCGTCATGCCGGAAGTCCCGGGTGGGATAATGAAAGCCGATCGGCTTTGCGGCCCCGACCGATACTTCCTGCCAGCGGCCGCTGACGCTGACCGGGCCGGCGGGCGTCGCCAGTTCCACGGTCATATCTTTCGGACCGCCGGAAAGGGCAGCGCCCAAAATGGGCTCGAAAAGGCGGGCGCATTTCTCCCCCAAGAGGAGCAAGCGTCCCCCCTTCCTGACATAGGAAGCTAGGGCCTCCTGGAACTCCGGCCCGAGCTTGGGAGAATCAGGGATGACAACCAAAGGGAACTCGTCGAGCCGCCCGAGGAGCTGGTGTTCGGCCAGGATATCCACCGAATAATGGAGCTCGAGAAGCAGATGGAGCGCGCCTTCAAGCTCGTCGAATTCCCCCGCCCCAGGCGAAAAAATCCTGTCCATTTTATCCCAAAGCGACGTCTCGGAAAGGACAAGGGCGACCTGGGGGATGGAGCGGCTCTTGTGGCTGAGGGCCTGGCGCTCGCGGCAGAAAGCCGCGACCTCGGATAGCTGGCTGATGATCTCGGGAATGATCAAGCCGCTTCGGGAAGGTTGGTTATAAACCTGGAAGCCGCCGCCCTCCATCAAAACGACGGCTGCCTCCTGCTGGAGATGGATGGGCCTCTTCAAGCTCCACGCCTGCCCCCTGCCGCGGTCGAAACCCCAGGCCATCAGGTCCCAGGGCATTCCTGTGCTGGCCAGGTATCGAGCTTCAACCCTCGCCCGGTCAACGGAGAGGCTGGGCGAATAGTCCCCGCTCAGATAATCGAGCCTGACGGTGACCGGCTTGGGAGCGAAAGTGGTGTACATCCAGTTGCTAGTGATCTGGAGTCGGGGGTTAAAGTCATGGAGGGCGTCCACCCAGTGATGGAGGTAATTCTCAAAGGCCCGGCGATGGAACATTTTCCATTCCAGCCAGTGCGGCTCCGACCTGTCTTTGGGCGCGGAATCGTACCCGGTTTGTTTGCGCCAGGCCTCAAGACCGGCGGGCGAATAATCGAGCTCGGCGGCCCAGCATTCGCCGTCCACCCATAGTCCGTCGAGGTCGTAGGCCGCCGTCACCTCCTTGAGTTGAGGGATGAGGAGGAGGTCGGAGTACGGGCCGAACACGCTGGTGGCATTGGGATCGCGCCTTCCCCGGGAGTCGATCCGCGCCCACTCCGGGTGTTCCTCGATGGCCTTGGAGTCCCAAACGCCGGAGTAGTGGATGAAGAGCCCGACGCCGCGCTCTTTCGTCACCCTTCGCCAGACAGCCAGAGAATCTTTGACGATCCCCGGGGAGGGCCAGCCCGTTTTTGTGGGGTATCCGGTATAGCCGGCGTGGCCCTTGCAGTCATACTGGACGTAGTCAGGGCGGACCCGGTCGAGGAGTTCGGAGATATTCTCTTCCGTGAGGTCCGCGCCGAGAGACGTGTCGGTCTTCTGCGGATGAAGGTCAAAGTGGAGCCCGAAAAAAGCATCCTTCCTCGCCACCGGCCGTGTTTTCTCCTCTGGGGTTGCCGACATCCCAGCCTGTTTATTTTTTCGCGGAGGATTCTGGCAAGAGATGCCCAGTACTAAGGTAAGCGATATAAAAGATGATAGGAACAGACTTTTTCGGCGGATAGAGCGATGTTGTCTGCTCATTGTTATCCTTCCTCAAGCGAGGGATGGCATTGCGAAAGCGACCCTTGAAGGTTTAGCCTTCGCGAGGCGTTTTTCGCGGGGAGATCCTTGATCCGCGAGGACTGTGCGAGCCTAGTGGGGTCGACCATTTTAGCCACTTTCGGCACAGATCAATCTTAAAAGACGAAGACAAGCGTGGCGAGTTCCGCAGCGCCGCGAAAGACGCGGAGCGAACGGCGTGAAAAACCTGATGGGGAGCTAAGCAATGTCATCCCTCGCTACTTTGTATCGGCCCAGCTTTTGCCCCAGCCGAGGTGAGCTTTGAGGGGGATGACCAGGGGATAGACGTTTTCCATCTTATCCCGGACCAGTTCCTCGACCTCCCGTGTCTCCCCATCAGGCACCTCGAATACCAGTTCGTCGTGCACCTGGAGGATGATCTTCGTGCGCAGGCCCCGGCCCCGGAACTCTCTCCAGATGTCGATCATCGCTTTTTTCATCAGATCGGCGGCTGATCCCTGAATAGGCGCGTTGAGGGCGATGCGGCGTCCGGCTTGCTGGGTCATCCGGTCCTTCTGCTTTAGCTCGGGGACCTGGCGGACCCGGCCGTAGATGGTTTCCGTGAAACCCCGTTCCTCGGCCCTCTTGACCACGGTCTCAAGGAATTCCGCGACCTTCGGATGCTGGGAGAAATAGCGGTCGATGAAGTCCTGGGCGTCGCGCTGCGAGGTGCCCAGCTCCTTGGCGAGAGAGAACGCCGATGTCCCGTAGATGATGCTGAAGTTGATGATCTTGGCTTTGCGCCTTAGTTCGTCTTTGAGCTGGGGCAAAGCCTCTCCAAAGACCCGGCGGGCCGTCTCCTCGTGGATATCCCGGTCGGCGACAAACGTCTCGATGAGGGCCGGGTCACCTGAGAGATGGGCCAGCACCCGGAGTTCGATCTGCGAATAGTCGGCGGCCAGCAGGGTATGGCCCTTCCCGGGGACAAAGGCCCGGCGGAAGCGCTGCCCTATCTCCCCGCGCATCGGAATATTCTGCAGGTTGGGGTCGGAGCTCGAGAGCCGCCCCGTGGAGGTGACGGTCTGGTTATAAGAGGTATGGAGGCGGCCGGTCTCCGGGTTTATGAGAAGGGGAAGCGCATCGGAATAAGTCGACTTCAACTTGGCCATCTGCCGGTATTCCAGGGCATACTGGGCCAGCGGATGAAGAGGCGCCAGCTCCTGGAGGATGTCCAGCGAGGTCGAGTAGCGCTTGGTGATCCTGGTCTTTCGCGATGGCTGGAGTTGAATCTTGTGAAACAGGACATCGGCCAGCTGCCGGGGTGAGTTGAGGTTAAACTCGCCGCCGCTCAGCGCAAAAATTTTCTTTTCCAGGGTCCGAAGCTCGGATCCGAGCTCGGCGGAAAGGTCCTCGAGCGCCTGCCGTTCGACCTTGACCCCCCATATCTCCATCTCGGCCAGGAGCTCGATGAGCGGCTGTTCGAGCTCGCGATAGAGCCGGTCGAGCTTCTGTTCGGCGATCTTCGGCCAGAGCTTCTCGCTCAACTCGAGGGCCAGGTCGGCATCCTGGCAGGCATAGGGCACGACCTTCTCCAGGGGGACCGCGTTCATGGCGACCGCGTTCTTGCCCTTGCCCGCGACTTCCTCGTAAGGAGTGGCCCGGGTCTGGAGATAGGCGAGGGCCAGCTTCTCCAGATTGTGCTTTCCCCAGTTCGGCTCAAGGAGGTAGGAGAGGACCATGGTGTCCAGGTCGATGCCCCGGAGCTCCAGCCCCTCCCGCTTGAGCACGATATAATCGTATTTGATATTCTGGCCGATCTTCCTGATCTGCGGATCGGCCAGCATCTCCTCTAAGATGCGGAAGGCCGTGCTTTTGGGGATCTGCGCGGGCGCTCCCTCGTAGTCATGTCCGAGGGGCAGATAGTAAGCCTCACCCGTTTTGATGGCAAAGGACAGGCCGACAAGCCGGGCTTGGGTGGGCGAGGCGCTGTCTGTCTCCGTATCCAGGGAGACGAACCCGGCCTGACGGATCCGGTCGACGAGGTCCCGGAGGGACGGTTCGTCCAGAATGGCCCGGTAATTTCTCTCGTTCTCCGCCGGCCTCTTGACCAGCCCCGCCAGAAGCGAAGTGAATTCCAATTCCTGGAAAAGGGCGGCCAGCTCTCCCGTGTTCGGGGCGGAAAGGGCGAAATCGTCGAGGTTGAACGGGACGTCCAGGTTCCTCTCGAGCGTCACCAGCTGCCGGCTGACCTCGAGCATTTCCCGGTTCTGTTCGATCTTTTCGCGGAGGCGGGGGTTTCTGATCTCGGATTGGCAGCGGAGCAGATTCTCCAGCGACCCGAATTGATTGATCAGCTGCTTGGAGGTTTTTTCTCCGATGCCCGGGACGCCCGGGACGTTGTCCGAGGGGTCTCCCCATAGGGAAAGGACGTCTATGACCTGAGACGGCGCGACTCCGAAGGTCTCTTTGACCTTGGCTTCATCCAAATAGATCTCCTTGGCCGGGTTATAGACAGCCGTGCCCTTGTCCACGAGCTGGAGAAGGTCTTTGTCCGTGCTGACTAAAACCGCCGGAATCCGCTTTTCTCCCGCCTTTTGCGCCAGGCTGCCCAAAACATCGTCGGCCTCGTAATTCTCATACTCGAAAAGCGGGATGTTCATCGCCCGTATGACCTTTTTCAGGACGGGGACCTGCAGGACAAGGTCCTCGGGCATCGGCTTGCGGTGGGCCTTGTAGGCTTTGAACATTTGGTGGCGGATGGTGGGTTTCCCGGTATCGAAAACAATACCCAGATAGTGAGGTTTCTCCTGCTCGATGAGCTTGCGGAGGGTGCTGATGAAACCGTAGATGGCGTTGGTCGGAAACCCCTGAGACGTAGAGAGCCTCTGGATGGCATAATAGGAACGATAGAGGAGAGAATTGCCGTCGATCAGGAAAAGTTTTTTTTCGGAGGCCATCAACTTTCGTCGGGAATGGGTCGCCGTTCTTCCGGAGTCAGGAAATGGTCGAACCGCCCCTCGGCGATTTCTCGAAGAATCCCGTTGTGCTGCTCTTCCATGATCTGCTGAACCCTGGCCGGGAATTGAGGGCTGGCCAGGGAAGAGGTGTAATCGGTTTTCCGCGAAGAGAGGAGTCTTCCCGACTTATAGATGAGGGACTCGACAGAGCGGGCGCTTGGCCCCACATCCTGGGTCTGGACGTGGAAGACCGCGGCCAGGCGTTTGATCTCGGTGTTGAATCCAGGCATTTATTTCTTATTATACTCGCCCAATCGAGGATATCAAGCCAGGAGGTGGGCGATCGAGCCCGCATAGAAGCGGAGCAGCCCGGCTTCCCCGGGGACTACGCGGTAGAGACCGTCGGCCTCGACGACAAGGCGGCGCAGGGTCAACATTCGGAGACCGACACGTGCCGTGTACCGGCGGTCGCGCCGGGGAGAATAGACGAGGGCGCCGCTGGACACCAGACCGTCGATCAGGCTGAATACGCGACCTTCGATCTCCTTTCCGGCAAGCGCTTTTTCCGGGTTTTCCATTAGTACGGTCGAAACCAAAGCGACTGGCACGGCGGGGATGACTCTCCCCACGGCCGCCATGAGCTCATGGGCGAAGGCCGTGACCTTTTCGATGCGGGCGTCTTTGCCGAGGCTCGAGAAATCGACCCCTCGGAGGATCACATATTCCCGCATCGAAATCGGCGGACCGAAGTTGACCACCGCGTACCCGAACCGGTGCCAGCCGCGGCGGATCATCAGCCTCAGGTTGTGACCGATAAAAAACAACGCCGTCCTGGCCGCGGTCAATCCGCTTTTCCTGGCTCCGGACACGTCTTTGCTTAGGAGGAGAGTCCGGTCCTCCAAAACCCGGTCATAGTTGACGCCAACCGGGATAAATACCAGGTCCCTTTCCGCGTCGGGGTTGAAGGCACGAAGAAGGTAGTCCAAAAGGCCGAGTTTCGGCTCCCCCAATTTGCCGTCCCGGCTGAGCCGGCCTTCAGGATAGACCACTTGGACGACGCCGCACGCAGTCGCCGTCTGGACATAGCGGGCTAGGACGGCCCGATACAGGGGGTTCTGTGAACCGCGCCTTATAAAAAACGCGCCCATGGCCTTCATCAACGGCCGCAGAGGCCAGACGCGAGCCCACTCGCCGACAGCGAAGCTCAAGGCTGTCCATTTCGAAGAAAGATAGCCCAAGAGGGCGTAATCCATGTTGCTGCGGTGGTTCATGATAAAGACGAGGCTGGAGAGCGGATCGATCCTTCGGAAGCCGGCCTCATCGGTGTAGCCGAGCCGTACCCGGAAGAGCGTCCGGACGATGGATTTTCCGAGCCAGTTTCCGAGGCGATAATAGAGATAGATGTTGGGGGCGGGGACGATCTCCTCGGCGTAACGCTTGACGTTCTCGAAAGCCCATTCCAGCGACTTCCCCCGCTCTAGCGCGTACTCCTGGGCAGCCTTGAAGACCAGAGAGTCGGAGAGCAACCGGCCGATGAACTCGCGGCGCCCCGTAAGCAGGGAGAAAGGAAACAGGTGATCCTTCATCGCGGCTTCACCCGCTCCCGGCGGCGCGCCGGAAGGCGCCATGACGGAGGAAGTAGACGACCTGGCTAATCGCCCTCTTGTCTCGGACGATCGAATTGTGACTGCAGGGCAGGACGATGAAATCGGCCAGGTTGGGCAGCTTGGTGCTCTCCACGGTTACCGTCCCGTCGTCCGGGCCGTCGAGGAACAATGAATTGATGGGGTTAAGGCTTTTCTCTCCGGCAATGACGCCCAATTCAAAATCGGGGGCTCCCAGGCTTCGCGGTCCGCTCTCCCTGTCGGTGCCCAGTTCGCGGCCCGCCGGGGTCATGAACTTGCTGAACAAGGGGCTCTTCTTAAAGAAATCGGCCAACTCGCTTCCCTGGTTCGGGGGGGCCAGCATGACGACCCGGCCCAGGGAGCGGACATGATGGTGCTTTAGGTAATAGCGAACCACAATTCCGCCCATCGAATGAGTCACGAAATGGATCTTGGCAGGAGAGGCCTCGCCTAGGCGCTCGACTTCGGGATGGAGGACTTCGTCCGCCAGATAAGCGATGGGGTATTTGAGCGAAGGGTAATCCAGGTTGAGGACGGAATACCCCTGGTCGGCCAGCCCGGTTTCCAGGCTGGCCAGGGAGCGGCTGGATCTGCCGAGGCCGTGGAGAAGAATAACCCATTCTCCCCCGCCCTGGCGCTTTTCCGGCGCGGCGGAAACGGCCGGGAGGGAAACACAGAGCGCAAGGAGCGCCAGGATGGAGAAGGCCGCTTTCCTCATTTTCCCGATTCCATTATTAGCATCGCCTCCGGATGCTGTCAAACCGCCCTCCTCTGGGCCTCAACCCCGCGGGCCCGGATCTATTCTATTACCCAAGGCGAAGGGGCAGTGGAAGAGAAACCCGTATGAGGAGTGAGCGGGCACGGTTTCTCGACTGAAAGGAGAGAAGAGCGAAGGAGGATGCGGAGCGAGGTTCCTCGCTGGGGAAACGAGCGGGCTGACGAATCCCATACCCGAGCCTCTTCGTTGACATTGGAAGGGCAGATGGTATAATAAAGTGAATTTTTTAGAGAAAAGCCATGGTTATTGATGTTGCTAAAATCCCGAGAGATGGTCTTTCCGTCTCCCGCGACTTCGAGTTTCTCGGCGTCGACCTCGTCGAGGAGGACACGGTTTTCCTCTCCCCGGCCCACGCCGAGGCTGTCGTCCGCAAGGTCGGCGACGAGATCTGGATCAAGGGGAGGCTGACCGCCCGCCTGAGCTTTATCTGCAGCCGCTGTCTCAGCCCTTACGAGTTCCCCGTCGATTCCTCCTTTGACCTGGTCTACTTGCCTGAAGAGCTTAACCTCATGAAGGAGGAGCTCGAAGAGGACGACCTGGGCCAGGTTTTTTACCGTGACAATGAGATCAACCTCAAAGAGATCATCCTCGAGCAGCTTAACCTGACCTTCCCCCTTAAACCACTCTGTTCGGAGAGCTGTGAGGGGATCTGCGCGATCTGCGGCAAGATACGGCGCAACGGCGACTGTAGCTGTGAGGTCAAGGAGGAAGACCCCCGGCTGTTCCAGCTAAAAAATTTTGTGAAAGATAAGAGTTAAATGCCTAACCCAAAACGCCGTCACTCGCCTTCGCGCACGGGAAAGCGCAGGGCCCATGATGCCCTGTCTCTACCTGCTTTTTCCGTCTGCTCGAACTGCGGCACCCCGAAATTGCCCCATCGGGCCTGTCCCGAATGCGGCTTCTACCGCGGGCGGCAAGTGATTGAAGAAGCCGAAACCGAATAAGCGGGAAACGATGAGGATCGCCGCGGGCGCGAGGGTGAACCATAGTCCCCGGCGGGGACTCTCCACGCTCTCCGAGGGAAGATATGCCGGCCAAGCCTAACCAGACATTTTCGGGCCGAGTCGCCCTGGTCACCGGTGCGTCCCAAGGGATTGGGGAGACGATCGCTTTAGAGCTGGCCCGGGAAGGCCCCCTGGTCGTGCTGGTCGATATCCAGCGCGAGAAACTGGAAGCGGTAGCGGAAAGAATCGCCGGGATCGGAGGGCGAGCGTCCGTCCAGACAGCGGATGTTTCCCGGTTTGACCAGGCCGCGGCCGTCGTCGAGGGAGTCGTCAAAGAACATCAGCGACTCGACTACCTGGTCAACAACGCGGGGATCACCCGGGACAATCTCCTGATGCGGATGAGGGAGGAGGAATGGGATGCCGTCCTGGCCGTCAACCTGAAGGGCGTGTTCAATTTTTGCCGGGCGGCCATCCGGCCGATGATCAGCCACCGTTTCGGGCGGATCGTCAATATCTCCTCGGTCGTGGGCGTTATGGGGAACGCGGGGCAGGCTAACTATTCCGCATCCAAAGCGGGAGTCATCGGACTCACCAAGTCCTTGGCACGGGAAGTGGCCGGCCGCGAAGTCACGGTCAACTGCGTGGCTCCTGGATATATCATGACCGCCATGACGGAAAGCCTTCCCGAGGCCGTCAAAAAAGCTTTCCTGGAGATGATCCCGATGAAGCGGATGGGAACCCCGGAGGATGTGGCCCAGGCGGCCAAGTTCTTGCTGTCCGACCAGGCAGCGTACATCACAGGCCAGGTCATCCACGTCAATGGCGGGATGTACACCTAAGGGCTTGAGATAGATTGAGGAGGTTAACATGGAAAAAGAAGAGCTTTTGAAGAAAGTCAGGGCGATCGTTGCCGACAAGCTGAGCATCAGCGAGGATCAGGTGACAGAGACGGCGTCCTTCATCGATGACTTGGGTGCCGATTCGTTGGATACGGTGGAGCTCGTCATGGCCCTCGAGGATGAATTCGGCCTGGACATTCCCGACGAAGAAGCCGAGAAGCTGACCACGGTCGGCAAAGCCATCGACTACATCACGACGCGCATCTCCAAGTAAATCACAGCCGGCATGGACTCGATAGTCTCGTCGCCCGGGCCTTCTTCCGCCCGGAGGGTCGTGGTCACCGGCATTGGGCTTGTCTCCCCCTTGGGTATCGGAGTCGAGAAGAACTGGGAAGCCTTGCTGCGCGGACAGAGCGGGATCGGCCCGATCACCCGGTTCGATGTCTCCGCGTACTCCACCCGGATCGCGGGCGAGGTCAGGAATTTCGACCCCCTGGAGTTCATCGACAAGCGGGACGCTCGGAGGATGGACCTCTTCATCCAGTTTGCCCTCGCCGCAGCCGCCCTGGCAGTTAAAGACGCGGGGATTGATCCCGCTCTTCTTGAGGGCGACCGGACCGGTGTTTATATCGGTTCGGGGATCGGCGGGTTGGCCACGATCGAGGAATGCCATAGAACTCTGTTGGAAAGAGGTCCGGACCGCGTCTCCCCGTTCTTTCTCGTTTCGATCATCATCAATGAAGCGGCCGGCTATGTTTCGATCAAGTACCGCAGCCGGGGACCGAACGCGGCTAACGCCACGGCCTGCGCGACGAGCACCCATTCCATCGGGGATTCCTACCGGATGATCGCCCGCGGCGACGCCGACCGCATGCTGGCGGGAGGGGCTGAGGCTCCGATCTCATCCCTGGGGGTGGCGGGATTTTGCGCCCTGCGGGCGTTGTCGACGCGGAATGACGAGCCGCAAAAAGCCTCCCGTCCTTTTGATGCCCAGCGCGACGGGTTCGTAATGGGCGAGGGGGCGGGCATCCTGCTCCTTGAGGAACTCGGGGCCGCCCGCCGGCGTGATGCCAGGATCTATGCCGAGATCGTCGGCTACGGCATGAACGGCGACGCTTATCACGTCACCGCGCCGGCCGAGGACGGCGCAGGAGCCAAGGGCGTGATGCGGCGCGCTTTGGCGGACGCGGGCATAGACCCGGCCGAGGTCGGCTACATCAATGCCCATGGAACGAGCACGCCTTATAACGACAAGATCGAAACCATGGCCATCAAGGAGGTTTTCGGCGAACATGCCCGCCGCCTCGGGGTGAGCTCGACCAAGTCGATGACCGGGCACCTCCTGGGAGCGGCCGGTGCCCTGGAGGCCGGCGTCTCCTCGCTCTGCCTCGCCAACCAGATCATGACCCCGACCATCAACTACGAGCACCCGGACCCGGAATGCGACCTGGATTACGTTCCGAATGCCGCCCGGCCGGCGGAGCTCCGCTATGCCCTAAGCAACTCCTTCGGGTTCGGCGGGACAAACGGCTGTCTCATCCTGAAGCGATATGGGGAATAAATTTAGTTTCCCCGGGAATTTCCAGAGGAGGGGATAATGGACATCCTTGTTTTCGTCAAGCGGGTACCGGACACGGAATCGAAGATCAGGCTCGATCAGGGGAGTAACTCCATTATCGAGGAGGGGCTGAACTTCATCCTCAGCCCTTATGATGAATACGCCCTGGAAGAAGCGCTCCGGATCAAGGCGGCCAAGGGAGGGAAGGTCGTCGCCGTGACGGCGGGCCGGGACGAGTCGCTGGTCATTCTCAGGAAATGCCTGGCCATGGGAGCGGACGAGGCCGTATTCATCAAGGACCTGTCGCCAGAGACATATGACGGGCTGCGGACGGCCCGGATCATCGCCCGTTTCGTCCAGGTCAAGTTTCCCGAAGCGCGCCTGCTTCTGTTCGGCAAGCAGTCGGTCGGAGCCGATAACTCCCAGGTGCCCTCGATGGTGGCCGAGTTCCTGGGGATCGGTCAGGCCAACGTCGTTGTGAAGCTCGAGGTCGAGGACGATAAGGCCACGGCCCTTCGCGAGATAGAAGGGGCCCAGGAAAAGGTGTCCCTGACGCTCCCGGCGGTGGTCAGCGCCCAGAAGGGGCTCAACGAGCCGCGCTATGAAACGCTCAAGGGCATCATGATGGCCAAGAAGAAGGAAATCCCGATAGTTTCGATCGAAGAACTCGGGTTAATGTCCGATGAGCTGGCGCCCCAGGTAGCCATCATCAAGATGGACCAGCCTCCGGTCCGAAAGGCCGGGCGCGTGGTGACGGGAGAAGCGGCCGAGACCGCCCGGCAGCTCGTCGAGTACCTCCACACCGAAGCCAAGATCATCTGAGGAGGACCACCATGATCCTGACCTTCATCGAGATCAGAGAGAAAAAGATAAAGAAGTCTTCGCTCGAGATCCTGTCCGAGGCCCGGAGAACGGCCGATGGGCTCAAAACCGAGGCGGCCGCCGTTCTCGCGGGGACGGGGATGGAAGGTTTGGCCGCCGAGCTGGCTTCCTACGGAGCATCCAAGGTCTACCTCCTGGAAAATGTCTCGCTCGAGAGGTATTCCAGCCAAGATTACGCAGCCGGGCTCGCCGACTTAGTGAAGAAACTGAGTCCGGCGGCCGTCTTCTTTTCCGCCACGGCCATGGGGAAAGACCTGGCCCCCCGGCTGGCCGCGCGTTTGGGTGTGGGGCTGGCGTCGGATTGCACTATTCTCTCCCTTAAGGACGGGCAGCTCGAGTTCACCCGGCCCATCTTCGCGGGCAAGGCGCTCCTGACCTTCCGGCTGACTTCCTCGCCTCAGGTCGTCTCCCTCAGACCTAATATCTTTCCCCTCACTCCAACAGCCGCCGCCGGCGAGGTCATTAGAGAAACCGTCCAGATCCCGGCGGCCCGGGCAAGAGGTGAAGTCGCGGAAGTCCTTCAGGAGGCCGGCGGAGAGATCGATGTGAGCGAGGCCGACATTGTTATATCCGGCGGCCGGGGCATGAAGGGGCCGGAGAATTTCGAGCTCCTGCGGGAGATCTCGGCTCTCATCCCGAGGTCGGCCGTGGGCGCTTCCCGGTCGGCCGTGGATTCCGGCTGGATCGGTCACCAGCACCAGGTCGGCCAGACGGGAAAGACCATCTCACCCAACCTCTACCTGGCTTTCGGCATCTCGGGCGCCATCCAGCACATCGCCGGGATGTCCTCGTCCAAGGTGATCGTGGCCGTGAACAAGGACCCGGATGCGCCGATCTTCAAGGTGGCGGACTTCGGTGTCGTGGGCGACCTATTCCAGGTCATCCCGCTCTTAAAGGAAGAGCTCAAGAAGCTGCGCGGCTAGGCGCTCTGATCCGGCCATGCCAGAGCTTCAAGGAACGAACATCCTCTACCGGAAATGGGACGCCGTGCCGTCGCCGGCATCCCCCAAAGCCGCTTTTCTTCTCGTCCACGGCCTCGGCGCCCACTCGGCCCGCTGGGGCTTCTTAGCGGATCATTTCGCCTCCCGGGGCTACTCTTCCTATGCCATCGAGCTCCGCGGGTTCGGCCGGACGCCGGAGCGGCCCCGCGGTCACATCGCGTCCTTCCGGATATGGGACAAGGACATCCTCGAGCTGAGGGAGGTTATTGCCAAGGACTTTCCTGATAAGAAGGTCTTCCTGCTCGGCGAGAGCATGGGCAGCCTCATCGCTTTCAACTTGGCCGGCCGCTATCCCGATGGGTTCTCGGGCAGCGTCCTCATTGCCCCGTCCTTCAAGAACGGGATGAAGTTCCCTTTGAGCGCCTACCTCAAGCTCGTCCTGTTCGGGTTGTTTAATCCCAAGCTCATGGTCGACGTCCCTTTCACTTCGGAGATGCTCACGCGCGATCCAGCCTACCTCGAGGTCATGAACGCGAATCCGGACGAACTCCGAATTGCCAGCCTGAGACTCCTCGGCAGCTTTTTACCCGAACAGGCCAGGGCCGGACGACTGGCCAAGAAGCTCGCGGTCCCGGCGCTCTTCCTCATTCCGGGGATCGACCATCTCATCGACGAGCGGGCCAGCCGGAAGGTCTTCAAGAAGATCGTCTTGGCAGACAAGACGATCATCGAATACCCCGACATGCTTCACGCCCTCTCGCTCGACGTCGGCCGTGAAAACGTGTTCCGGGACATCCTCGATTGGGCCGAGCAGAGGCTCTGACGTGAGCCACGTTCTGGCCATCGACCAGGGCACGACCGGAAGCCGGGCCATCATCTTTGACCGGCGCGGCCGGGCTCTCGCCTCCGCCTACGAAGAGTTCCCCCAGCATTTCCCCCGGCCCGGCTGGGTCGAGCACGACCCCGAGGAGATCTGGCGGAGCGTCTACAGAACCATCCAGAAGGCACTGATGAGGGTTCCGGGCCGGACGATCGCCGCCGTCGGCATCACCAACCAGCGCGAGACGACCATCCTCTGGGACAGGAAGTCGGGGCGTCCCGCCGCCAACGCCATAGTCTGGCAGTGCCGAAGGACGGCGGGCCGCTGCCGAGATCTTGCCGCCCAGCCGGGGCTCAGCCGGACAATCCGGAAGAAGACCGGCCTCCCGATAGACGCCTATTTTTCGGCGACCAAGCTTGAGTGGCTTCTCAATCGGGGCGGCCTGCGGCAGCGGGCCAAACGGGGGCGGCTCGCTTTTGGGACCGCGGACTCCTGGGTCCTCTGGAAGCTCACCGGGGGAGCGGTTCATGCGACCGACCCGACCAACGCCTCCCGGACCATGCTCTTCAATATCCGGCGTCTCGACTGGGACGACGACCTCCTGGCCCTGTTCAGTATCCCCTCCGGCATCCTGCCTGCAGTCCTTCCATCTTCGGGGGAGTTCGGCCGGACCGTCCGTCTGGGCAGGCTGCCTGCGGGCATCCCGATCATGGGGATCGCCGGAGACCAGCAGGCCGCGCTCTTCGGTCAGGCCGGGTTCCGGGCGGGCGCGATCAAGAACACCTACGGGACGGGCTCCTTTATCCTCCTCAACACCGGCCGTGAGCTCGTCGAATCCAAGCACGGTCTTATTACGACTGTCGCCTGCGGCCCCGACGGGAAGGCCGTCTACGCTCTCGAGGGTTCCGTGTTCGTCGCCGGGGCGGCCATCCAGTGGCTGCGAGACCAGCTCGGCCTCCTCGATTCTGCAGCCGCCTCAGAAGCGGCGGCGGAGGCCGTCGATGATAACGCCGGGGTCTATTTTGTCCCGGCTTTCGTCGGGCTCGGCGCGCCCTACTGGGACGCCGACGCGAGAGGCGTGATCGCCGGCCTGACCCGCGGAGCCGGCCGCAACCACCTCGTCCGCGCGGCCATCGAAGCGATGGCCTATTCGACCCGCGATGTCCTCGAAACCATGCGGAAGGATTCCGGACTCAAGGTCCGGGAGCTTCGGGTGGACGGCGGGGCCTCGGTCAACGGTTTCCTCTGCCGGTTCCAGGCGGACATCCTCGGCGTTCCGGTCGTCCGTCCGAAGACGGTGGAGACGACCTCGCTCGGGGCCGCCTATCTCGCCGGCCTGGGTTTCGGACTATGGGATTCGACGGGGGCCATAGAGCGGCTGGCGGTCGACGAGCGGAAGTTCACTCCGGCCATGACCCGCCGCCAAGCCGACCGGCTCTATGCCGGCTGGCAGGCCGCCGTGCGCAAAGCTCGGGCCGCCTGAATCCGTGGAGTGAGCGATTTCAAAATCAGGCAGGCCAAGGCCGGGCTCGATAACATCAAAGAGAAGCCGGCAATTCCCCCTTTAAACGATTTCTCTTAATGATCCGAGATATCAATTTCCCACGGCTGGCGAAAACCCGCTCTCCAGACCTGATGATTCAATGGTGGTGATAGAATAAAGATAGGCTTCGTTAGCGTCTAGATAACCATCCACGTAGGAATAGACATCGCCTGGAACTGCGCCTATGAGCTGATAGGCTTCGTCCCCTTCACCTGCCTGCTTCCTATATATCCGATAACCTGTTATTGCGAGCCCGCTGTTGTCGGGATTGACAGACCAGCTGATCGTATGGAAGGCTTCCTTTCTGAACAGGCTTCGATTTATCTCTCTCGTTAGAACGATATTTATCGGCGGATAAACTAATGCCTGGAGATTGAGCTGATCGGAAGCCGTATCAGATAAGTCGTCGTTGTCTGTCACTTTCAGGGTGATGATAAAGTTCCCCCTAAAGGTGTAGGTGTGGCAAGGATTGACTCCCTGGCCGGCGCTCCCGTCGCCGAAGTCCCAATCATAAGAGACAATATGACCATCAGGATCATACGAAAGGGAAGCGTCAAAACATACCTCCAAAGGCACGGAGCCTGATTTCGGTTGAAATTGAAAGATGGCCACCGGAGGTTGGCCGCCTGCCCTAACAGTGATAAGGCCCGTGGCATCCTGTCCTAAAATCGCATGTCGGGCTAAGATCCTCCCTGTTCCCCCCGCTTGGCCTGTAAAAGTGGCGCTCCTCGCATTCCCCGATGCGACCAGGTCGCCATTCACTACGCCGCCGGTCCGTTCAATCAGGCTCCAGGTCACGGCCACGTTGTCCACGAAGTTGCCGCCCGCGTCCCTGGAGATCGCGTACCCGACAAAGCTTTGCCCCGAAGTGATAGTCCGGGTATCGATCTCAACGC
>CAYGXD010000028.1:25388-34660 GCA_964353705.1 uncultured Eubacteriales bacterium | reverse complement strand
CTTTGAGGAAAGCCTCGAAGCGCGGGGAGCTCTTGACCGGCTCCCAGTGCTCGGCCGCGAAGTCCCAGTTCCCGTAGAATATTCCCCGGCGGTGACCCTCCTCCAGAGCCTGGATCGCTTTGTCGGCGTCTCCCAGGAAAAGACGCGCCAAAGCCAGATTGTAGGTATTGGCCAGGATGTTTTCGGGGAACCGGTCCAGGACGCTTTCCAGAAGGGCGGATGCTTCGGCATGCTTTTTTTCTTTGAAGAGCTCTCCGAGGTACTCCCGCATCTCCTGGTAGCTTCCGAATTCGCGCTTCTCTTGGCTTTGGAGCGCGCTCAATGACAGCACATAGAGCAGCGTAGCCGCAATGACAGGAAATCTCTTCATGGCGATATTGAACCTCCTACTCCCGGCATGTTATGAGCCTCCGGCTTCGGGCACGTCGGGAGCGCCAAATCATCATACGGCGGATTAATCTGCAAGGTTTATGCCAGGAGGATTAGCCACCAACTTATTTATTATGTGGGGATTAGATGTCTCCTGGGCAGGGGCGGGAGGCATTTTTCGTAAAGCTTCTTTATTCTCACTTTTTAACGACAAAAGAAAAAAGGTTATCCGGCGCTGTCCGGGGAAGTGTCTCTCGCCGGCCGGAACGATCGGCGGCGGACAGGTAATATTCTAGAGTCTTTCCTGAATTCACGCCTGGAATCAGGGCCCGGAAAAGGACCGGATTCTGGGTTGGGCTTAGCCGGAAAGTCTGCCATTTCTGATCGCCGCGAGATCGAACCTGAAGAAAAAGCTCCTCCTGGATTAGACCAGCCCGGCTGTAGTCCTGAATCGTGACTTCGATCGGCCAGGATTCGGCCGGCGCAACCGCGTCATCCATCGGGCGGTGGGCCATCCGGAGCATTCCCGGATCCCAGATAGCCCGGACGCGGCAGTGCAGCGCATCGAAGGACTGCCAACCCGTGTAGTCCATCACCGGGACGGGAATATCATTCTCAAACCCCACAACCTCGTAGCCCGGCATTGCCTCCTGCCATGTTCGCAGCGCCTGTTTGTCCTCCGGTATTCCATAAAAAGGAATGAACACCTTCTTGTTGAGGATCAATGAGTTGGTGTAGGCCGCCACACTTTCGTCTTTGTAGCGCCCGGTGTTGATCCTGATGATCTTATAGGGACGCCCATAAGCATTGGTCAGAGTTTGGAGCTTATGGACGATGTCTTCAATGAGGCGGTATTCGGGATGGCCCTCCGGTACGCGCATGACGAGAAGAGTTTCCTCATCAAGAGGTTTGACGGCGCAATCGATGTGCTGGATGCCGAGCTCTTCATAATTGGGGAGAATGACATGTTTTTTTATGCCCAGCTTTTCTTTGATCAGCCTGGAAAAATCGGCGTCCGACAGGCCGAGGGAGCGGTTCTCCATCTGGATGACGCATGTCGAGAAGGCCGTCCCCTGACCGTCGACCAGAAAATTGCCCCCGGTGACGGCGGCGGCAATCGGGAAGATGTCCCATCCCAGAGATTCGGCCAGGGAAGCGGAGGCCAGATCGTCTCCTATGTACCTCTCTTTGGGAAAAAAGTCCGGCTGCAGCTTCCCTTCACAACCCGCCCCCGCCAGGGCATAGGTGACGAACCGCGGGTCGGCAAGGCTGGGGGCGCCGCTTTCGGTATAGACCGCGAATGGACCCCAATCGCGAGGCCAGCCCCAGGCCAGGCCCAGCCGGGTGACCACAAAATGGACATTGTCCATGTTCAGGCCCCATCCCCTGAAGATCTTCTCAGCCTCATACCGGTTGATCTCGTCGGAAACCATCACATAGAGCTTCATGTCTCCCTTGGCCAATTCGACGACGAGCAACTGGGGAATGATGAGCGGCCAGGCGATGATGGAGCCGATCACGGGTTCCCACTCCGCCGCCATCCGGCAGGGAGATAATGCGGAGGCAGTTGCCTGAATTTCCTGATGGGATCCCGCCGGGAAGATCAGAGTTATCAGGATTGATATCAAGATCAAGGATCTCATGCATTCCTCCTTTGGGATCAGAAGCAGCCTGATCGCGGGCCACGATCACTGTCCGCTGACCTGGAGAAGCGAAAGTATCACAGAAAGGAAACCGGCTCAATAGACTTATGCATTACCCTCTCCAACTTCCCCTTCAGCTGGTATTACTACAATTATCGGTACGTGACGCTGGCCTATTCCTACGGCTACGATATCAAGTCCAACGGCTGGAAAGCGTCGGCCTTTGCTCAGGATTCCTGGACGATCGGCGGCCGTCTGACCATTAACCCCGGCCTCCGCTGGAGCGGCCGTAATGGGCCTTAAGCGCCGTCTTGTGGTCGCCGACCGGGGATCGGAAAGAGCGCCGGAGCAGATCGCGCTCGACCTGAGGCTGGAAAAGCTCTTAACCTTTACCGAGCGGTATAGACTGGGCCTCATCCTGGACGCCTTCAATATCTTCAACCGCGGCGTGCCGACAAGTGTGTATGGTCAGGTCAACGGGCCCAACTACGGATTGGCCAGCTCAGTTTGCGATCCTCTGTATTTCCGGGTGGGAATGAGGCTCTATTTCTAGATCCCGGCGCCTTCCGGGGAGCGGCCCTATTTTTTCTTGGGCCTCGTATCCACCCAATTCTCCATGAACCGCCCCTTTTCTCCTCCCTGGGCGTCCTCGGAAAGTAGCGACTCGAAGATCGCCTTGAGATGGGCGTAGGGCAGCGTGCCGATAATCATCCGGTTGTTGATGATCATGGTCGGCGTCGAGCGGACGCCATAGGAGAACTTGTCCGAGGTCTTCTCGTACTCGGCCCCCGTATTGATGATCCGCTGAAGAAGGTCCCTGACCGCGGGATCAGTGAGAGCCGGTTCGGCTCCGTATTTTTTGGCCAGCTGCGCCCTCCACTCGGGGCTCCTGGCCTGCTGGAAGTTTTCAAAGATCTCGTCATGGATGGCCTTGAAATTGGCCGGGTCGGAGGCGGCTATAAGGGACAGATCGCAGGCCCCCGGATGGAGGTCCTTCTCGACCACCGTGTTGCACTTGGCCTCCAGGGGAAAGAACTGGAAGGCGATGTTGATCTTTCCTTCGTACTCTCTTTCGAGCTGCTTGAGCTGCCGGTAAAGGAACAGGCAATCGGGACAGAGGAGATCCACGTATTCGATGACCCGGATGGGCGCGTCCTCGAAACGTTCGGTCGCCCGGGCGGTCCAGAAAGGAGAGATGAAGCTGGGGTTCGGGACCTCGCCCAGGCTGTAATATTCCTTGACGACCTTCATGGCCACGCCTCCAAGCTGAGCCTCTTTCTTGGCTTCATAAAAGCGTTGGAATCCAGAGGCTCCGGCGAGCGCCAGGACGGCAAAAACAGCGAGAAGCTTAATCGAGGGGAAACTCCTGGCCAGGCCGTATCTCCAGAACAGGAAAAAGCTGATGAGGGAAAAGACATAATAGCCGGTGCAAAGGAGACAGAGGCTCTTCAGGAAAAAAACGGAATAGACAAAAAGCCCGACGACTCCCAGCGCGTTGAGGAGGGCAAGGAATTTGTTCGTCCTCTCGAAAGCGGCCGAAGGGAGAAGCGCGCCCAGGGCGACCAGGACACCGGCGAACAGGCCGAAGTAGCCCATCGGCACGCCGCGGAAATGGGCGATCGCGGAATAGGCCGAGCTATCGCAGTTGAAAAAAGCGCTGATGTCGCAAAAAGCGCCCCGGAAGATGGACTCCGGGAAATTGGCGTTGAAGAAGTGCCGGATGGTCAGGACCGAGGCAGCGATCATGCCCGCCCCCGCCAGGAAGCTCCAGAACCGGCGCAGGCCCGCGTCTCGCAGTGTCAAAGATTCGGCCATATCCGGCCTCCTTCTTTTGATGGCCGACCATTATACCACAGCCGTGCCGAAGGGCGGATCAGGCCTTGGCTGGCTCTTTTCTCGGAAGCGGAACTACCCCGGCCATCTCACTGATGATGTTGATGAGCTCGGCATTCGAAGGGACGACGATCTTGGCGTTGTGCATCAGGGCCTTTTCGACGGTCTCCAGACGCCGCAGGAGCTGGGCGTTTCCGACGAAGTACTGCTGGGCCGCCTCGTTGACCAGCTTGATGGCCTGGGCCTCGCCCTCGGCCTCCAGGACCCGGGCCTGCTTGACGCCGTCGGCCTTCTTGATCTCGGCCCGGCGCGCTCCGTCGGCCACTGTCTCGGTCGCCGTGGCAAAATCGATGGCCGCGATTTTTTCGTTCTCGGCCTTGACCACCTTGTTCATCGTCTCCTGGACGTCCTTGGGCGGGTCGATCTCCTTGAGTTCGGTCCGGACGATGTCGATCCCCCAGCTCTTGGTTTCCTCCCGCAGTGTTTTCTGGAGCTCGAAGTTGATCTTGCCGCGCTCGCTGTTGGCCGACTTGAGGGTCAGCGTCCCGATGATGTTGCGCAAGGTCGTCCGGGCCAGGTTGACCATCTGCCATTGGTAATTGTTGACATTGTATTGGGAATTCTTGACGTTCTCCTCCTCGTCCTTGACCTTGAAATACACCTGGGCGTCGACCCGGGCGTTGAGGTTGTCATTGGTGATGATCTCCTGGGGCTGGGCGTCGACCATGACCTCGGTGATGTTCACCCGGTACATCTTTTCGATCCCCGGGATGATCCAGTGAAAACCGGGTCTTCCGAATCTATTATACTTCCCGAGGCGTTCGATTAACCCCCGGTGGGTCGGCCGGACGATCCGGATCCCGCTGAAGAAAAGAAGAATGACGACGGCGCCGACAAAGTACCAAACATTGTTCATTGGGTCCTCCATAGACAAATCTATCTTGCGCGGGAGTATTTTACGCGACCCGGGAAAAATATTCAAAAATAGTCGGCGTCTAAAGCCGGGGATCAGGCCTTGCGTTTGAGAAAGGAACGGTACTTGGAAAGGCCGGGCGCCATCCTGTCCTGGATGACGATGTCAAAGAGATACGCTCCCTTCTCCTCCGTCCTATATGGGATCTCGAACTCGATATTCTTCATGTCAAGGAGCTCTTCCTCTGTCTCTTCGAAGACCTTGGTCTCCTCGATGGTATCGATCTTCGCGCCGCCGTGGTAGACATTGATCTTGACCGCGAACTCCGCCTTGAAATTTTCGTCAAAGCTGATCCGGTTCACGGGGATGGTGATCCGGAAACCGGCGGCCGAGAACTCGGGCTTGAACTGGAACCTCCGCTCCATGTCCTCCTGGAAATCCGCCGAAACCCAGTTGAGCTTGGCCCATTCCAGGACCTCGAAGAAGTGAGGGTCGTTGACCTCCATCCGCCAGCTTCCGGTGCTCGACTTGGTGAACACCACATAGGCGCGGTAGCGGTCGTAGATCCACTGCTCCATCGTCCAATCTTCGGCCTTGGGACGAAGGCGGGACCCGTCGTGGCTCACGGTCTCGTCCTCGGGCGACATGAAATAGACGACGTCCGGGGGACCGAGCACGATGTACACCCGGCCGCGTTCCTCGTTCCATCCCTGGCGGGATTTCTCTTCATCCTCCCCCTTGGAGTCATAGCCGCGCCGGGGGTTGAACATTCCGAACCAGGTGTTGGCATAACGGACCCGTTCCGCGAATTCCAGCTTGGCCTCGTTTTCATCCGTTGCCGGATCCGGATCGCGGATCTTCCAGAATTCCTCGATGAATTCCTCCCTTGTGGCATTGTCGGGGAGCGCTTTCCAGATCTTGTTCTCCTCGCCGGTCATGATCAGGCGCGCCTTTTCATAGAAAGCCTCAGCGGCGGGGTCCTCGGCGACTTTTATACCTGGAGTGGAAGAGCAGGCAGCGGACCCGAGCAAAATCAAAGTGGTTCCGATAAGCCATAATCCAATGGTGAAATAAGCGCGTTTCATCGAGGCCTCCTTAAGAGCGCGCGATGCGGCTGCAGCCATGATACAACATAAGCAAAATTTATGCCAAAAAAGGTTCGGGGCAGTGGCCTCGAAACCGCGCCCGTTTTCTCCCAGCGCGGAAAACGGGCTCGATTCGTCGTTCGCTCTTCTCTCCCTTCGGTCGAGAAACCGTGCCCGCTCACTCCTCATACGGGTTTCTCATCCACCGCCCCTCGCCTCGGCCGATTTCAAAGGACCCATTGCGCTGCGGAGGGCTTTCGGAGGGACTCCCCCTCGCCTCTGGATACCTAAGAAAAGGAATAATGTTTTCTTAAGAAATACGTTTTTTCTATCCCGATCCCCTATGTTGCATTAAGCGGCCTAAAATGAAAAAATACGGGGGCGGCGGAGATTCCGATGTCAGGGAGGTGAGTGCCATGGCGAAGGTCTACTATGTCGGAGACTGGGCCATCATGACCGGGCCCGTTTTCATCGAAACCCCATTCTACCAATCCACCAAGGGAGCGGAAATCTTCAACTATGGGAAGTGGCTCAAGGAGGCCCTCGAATCCTCCGGCCGGCACCGCGTCGAGAGTGTCCCCGCCTGGGATTTCTATAACCGGCTGGGACCGGGCGACTACGAAAAGATCCTGGAGGAATACGATGTCCTGGTCTTCAGCGACGTGGATGCCAAGCTCTTCCAGTTGGCGCCGGGCTTCTTCGACCGGGAAAAATTCGGGAGCAAGGTCCTGACGTTTCCCGACCGCATCCGCCTGACCGCAGAGGCTATTCGCCGCGGAAAGGGGGTCATGTTCCTGGGCGGCTGGTACTCGTTCACAGGCGAACACGGCAAGGGCGGCTGGGGAAGGACGCCGCTCGCGGAAATCCTGCCCGTGCGCTGCCTTGAATTCGAGGACCTGGTCGAAACGACCGAGGGTTTCACCGCCCAGGCCACCGCCCTTGGAAAGAAGCTTTACAAAGGCATCGACTTTGCGACGATGCCCCCCATCCTGGGATATAACAAGACCATCCCTAAAAAGGAGTCCGATATCCTTCTCCGTGTTAAGGAGACCGGTGATCCCCTGGCTGTTCTCGGCCGGCTCGGACGGGGCCGGGTTTTGGCCTATGCGTCAGATCCGGCACCCCACTGGGGATGCAACTTCATCTTCTGGGACAGATACGCGGATTTCTGGATGAAAAGCCTCGACCTCATCCTGGGGGGAAAACGGTAATGGGTTGAGGCCCCGCCGGAGCCCCCAAGCCAATTGATCCTCCTCCGGGAATGCCGAAGCCTTCCGGCAAGACTCTAAGGAGGTCGCTCTTCCATTCCTAAATTCCTCTTCTCGCATGATAGGTTTAGCCGCAGAGGAATGAATTGATGGTATAATCCAGACGGGGACGGCATGAAGAAGGCGTTCAGGAAGATTCTACGCATCGGGGTCGTCATCACCACTCTCCTCATCGTCATCCTCCTTGCCGCCATTCTTCTCGTCCGCTTCAACAAGCCGCTCGTAAGGAATATTGTCCAATCCCAGCTCTCGAAAAGGACTGGGGGGGCCGTCCGCATCGGAAAACTGGGCTACACGCTTTTCCCCTTCCATCTCACCGTCCAGGATCTCCAAATCGGCCTGGAGAACAAGTTCCAGAAAGTGGATCTTTCTCTGGCGAGGATCGAGGCGAAGGGAGATATCCGGAAGATCATCCGAGGCGAGAAGCCGGCCATCGAAACGATCGAAGCCGACGGCGCCGTTATCCGCTTCATCCAAAAAGCGCCCTCCGAGAAGCCCGCGGATTATGAGGCGATCGTCCTCCAGGCATCCAAAAACCTGGCTTGGGCAAGAAAGATAACGGCAAAAAACACACAATGGACAATCTCCCTGATCTCGCTCCTGGCGAGCTTGGGAAATTTGGACCTCGACATCACTCCCGGAAATGAAGAGGGCGGAGTGACCGTTTCTCTCAGCCCTTCCGCTCTGGAGATCACGGACAGGGCGGGCGCTTTCTCCATGAGAAGCAGGTTCCGCGCCTCGGGCACCATTCATTTGGCTTCGTCACTCGGCTTTGATGCCGCGCTTGCTTTCGATTCGCCGCGGATCGCCGCGGCCGGGATGGAAGAATCGCCGGCCCGTGTCACTATCGAGTCGACCGGTCGTATCGAGTTGACCGCAAAAGAAGTCTCCGTCTCCCGGCTCAAGATAGTCGTCCCTGATCTCTTCGACCTCGAAGGAATAGCCAAGGGAGGCTTCGGCGAGGGATTTTTCCTGGAGACAGAGGCCACGGCCCGGTTTGGCAAGCTCGAAAACCTTGCCGCCCTCCTTGGGCCCCGGCTGCCCGGCGAGCTCAGGAAGACCCGGATACAGGGCCGGGCGGTCCTTTCCGGGAAATACGGGATCCGGCGATCAAGCCAGGAAATAACCGACAGCCTCGAAGGGTCATTGGCGTTCGAAAATGTCGAGCTCGATCACATTTATCATGGGCTTCCGCTTCATCTGCGGGTTTCTGGAAGGGTCCAGGCGGCCGGCCCTTCACAATCACCGCAGTTCTCGGCCGATATCCGCTCATCTGTCGGCAACCTGGCTTTGGGCAAGCTCAGTGTCGGGAAGTCCGAGGTCCATCTCACCGCCTCGGGCACAAAAAGAATTGCCAAGATTACCCAGTTCGAGGCCGCGGTAAAGGGTCTCTCCTTCGACGCCGGCCGAGGGAAGAGGCTGGCCTTTGACGAAGCCACCCTTATGGGAAAGGCGGGCCTGAACTTCACGCTGGGATCGATGGGCCTGAATTCGCTGGAGGCCCGGCTTGACGCCTCGCTCGGGGATCTGATCATCGATGTCGCCGAAGGGAAAAGATTATCCTTTGAAACTGCCCAATTAGGCGGAAGCGCAGGCCTCGATTTCGCACGGAAAACCCTGATCTTGGATTCGCTGGAGGCCCGTTTTCCCGGCCTATCCCCTCTTCTTTTCTCAGGACGCTATGGACTGGGAAGAACCCCGGCGGCCGAGGCCCGGTTGCAGACCCGCGGCTTGGACCTTCCTTCTGTGCGGGCGCTCGCGGCGCCGTTCATCCCGGCGCGCCTGGCCGGCTGGGATCTCGGTGGAACAGCCGACTTCTTGCTCGAGGCTCGACGGCCTTCAGCCTCGGGACTGGACTGGGCACTCTCGGGAGCCGTTGCGCTCACCCAGGCCAACTTGAACGACCCCGACTTTATCGTCGCCGGCGAGGGGATCAACCCCGTGTTAAAATTTGAGGGCGAGTATGGCGCCTCAAAGGGGCTTTCCTTCAAAGGCGATCTCGGTATCAGCCAGGGCGAATCGCTGTGGAAGGCGGTCTATGTCTCTTGGAGCAAGAATCCCCTCCAGGTGACGGTCTCCGGCCGCTACCACCCGGGTTCCGGCGGATGGAACGATCTCACCGCCCGATTTCATATGCCGACCATCGGGGAAGTCAGCCTCA
>CAYGXD010000028.1:0-25288 GCA_964353705.1 uncultured Eubacteriales bacterium | reverse complement strand
TGGAACGATCTCACCGCCCGATTTCATATGCCGACCATCGGGGAAGTCAGCCTCACCGGCTCGGCCCAAACACTCCCCTCGCTGTCGTTCGACCTGAATTCGGACGCCCGTTTGAGCCTCGGGCCTCTCTATTCCCTCTCCACTCAGGCCGGGGCTTCCGATCAGAACCGGATGACCATCGAGGGAACGATGGGAGCGGGCCTTCATGTCACAAAAGAAGATGATCATCTCTCGGTCGCCGGAAAGGTGACTCTCGCCGATACGAACCTTGAACGCCCCGCAACCGAGACGGTTTTTCTCGACATCGACGCCGAGTTCCCGATACATTACGAATCCCGGAAGGCCGGATCCGATTCCCCGGTCGGTCCGTTCCCCGCCGAAGGCTTCCTCAGGATCGGAGAATTCCGGAACAGCCTATTGACTATAAAGCCGCTCGATATCTCCCTTCGAGCCGGGACGAACGCCTTCTCTATCGAACCTCTTAGCCTGGATCTTTATGGAGGCCGGCTTGAACTCGGCCGAACGGCCATTAGCGTCGACCCGAAAAGCGGCTTTCTTCAAGGCATCGGATCTCTGGCCCTCCATGACCTCGACATCTCCCGCCTCCCTATCCAATCGCCGCAGTTCAAGCTGACCGGGAAGGTCCAAGCCGAGTTCCCGAGGCTCGATATCAGTCCCAAGGAGATCGCCGTCTCCGGCCGGGGCGAGGCCAATGTCTTCGGCGGCAAGCTTCTCCTCCGGGACCTCATCGTCTCCGATCCGTTCACTCCGGGCCGGTCGATCTCGCTCAACATCGACCTCCTCAACCTCGACCTGAAGAAACTCACCGACGAGGTCCCCTTCGGCGAGGTGACCGGGATCGTCCGGGGCGAGGTCCGCAACCTTGTCATCTCCTTCAGACAGCCGGAACGGTTCGAATTCCGGATCGAGTCCGTGCCCCGGAAAGGCGTTCCCCAAACCTTCAGCCTTAAAGCCGTCGACGACCTGACCGTCCTGAGCTCGGGTGAACAAGCCTCGGTCGGAACCAGCCAGTTTTGGATGCGGTTTATCCGCGGCTTTCGCTATGAGAAGCTGGGCATCGTCAGCACCCTCCGGAATGACACCTTCACCCTCAACGGCACGATCCATGAAGGTGGAGTTGAATACCTGGTGAAGAAACCGGCGCTTTTTGGTATAAATGTGATAAACCGGATGCCTGAGAAGCTCATCAGTTTTAAAGAGATGACCAGCCGGCTTAGAAGAGTCGGCCAGTCTGAAAAATAATCTTCCCAGGCAAGGAGGACAGGTCATGAGAAAAAGAAATGCGTTCGGAATGATGGCGGCCGTAGGCGTGACCTTCGCCTGCATCACGGTCAACATCTACTTCCCGGAGGCGACGGTCAAGCAGGCCGCCGAGGAGATCGTGAACGACATCCAGAAGAAGGCCTCGGAGAAGGCCGGCGAAGAGCCCATCAAGCAGACCTCGGCGATACCGAAGACGGTGGGATTTTCTTTCGTCCCCATGGCCTACGCGCAGGAAGAGACGACCGTTTCCAACCCGGCCATCCGCGCCCTCAAAGATTCTATCGCAGATCATCTCGCTTCTCTGATGCCTTCTTTCGCCGCCGGGAATGTCGGTTTAACGAACAAAGGCCTGGTGGAGATCCGCGATGAGTCCGGCCTCAACCTCCAGGCCAAGGCGGCCCTGCGGACACTGGTCAAAGAGGACAATGCCGACCGGATGAAGCTCTACCAGGAAGTGGCCAAGGCCCTCAACATCGAAGCCAGCCAGATCGAGCGCATCCAGAAGATCTTCGCCGAGAACTGGACAAAGGGGGCGAAGCCCGGCTGGTGGATCCAACAGGAAGACGGCACCTGGATCAAAAAGAGGTGATGGTTATCTAGAGCGGGGTATGCTGGAGACGATCTTCTTGAACTGAGACCTCTTCATCATCTTTTTCATCTCCAAGAACTGTTTGAGAAGCTGGTTGACCTCGAAGACCGGACGGCCGCTTCCTTTGGCGATCCGCAGGCGGCGCCGGCCGTCGATCGTCCTAGGGTCGTCCCGCTCCCGGGGAGTCATCGAGCCGATTATGGCCTCGTAGTGGAGCATCTTCCGGTCATCCATCTCGACACCGGCCAGGTTCTTGAACAGGCCGCCGCTGGGCAGGTATTTCAGGATCTGGGAAAAGGAACCCATCTTCCTTATCTGCTTGAGCTGTTTCCCGAAATCCTCGAGGGTGAACTCTTCTTTCCCCAGCTTGCGGGCGATCTCCTCCGCCTCCTGGACATCCCCCTCCTGTTCAGCCTTCTCTATCAGGCTGAGGATGTCGCCCATCCCCAGGATCCGGGAGGCCATCCGGTCGGGGTGGAAGATCTCAAGCTTGTCGAATTTCTCTCCGGTGCCCACAAACTTGATGGGTTTCCCGGTCACCGTGACAATAGACAGCGCCGCCCCTCCCCTGGCGTCGCCGTCGAGTTTGGTCAGGATGACCGAGGTCAGCCCGATCTTTTCCTCGAAGGCCTGGGCGGATTTCACGGCGTCCTGGCCGGTCATAGCATCTCCGACGTAGATGATCTCGGTCGGAAGAAGCGTCTCCTTGACCAGCCGAAGTTCGGTCATCAATTCTTCGTCAATATGGAGCCGTCCGGCGGTATCAACGATGAGCGGATCGTAACCCCGGTTCCTGGTGTGGATAATGAGGCTCTTGAGGGCCTTCTGGGGCGAGGTCATCTCCTCATGGCTCATTTCGTAAAAAGGAAGTTCTAGCTGGCCGGCGATCATCTGCAGTTGGTCCTGGGCGGCTGGCCGCTTGAGGTCAAAGGACACGAGAAGCGGGTTTTTCTGCAAGGTGAGACACCACTTGGCCAGCTTGCCGCAGGAAGTCGTCTTCCCGGAGCCCTGGAGACCGACCAGCATCAGGATTGTGGGCGGCTGGCCCGAGAAACGCAATGGCTTGGCTTCGTTGCCCAGGATGGCTGTAAGCTCGTCCCGCAGGATTTTGATTACTTGCTGTCCCGGCGTCAGGCTGTCCAAGACTTTCTGGTCCAAGGCTTTGGCCTGGATCCTTTCGATGAGATCCCTGACCACCTTATAGTTGACATCGGCTTCAAGAAGCGCCAGGCGGATCATCCGCAGGGCCTCAGCCATGTTCTTCTCAGTGATCTTGCCTTCACCCCGGACGAACTTCAAAACCTTCTCAAGCCTGGCGGACAACTGTTCGAACATTAACTCCCTCGGAAACGGACCGACAAGACTCCCCTATTATGGTCCTTTCAACAGGCAAGTCAAACTCCCCCAAGAGCTATTACTCTGGATTTATTTTGCCTAGGCGAGGGGTAGTGGCTAGAGAAACCCGTATGAGGAGTGAGCGGGCTGACGAATCCCATAGCCAAGCCAACCCGAGCCTTTCTCTTGACATGGGAGGGCGTTCTGGGTAAGGTAGTAGGCACCCCGGTAACCTTACACGCCCTGAGATAAGATAAGAAGCGCTCTGTTGACCTCTCTGGAGGACAGTCAATGAATGATAAAAAGATCGACTATGAGGAAATTACCAAACTCGTCAACTTCCTTGAGGAAAAGCACCTGACCCAGTTTGAGCTGGAAGTCGAGGGTTTCAAGATAAGAATCAGCCGGGCCCTGTCCGCATCGGCGGCTCCCGCCAAGGCTCCTGAGCTGTCCCCCAGCACACCGCCAGAACCGGCTCAGCCCGTTGCCCAGGCCGCTCCAAGTGCTTCGGAAGCCCCTGACCAGTTCCATTACATAACTTCCCCTATGGTGGGGACATTCTACCGGGCGCCCAATCCCACTTCGCCTTCGTTCATCGAGATCGGTGAGGAAGTGAAAAAGAATCAGACTCTCTGCATCATCGAGGCTATGAAATTGATGAACGAAATCGAATCCGACGTGGACGGCGTGATCACCGAGATCTATGTGGAAAACGGAAAGCCGGTCGAGTACGGACAGAGGCTTTTCGCCATCCAGCCTGTGGCGGCCTGAACGCCCATGTTTTCCAAAATCCTGATCGCCAACCGGGGGGAAATCGCCCTCCGGGTCATCCGGGCCGCGCGGGAGCTCGGCTTAAAGACGGTGGCGGTCTATTCCGAGAGCGATCGAAACAGCCTCCATACCATCCTGGCGGACGAAAAGGTCTGCATCGGCCCGAGCCGGTCTTCCGACAGCTACCTCAATATTCCCAACATCCTCGGCGCAGCCGAACAAACCAAGGCAGAAGCCATCCATCCGGGATACGGCTTTCTGGCCGAGAACCCGAGGTTCGCGGAGATCTGCGAATCCGCGGGCTTTGTTTTCATCGGCCCGCAGCCGGCCATGATCAAGCTCATGGGCAACAAGAGCCTGGCCCGCCAGGAGATGAAGAGAGCCCACCTCTATATCCTTCCGGGCAGCAACGAGGTCGTCCAGGACCTGGCCGAGGCCAAGAAGATCGCCAAGAAAATGGGTTTTCCGGTGATCATCAAGGCGGCGGCCGGGGGGGGCGGCAAGGGGATGAGGATCGCGCGCACCCGGGCCCAGCTCGAGGAGCTGTTCGGCTTGGCCCAGAACGAAGCCAAGGCCTCTTTCAACGACTCCTCGCTTTACGTCGAAAAATACCTCTCCAACTCCCGCCATATCGAGATCCAGGTCATCGGCGACAAGCACGGCAACGTGATCGCTCTGGGGGAAAGGGAGTGTTCAATCCAGAGAAAGCACCAGAAGCTCATCGAAGAATCCCCTTCTCCGTTCGTCGATGACAAGCTGCGGAAAAAGATGATCAAGGCAGCCGAGGACGCCGCCCGCCATATCGGCTACCAGAGCCTCGGGACGTTCGAATTCCTGGTCGACGAAAAGAAAAGGTTCTATTTCATGGAGGCCAACACCCGTGTCCAGGTCGAACACCCCGTCACCGAGACGGTCTACAACGTGGACCTGGTCAGGGAGCAGATCAGGATCGCTGCCGGAGAAAAGCTCTCCATCCGCGGCGGCATGGAGATGCGGGGCCACGGCCTGGAATGCCGGATCAACGCCGAGGACCCGAAGACCTTCAGCCCCAGCCCGGGAACGATCGATTTCCTGCTCTTGCCGGGCGGCCATGGAATCCGGGTAGACACGGCCGCTTATCAAGGCTGGCAGATTCCGCCCGATTATGATTCCCTGGTCGCCAAGATAGTCGCCTTTGCCCCGACCCGGCCCGAGGCTATCAAGAAGATGCAAACCGCTCTGGAAATGACCACGATAGTCGGGATCAAGACCAACCTCCCTCTTCATCTCGCCATTCTGGCTGATACCGACTTCGCCGAGGGCAGCTACGATACGCAGTTCATGGAGAGATTCCAGCAGAAAAACGGCAATAATCAGAAGTGAGGGCGCGGTTCCTCACCGCCGGTCACGATCGTAACCATGAATTGGCCGGCGTTATCCCCGATGACAAGCTCATTAACCCCCAGGAAGAGACGACCCTTTGCCGGCATCTCCACCCTGTTTCTGGCGCCGATAGGGAATAGCTCGGCGGCCTCGTCGATTTTCTCATCGCCAGTTTTCTTGTCTTTTATCAGGGTGACGGCGATGACCACTTTCCCGATCAGAGATCCCAGGTTGCGGTCCGTCAGCGGCTGCTGGACGGTCCGGAGGTCATAGCCATCAGGCCCGCAATCCGCCTGAGGATTGCCTTTCTGAAGAGAGATCATCCCCTCGGCGTCAAACTCGATCGCCTGGCCCTGAACAACTTCGATCCCCGTGTCCGTCCAAGCGACGTTTCCAGGAACGACGATCGTCCGAGTTTCCTCGGCTGCCGTCAGCCAGCCGGCGGCCACCAGGCAGGCCAGGGCGAACCGGCGGTCCGCTTTCACCCTTCCTCTCCCCCGCTCTCCGGCTTCTTCCCGAGGCCAAGGACTTGGATCATTTGCGGATGGATAAGGCCGTTTGAAGCCAGGGATTCCTGGGAGGAAATCTCAAACTCGCCGCCGGCGAAATCGGATACCCGGCCGCCCGCCTCGCGGACGATCAAGGCGCCGGCAGCCTGGTCCCAGGGCTTGAGCTTCAGCTCCCAGAACCCGTCAAACCGGCCGCAGGCCACATAGCAGAGGTCCATGGCCGCCGAGCCGCAGCGGCGCACCGCCTGGGCCCTCGTGAGGAAATGGCCAAAATGGTCGATATTGTTGACCGGGCTTTCTCTGAGGTCATAAGGGAATCCCGTGGCCAGGAGACTCCTGTTCAGGTCAGCGATGGCGGAAACCCTTATCCTGCGGCCGTTGAGCCAGGCTCCTTCTCCTTCAACAGCCTGAAAAAGCTCCTCCCGCATCGGATCATACACGACACCAAGGATCACCCGGGCCCGGTATTCCAGGGCGATCGAGACGGTGAACACGGGAAGCCGGTGGGCGAAATTGGTCGTCCCATCAAGCGGGTCGAAAACCCAGCGAAAATCCGCCTGCTCCCCGCGAGTCAGCCCCTCCTCGGCAAGGAATCCATGCCCTGGGAAGGCCGTGGCCAGCCGGCCGAAAATCAGCTCCTGGGCTTTATGGTCGAAATTCGTTACGAGATCTACGACTCCCTTGTAGGAAATTTCCTGGCCCTCATTCATCCCCGATCGAAGCATCCGGCCGGCCTCAAGCGCTGCCTCCCGCGCGGGCTCTAGGAATTCACTCCATTTCGCCATGCTCCATTTATCTTAGCAGGCCGGGTCATAGTTGGCAACGGGCTAAACTCTTTGGATTTTGGTCCGTAATATACTATGATATTGAGCGAAAGGTCATGAAATACCGCATCATCTGGCGTCGAAAAACAGAAGTCCCCGTGGTCGAGGCCGCTCCGAGACCGCGGCCCAAGCCAAAACGGAGGAAGGCTGTTATCATCTCGGCAGTCTGCCTGTTGATCGCCGTTATCGTCGTGGCCAACCTCACCTCCAAGAGGGAGAAATCGGTCAAAGTCACCATCGAAAAAGCCTCTCCCCATGACCTGACTTCGATAATCTCAGCTTCGGGAGAAGTCAGGCCCAAGAAAAGCATCAACATCAGCGCCAATGTCCCCGGCCGGATAATAAAGATCGGCGTCCTCGAGGGACAGATGGTCAAGGCGGGCGAATTCCTCCTCAAGCTTGATTCCACTCAGTACGAGGCCAACGCCGAGAGGGACAAGGCGCTAATCCAAGCCTACAGGTCTCAGCTCATCCAGTCCGAAGCCCGGATGAAGAGAGAAAAGAACAACTACGACCGTCAGAAACAGCTCTTCGACAGCCAGCTCATCTCGCAGGAGCAGTTAGAGACGGCCAAGGCCGAGTTCGACATCTCCGGGGCCGAAGTCCAGGCCATTCACCATCAGATCGAACAGGCCGAAGCGTCCCTTAAGAGTACGCTCGACGGCCTGAGCAAAACTGTCTTCAACTCCCCGATCGACGGGATCATAACCAGCCTCCGCGTGGAAGAAGGCGAAGTGGCTATCATCGGAACGATGAACAATCCCGGGACCGTCCTCATGACCATCGCCGACCTTTCCGAAATGGAGGTGGAGGTCGAAGTAGACGAGACCGATGTGGTCGGTGTCCGGCTCGGCCAGGGCGCGGACGTGAAGGTCGATGCCCTCCCCGACCGGGTGCTCAAGGGAACAGTCACCGAGATCGGAAGTTCAGCCATAGCCAGACTAACCACGTCCCAGGAGGAATCCCGGGATTTCCAGGTCACCATCACCTTGAGCGATCCTCCCATCACGCTCAAGCCGGGCCTCTCCGCGTCCGCGGATATCATCACGGCCGAGAAGAAAGGGGTGCTGGCCGTCCCGATCTCCGCTCTTGTCGTCAGGGAAAAGGGGAGTGATGACCCGTCCCAGAAAGAGAAGGTCGAAGAAGAGGGTGTCTATGTCCTCGAGAACGGGCGCGCCAAGTTCCTTCCCGTCAGCAAGGGGATCATGGGCGGACTTCTGATCGAGATCTCCGCCGGCCTCCAAGAAGGCCGGGAAGTCATTGTCGGCCCCTACAACTCCCTGCGCGAGCTCAAAGACGGCGTCCTCATCAAGACCGAGTCGAAAGCCTCAGAATCAGAATGAACCTCCAAAACGGATGCCTGATCAAGGCGGACAATCTCTGGAAGGTCTACCCGCTCGAAAAACAGGAGGTCGCGGCGCTCCAGGGCGTATCTTTCTGTGTCCGGCCCAACGAATTCATGGCCATCATGGGGCCCTCCGGAAGCGGCAAGTCCACTCTGATGAACATCCTGGGCTGCTTGGACACGCCCACGGAAGGCCAGTATCACCTCAACGGCCGGCTCGTAAGCGCCCTGACCGAGAATGAGCTGGCCGATATCCGAAACCGGGAGATCGGGTTCGTGTTCCAGGTATTCAACCTTCTCCCGCGCGCCACCGCCTTCCACAACGTCGAGTTGCCCCTGATCTATAAAGGAACAGAAAAGGGAGAGCGGGAAGACAGGGTCAGGCGGGCCCTGGAGATGGTCGAGATGTCCGCCCGGATGAGCCATCGCCCGTCCGAACTATCCGGCGGCGAGAGGCAGCGGGTGGCCATCGCCCGGGCCCTGGTCAACGAACCTTCCCTGATCCTGGCCGACGAGCCGACCGGCAACCTCGACTCCCGGACCGGTTCCGAGATCCTCCACTTATTCCGTAAGCTCCACGACCAGGGGAATACCATCATCATCGTCAGCCACGACAAGGAGATCGCCGATCAGACGCAGCGGGTCATCTTTCTCCGAGACGGCCGGATCGAGTGGGACAGGCAGGGAGAGAAAAAAGCATGAGCTTCGGCCGCCGGCTGACCGGCACGTTTTTCGACCCGGGCCGCACTTTCCGGGCCATCGCCGAGCACCCCCTTTGGGTGGACACCCTCATCATCCTTCTGATCCTCGTCTCGCTCTACACCTACCTCGTTTTTCCATTCGGGCAGAAGGACGATGTCCGGATGATGGAGGACAATGCGGCTAAGCTCAAGGATAAGTGGGGCGAGAGCCGTTATGCCGCCGCCCTCGAAAGGATAGAGGACCAGAGCCGCTCCCTGGCGGCGTTCTTGGTCACCCCACTGACTTACCTCATCGGCTTGCTCTTTTCGGCACTCATCGTTCTGGGCATGGGCCGGATGGTCACAACCCAGGGCAATTATCTGAAAGTCTTCTCTTCACTCCTCCATGCCAGTCTCGTCGACAAACTGCTGGGCAACGGTCTGCGGCTGTTTCTCATCTCCGGCCGGAAATCCGTCCTCCAGACATCGACCGGACTGCCCGTCCTTTTCCCCCGGCTGGACGCCATGTCGATCGCTTACTCGCTCTTGAGCCAGGTGGATTTGTTCCAGATCTGGACCTTCTGTTTGTTTGGGATAGGTCTGGCGGCGTCCTTTAAAATCAGCCTGAAGAAGGGACTCGTTATCTCCTTTGCTTTCTGGCTTTTCAAGAGCCTGCTCACCGCGGGTCTCATCATCCTCCGGGCCCGCATGTTCAAATAGGCTGCGAAAAATAGAAATTATTGACAGAGAGCCGGGCTGCATCTAAATTATCAGTATGGCTGAAGAGGTCTGGCACGGAAACTCGTCTACAACTTCCCTCCCCCAGTTCCTCTTCCGCACTTGGGAGAAACGCGACTCGGGCCGGCTGACGATCCAGGCCGAAGAGGGCGAAAGATATGTCCATTTTATAAACGGGGACCTGGCTCTGGCCGAAGGGTCTTTCTCCGGAGAAGGGTTCTTAAGAAAATTGATGTCCCTGCGGGTTCTGACTCCTCTCCAGGCCGAGGAATGTTCCGGTTTGGCCGGCGAAAACAAATTCTCTTGCCTCCGGGTGCTCATCGAGCGAGAGATCATTTCCCCGTCCCGGGTTTGGGAATCGCTGGCCGAGTTCTGGATGGGAGCGCTTTTCGAAATTTTCGATTGGACCCGGGCGGACCTCACTTTCGATCCGGGATCGACCCTGCCGGAAGCTCAAGTTTATGCGCTTTTCCCCACTCCGGCCGTCGTCCTGCGGGGGATCCGCCGGATGAAGAAAGCCGACCTGGTCAGGGACTTCCTTCCGGCGGAAAGCGAAGCCGTTCAACTCCTCTCGCCTGCCTGCGCCGACCATCTCCATCTCGCGCCGCACGAAAAATACGTGCTCGGCATCCTCCGGGTCAGCCCCCGCTTGAGCGACGTCTATGCCCAGAGCCAGGTCGGGAAGTGGGAGACTCAAAAGACTATCTTCGCTTTCCTGACGCTGGGATTGGCCGGGCTCTCCCCGACGCCCCGTCAGACCAAGCCGGAGTTGTCTTCGGCCGGCCTGGAGAAGATCTGGGCCGACTTCAACGACAAGTGTTCTTATCTCTATAGATACATCTCCAAGGAGATCGGCCCGGTGGGTTTGAGCGTCCTGGAAAAATCGCTGGAGGACGTCCGGATTCGTCTCTCGCCCCCCTTCCAGGGGCTCGAGCTTCGGACCGACGGGCGGGTCGAATTCAGCCCCTTTCCCTTGATGAGCCTGACCTTGTTCACGGAGGAGTCCAGAAGGCAGTTCATCCGGGTGCTGAACGAGATTCTCATGGCGGAAGTCCTGGCCGTCAAGAAGACACTGGGGAACGCCCACGAGGCCGGAATCATCAAAAGCCTGGAGAAAATCGGAGAGTCGATTTGACTCGAAAACAGACCTTGGCCATCCTCATTCTGCTGACCCTGATCGCCGTCTGGCTCCTGATCAAAATTGCAGCCTAGAAAAAGACGTTTGGTCATCCTCCTTGGGCCAACGGGCGTGGGCAAAAGCGCGGCTGGGATTTATCTGGCCCTGAGGTTCGGAGGCGAGATCATCAACTGCGATTCGATGCAGGTCTACCGCGGCTTTGACATCGGAACCGACAAGCCGACACCGGACATGCGGCGGCGCGTGCCCCATCATCTCCTCGATATTGCCGAGGCGTCCGACCAGTTCACGGCCGCCGATTTCGTCCGGGAGGCGCTCGCCGCCCTGCGGCTGATCGAGGAACGGGGACGTCTGCCGTTCATCGTCGGCGGCACCGGGCTCTATCTCAAAGCCCTTCTCGATGGACTTTTCCCCGGCCCCGGCCGGAATGCGGAGCTGCGGCTGAAGCTCGAGCAAGAAG
The DNA here is from genome assembly GCA_964353705.1 of uncultured Eubacteriales bacterium. Lineage (GTDB taxonomy): Bacteria > Acidobacteriota > Aminicenantia > Aminicenantales > UBA8522 > UBA8522. The sequence goes on along the minus strand of CAYGXD010000028.1, from coordinate 14,253 downwards.
CCGTTGAGAAAGGCCTGCCCAGCCTGCATCGTCAGCTCGAGCAGGTTGATCCAGTCTATGCCCGGCTCATCGGGCCCAGGGACAAGGTCCGGATCATACGGGCTCTGGAGGTTTTTTATCTCACGGGGAAACCCATCTCGGAACATTTCCAAAGGACTCGATCAGAAGTCAGCGATTTCAATCTCCTCAAAGTTGGGCTAAAATTGGAGAGGAAAGAGCTCTACAGGATGATCGAGGAACGGGTAGACAGGATGTTTCAGGGCGGAATCGTCGAGGAAGTCCGCAGCCTTTTAGCCGCCGGTGTCAGGCCGGAGGCGCCTCCGTTCCGGGCCCTGGGGTATAAGCACATCCTCTCCTATCTGGAAAGAGAGGTCTCTTTTGACGAGGCGGCGCGGCTGACGAAACAGGATACCCGTCACTATGCCAAGAGACAAATCTCCTGGTTCCAAAAAATAGCGGGAGTGACCTGGCTGCCGGCCGGAGATCATGCCTGTGTGGGCGCCTTCCTGGAGGAACAATTCGCGACCTAGCCATGGAAAAAGCTATCCTGGTGCATCTGGCGACCACCCGGCAAGAAAAGACGGGAGCAGAGGAATCGGTCGAAGAACTGGCCCACCTGACGGCGGCGGCAGGAGCTCAGGTCGTGGACAGGGTCTTCCAGTACCGGCCCCGGATCAATCCAAAATACTTCATCGGAGAAGGGAAGGCCGAAGAGCTGGCCCGCCTTAAGGATGAGCTTCAGGCCGACCTCATCATCTTCGACCATAACCTCAGCCCCATCCAACAAAGGAGCCTGGAAGACAGGATCGAAACGAAAGTCATCGACCGGACGCAGCTCATCCTCGACATCTTCGCCCGGAGGGCCCGAAGCAACGAAGGCAAGCTCCAGGTCGAACTGGCCCGGCTGACCTACCTCCTGCCGCGCCTGAGCGGAAAAGGAACCGCTCTCTCCCGGCTGGGAGCCGGGATCCGCACCCGGGGCCCAGGGGAAATGAAGCTGGAAGAAGACCGGCGCAGGATCACCGACCGCATCTCCCGGATCAAGAATGAAATCCTGGACATCCAGAAAAGACGGGAAAACCAGAGGGAGAGCCGCCGAAGAAGCCCTGTGCCGACCGTATCTCTCGTCGGCTATACGAGCGCCGGGAAATCCACCCTTTTCAACGCGCTCTGCCGCGAGAGGGTGTACACATCGCCCGCACTATTCGCGACTTTGGACCCGATCTTGCGCCGCGTGGAATATGCCGACGGCGTCTTTTTCTTCCTGAGCGACACCGTCGGTTTTATCAGGAAACTCCCGGTGGAGCTGGTATCATCCTTCCGGGCCACCCTCGAAGAGATCCGGGAAGCCGACTGTCTATGTCACGTCATCGACCTCACTTCGTCCTCCCATGAAGAGAGATCCCGGGCTGTCGAAAACATCCTCGGCGAAATAGGGACCGGGGATATTCCAGTGATCAAGATCTTCAATAAAGTCGACCTCCTTCCCTCCAAGGAGGAACTGCTGGTCCGGAACGAATCGGCCGGAGAGAGGACCGTGTTCATCTCCGCTAGGACGGGGGAAGGGATCTCAAACTTGAAGGACAAAATCCGGCGCATCCTGTTCGAGAAATACCGCCTTTATTGCCTGCGCATCCCCAAGGATCGTGAAGACCTGATCACCTCGTTCCCCCGCTGGTCGCTGGTCCTCAGGAAAAGGGAGGAAGGAGACTTCTCCGAGATCCGGATTATGGCCAACCCTAAATTCATGGTAAACTATCTTCCCTACATCGTCCAAGGAGAAGAGAATTGGTGAAAAAAGCCTGTCGACTCGGGGCCGTTTCCCTCCTCCTCTGCTCCTGCGTCACCGTCGCCCCTCCTCTGCCGAACCTCTACCTGGAAAACCTGCCCCAGTCTCTGGTTACTCCGCTGACCCTCGAGGAGCGCATCCAGATGGGAGAGGCCTGGGATTTGCTGAGACAGGGCCGGCTGGACAAGGCGGAAAAGGCGTTCCTGCGGCTCGGCCCTGAGAATCCGCTTTATACCGTCGGACTCGGGTATCTGTCTCTTCTCCGGGATGACTTTGCGGCCGCTGACGAAATGTTCGGACAGGAGGTAAAAGGGAACCCGGGCTCTCTGCTCGGCCGCCTGGGACTCGTCCAGCTCTACCAAAAAACGGGGGAAGAGGACAAGGAATTCAATTCGCTTCGAGAGGTCCTGAAGATCGACCCTCTGAACCTCTGGGCAAAAGAAGCCTACGAGAGCCTCAAGGCGCAGAAAACGGAACAGGCTGTGACCTCCGCCCGGGAAGCGGCGGCCAAGGGGGACACAAAGACGGCCAAGGAAGCCTACCTCATGGCCCTTCATTATTCGCCGGAATCCGGGGAGACCCATCTGGCCCTTGCCGACCTTTACAAGAGCGAAAACAACATTGCGAGCGCTCTCGTCCATTTGAAGGCGGCAGCCGCCGGCGCGCCCGACAACGCTAAAACCCTGCAGATGTATGCGGCTGCTCTGGCTGAGGACAAGCAGTACGACCGAAGCCTGGATGTCTACCAGAGAGTGCTGGAGCTCGACCGGGAAAATGCGGAAGCCCGGCGGCAGGTCGAGGAATTGAAGAACAAGCTCGGCATCATCGATCTTCCCAGCCGGTACAACGAGATCTCCATGGCCGCGGCCCTGACGAGGGAAGACATCGCCGCTCTTCTGGCCGTCAAGCTCAAGGATATCCTGGGTGAAACATCCGCCCCGCCGCCGATCATCATCGATATCTCAGCCTCCTGGGCCTCCAAGTTCATAATCAAGGTCACTTCGCTGGGCCTTCTCGAGGTCCATTCCAACCATGCTTTCCAGCCGAAACGGACGGTGACCAAGGCGGAGTTCGCCGAAACTCTCATCCGGGTGATCCGATATCTCGAAGGCAAAGGTTACAAATTCATCCGGCAGATCCCGCCGGACAGGATCAGAGTGCAGGACGTCGGCCCGGACCATTTTTATTATCAGCCGATCAGTCAGATCCTTTCCTATCAGGTCATGGAGCTTGACGCCGATAAGAACTTCCGTCCCGACCAGCCGGTCCCGGGGCCCGAGGCGATCAAGACTATCGATATCCTGCTGGCCCTGGTGCGTTAGAAATTGAGGCAAGGGGAGCCAAAACTAGAGGATGTGATGGACAGCCGAAACGGAGAAAAGTTCTGGAACGTGCCCAATATGATCACCCTGACCAGGGCCGCCCTGGTCCCGGTCTTCGCCGTGATGCTTCTCCAGAACCGGGCGTTCGGCGCCTTGCTCATCATTTTCCTGGCCGGCCTGAGCGATGGGCTGGACGGGTTCGCCGCCCGGAAATGGCACCAGAGGACGAAGGCCGGGACCCTCATCGACCCCCTGGCCGATAAGTTCCTCCTTTCCACGGCCTACATACTCCTCGCCGTCCGGAGCCTCGGTTTCGTCTATGTCATCCCGCTCTGGCTGACCGCGGCCGTTGTCGCCCGCGATCTCATCATCCTCGCCGGCGGGGTTGTGATCTTCCTCGTCCGGGGTCGCCGGGATTTCCCCCCTTCCTGGCTCGGGAAACTGAGCACCATCATGCAGGTGGCCACCGCCTTTTGGGTCGTCCTCTCGAATTATGTCCGGGTATCGGCCTTGGGCGAGATGTCTTTCCTCTCGGGGATCACCTCTCCTTCCGTCCTGGGTGTTTTCTACACCGCGACCCTTGTCCTGACCGCCGTCTCCGGAGCCAACTATATATATAATGGGGCCCGAACTACTTTTTTCCCGAAGTATAGACTGATCCGCATCCCTTCATACAAAACCACTGTCCGCGTATTGAGATCCCTTCCGGTCTGCCCCAAACCCAGATCGCTCGGACTTTCGAACATACCGCGAGGCGAGCCTGTCATCTATGTTTATAATCATGTCACCACGCGCGTGGAGCCGGTTTTCCTTGCCCTGGCCGCTCCCTACAAGCCGGAGGTCCGTTTCTTCGTCGATATCAAGGTCACGCGGCCGGAGGTCTACGACCTCACCCACAAGGACGTGAAAAACTCCCTTTTCTCAACGGGCCTCCAGGAGAAATGGGGCCGTCATGCCCTGAGGCAAAAAATCCTGGAGAAGGCCAGCCGGCTGGTGACGCTGTATGTCATGGGCTGCATGAAGCGCTGCAATTTCATACCCGTCTACGTGCATGATCCCATCTCGCCGGAGGAAGAGGCCAGACGGCGACGGATCAACCGGGAAGCGTTTAAGGAGTGCGTGAGGTGCCTGGCGACGGGAATCCCGGTGGCCATCGCGCCGAGCGGCGGTTATACCCATCGGGGGGCGAAAAAGAGCACGGTCCCGACCATTCTACCCTCCCTGGCCGAGGCCTTGAAGAAGCGCGGAAAAACTCTGCATATCATCCCGAGCATCGTCAAAGAAAGACCCCCGGTCTGTCACGGGACCTACAAGAAGTATGTCGCCGACAGGATCCTTCCCTACCGGCTCTTCCGCCTGCTGCTCGACCGCCTGAGAATCAAACGATACGACCGGCCCCGGCTGACCGTCGAATTCCTGCCGCCCATAACCTACCCCCACAGCGATTCGGGAAAAGACGAAAAGATCCAGTTCGTTCAGAATCTCCAGAAGATCATGTTGGACGTCCTCCACAGGGATTGAGCCGCCGACCGGTCGGCTTCCCCGCTCGGCCAGGCGACATCGCCGGGAAAGCATGACTGAAGATCATGAGGGCCCTGGCCGCCGGTCCCGCCGGAATTTCCACGTGCAGGAGATCCTGATATGAGGTTTACATACTCCGGTCGAGGAAGCCCTTGCGCAGGGTCATCCAAACGATCTTGAGGTCGAGACCTAAAGACCAATTCTGGATATAGTAGAAGTCATACTCGAGCCGTTTGTCGATCGGCGTGTCCTGCCTCAGGCCGTGGACCTGGGCCCAGCCCGTGATGCCGCACTTGACCTTGTGCCGGAGCATATAATTAGGGACCCGGTCGGCGAATTCTCTGACAAATTCGGGCCGTTCCGGACGGGGGCCGATCAAGCTCATCTCGCCCTTGAACACATTGATGAGCTGGGGGAACTCGTCGATACTAAATTTCCGGAGGAAACGCCCCATTCTGGTCATCCGCGGGTCGTCGGGGCGGCTCATCACCGGGCCGGTCTCCTCTTCGGCGTCCCGGACCATCGTCCGGAACTTGATCATGCTGAAGCGGCGGCCGTCCATTCCCATCCTCACCTGGCGGTAGAAGACAGGCCCCCGGGAGGTCAGCTTGATCAAGATTGAAACCACGAGGAAAACGGGCGAAAGGACAAAGAGGCCGAGGGAGGAGACCATGACGTCCACCGCCCTCTTGATCATACCCCTCCCGCCTTTCAGGGCGACGTCGTCGATCGAGATAACCGGGAATCCGTCGAGATCCTGGATGTTGGCCTTCAAGGTGAGGAGCTGGAATAAATCGGGGATCAGGCGGACGTTGACCACGTATCGGTTGGCGACCTTGATCGCCTCCAGGATCTTGCCGTAATTGTTCAAGTCCAGAGCGACAAAGACTTCGCTTATCTCCCCCTTTTCCAGGATCGGGCCGAGGTCTTCGAGACGCCCAAGAACCTCCCCGGAGCCGTCTATTTCTACCTTCTCGCCGATAGGCCGGTCGTCGTCCAAGAAGCCCTTAAGCCGGAAGCCCAGGTCCTTGTACACGAGGATTTTCTGAGCCACCGCCCTCCCCATCTCCCCAGCCCCGACGACCAGGACGTTCTGCAGGTTTAGTCCCCGAGCGTACCTCCTCTTCATGAAGAAGAAGATTTGGTTGCGGAGGAAGGTGATCATAAAGATGACGACGACGAAATAGACCGCCAGGAAGCCGTGGGAAACCTTGAAAGTCACCCGGAAAAGCGGCCGCGGTCCCTGGCTGTAGCTGTAGAGGTAGCTCAGGATCCCAAACACGTCGATGGCGATGGTCAGGATGGCGTTCAGACAGATGGCCAGGAAGTCATCGATCTTGGCCCGCTGGAGGCGGGTCCGATAAAAACCCTGGAAATAAAAGATCAGGAGGTGGGTGGCCAGAAAGAGCGGAAAGATGACCACATACTGGTGGAAGGGAGGAACCCCCTTGCCCGGGTCGACGGGGATGATATAGGCGTAAAAGCGAAAGAGGTAAGAGTAGAAAAAGGAAATGAGGATGCCGACCGCATCGCTGAGGACGAAGAGTCCGACCAGGCCGAACCGTTTCTTCTGGATCACCGCATCCCCTTGAAATCAGCCCATCTTCGTTCGAGATAGGCCGCCACTTTCTCTTTAAAGGACTGCCGGGAGAACTTCTCGGCATGAGACCGGACAGCAGCCTCATTAAATTTCAGCCCTTCGAATTTGTCAAGAGCGGCCCGCAGGCTCGAGGCGCTGAGCTCCGGGAAAAGAAGTCCGGTCTGCCCCGGGACAATGCTCTCCAGGGCGCCGCCGCGGCCCAAGGCGATGACCGGCGTTCCGCAGGCTTGGGCCTCCACGGCCGTAATCCCGAAATCTTCCTCGCCGGGAAGAAGGAGCGCCCTGGCCCTCCGGTAGAGGATCCTCAACTCTTCGGCCGATACGGGACCGCGAAAGGTGATGTTCGGGCGGGCCGTCTTTCTGAGCCGACCGAGGTCCGGACCGGCGCCGACTATCGTCAGCTGCTCCCCCGAATTGTTGAAGGCCTCAATGGCCAGGTCGATCCGCTTGTAAGGGACGAGCGCCGAGACGATGAGGAATTCCCCGCTTTTCGCGACACCCGCGTCGGGCCGGAAGAACTCGACGTCCGCCGGCGGACGGATGACGTCGGCCTCCCGGCGGTAGTACTTCATAATCCTCCGGGCGACGTTGTCGGAGTTGGCGATGAAATGATCGACCCGGGCTGAGGACGATTCGTCCCAGACCCTCAGCCTGTGCATGACCGGAGGGATAAAGCGGCGCGAAAAAAAGGATAGCCGCTCCGGCGAGAAGTAGGCGAAATACTGGTTCCAGGCGTAGCGGATGGGAGAGTGGATGTAGCTAATATGGAGGGCGTCTGGAGGGGGGATGGCGCCCTTGGCTACGCAGTGGGAACTCGAGACGATGAGATCGAAGCCTCCCAGATTGAAAAGCTCGACGGCCAGCGGAAAGAGCGGCAGGTAATGCCGGTATCTGCTCTTCAGAAAGGGCAGCCTCTGGAGAAAGCTGGTCCGGATTTCGCGGCTCTCGATCGTCTCCGATTGGCATCCCTTGAAATGGAAGAGCGTATAGATCGGGGCATGGGGAAATATCTCGGCCAGGACCTCGAGCACCTTCTCGCCCCCCCGCTGGCCCGTCAGCCAGTCATGGACCAGGGCGACCTTGATGTTGTCCATCGGCGTTGATTATAAATCACCAAAAATGGGGAAACAATACCTAATTCGGACGAGGTCTCTTTTGTTCCGCCAACTCGAGATAGAGATGCTGAGTTTGATCAACCATGCGGCGGAGGGGAAATCGGGGAGGAACAAGAGCCCGGGCCATCTCCCCCAGACGGCGCGCCTCGTCTTTATTCCTGAGCAACCTGATAGCGGCGTCGGCCAAGGCATCCGGGTCTCCGGGCCGGACCAGGAGCCCAGTCTTCCCGTCTTCGAGGACCTCAGGGACCCCGTCCACGGCCGTGGCGATGATCGGCTTTCCCAGGGCGGCCGCTTCGACCAGGACAAAAGGAAGTCCCTCCCATAAGGACGGCGATACGAACACGTCGAACATCGCCAAGATGGAAGCGGCCTCCTTCCTCTCTCCGAGAAAAAGGAAGCGGTTCTCCAGGCCCCGACGCCTCGCTTCACGCCTCAGGCTCGCACCCTGGGGCCCGTCTCCTACAACCACTATCTTAGCTTCTGGAACAGCGCTTAGGATCTTGGGGGCGGCCCGGAGGAGGTTGACGACGCCCTTTTGACGATGCAGGCGGGCTACTGTACCGACGATCGGAACGCCGGGTGTCCAGCCCCGCTCATTCCTCCGGAGGGCAATTTCATCAGCCCCGAAATTCACTCGAAGGTCGGTCCCGTTCAGGATGACGGTCATCTTCTCATCCGGCGCCAACCGATGCTTCCGGGCCTGCCGCAAATCAGACTGGCAGACGAGGACCAGACGGTCGGTCATACAGGAATATCTCCTTTCCAGGAGCACAAAGAGCCGACGCCAGAACGGATTCCGGTAATGGAGATAGTGGATGCCATGAAGAGTGTGGACGACGGCCGGCGTCCGGGCCCGGCGGGCCGCGGAGCGGCCGTAGAGCCCGGCGATCCCGCCGTGAGTATGCAGAAGATCGATCTTTCTCTCCTCGAGAATCCCGGCGATTTCCCTTACCGGCTTGAAGCTGAGCCTCTTGCCCAGGGACACGGGGACATAAACTATGCTTTTTTGCCTGGCTTCCTCGGCCAGCGGTCCGTCCCCTCCCGAAGAGACGACCACCTCGAAACGGCTGGGATCCAGGTTCTCGGCCAGAAGGAGAAGGGCGGTCTGGCCGCCCCCGAGCGAAGGCTTGTCGATCATCTCCATGATTCTGAGTTTTTTCATCCGTCCACTCGGGCGTCCGGATTGGCCAGGATCTGCCGAAGTCCTTCCCGGAAACGCCCTTTTTCTTCATCCCGTCTGATGGACACGCCGAGGGCTAAGATCGTCAACCTCAGGTAAAACCTTAAAAACCGCGAGGAAAGGCGGGGGTTGTGTTTCTCATAGAAACGGAGCTGGCTGCGCCGGTATTCCAGGCGGCTCTGCCAGCGGCGGGCGGACGTGGCCGCACCCCCGAAATGGGTGATCCGGACCCCAGGACACAAGACCAATCCGAAGCCCTTTTCAGCCAGCCGACGGCAGAGGTCGATATCTTCGAAATAGAGGAAAAAACCCTCGTCGAACAAACCGGCCGCCTCGAGCGCCTTGCGCCTGGCCAGGAGGCAGGCCCCGCTCAGCCAACCGACGGCCCGTGGTTTCCGGGAATGACGAAGCGCGATCTTGTAGTAAGGGTTGAAGATGAGTTTCTGACGCATCTCGGAGAAAAAGCCCACCTTCTTCCCAAACGAGACCTGGAAGCGCCCATTGGCATGAATAAGGGCAGGGCCGACTGCGCCCACTTCCGGGCATGTTTTGAGCCCTGCCAGAAGCTTCGCCGGAGCGTCCGCCGGCACGACGGTATCGGTGTTCAAGAACAGGACGAACTCGCCTCGGCAGTGACTGAATCCGAGGTTGTTGGCCCGGGGATAGCCGGCATTCTGATCGTTCTCGATAAGCCTGACCCAGGGGAACGACGCCCTGACCAATTCCTGGCTGCCGTCCCCGGACCGATTATCCACGAGGATGACCTCCGCGTTCAGGCCGGACAGGGCCTTCTCGAGCGAAGCCAAACAGGCCGGAAGGTGGGACCGGTCATTATAATTGACCAGGATGACGGAGAGCTCCCGCCCGTTTGTTCCGGAACCGGTCATCGTCGTCATCCCGCTTTCATCTCTCCAATAAGCCGCGCCAGCTCGCGGGCGGCCCGGGCCCAGGAGAACTGCGCCCTCCTCCGCTCAAACTCGGCGAGGATTGCGGCCCGCCTTTCTTTGTCGACAAGAGCCGCCCGCAAGGCATTGACGATCTCATTTTCCTCGGGCGCACCCGCCATGACCGCCAATCCATTGAAGACTTCAGCCAGAGAACTCCGGTTAAGAAGCACGGGAAGCGTGCCGCAGGCCAGCGCTTCGAGCGGCGGAAACCCGAATCCTTCGTATTCCGAAAGGTAGGCGAAAACGTCCAGGCCTGAATAGAAAACCGGGAGCTCATCCTCAGGAAGCGATCTCTCCCACCTGATCCATTCCCGTCCCTTGAGCAGCGAGTCGTTTTTTTGCCCCAGCACTCCGAAATCCTCGCCCACGAGATAAAGGACGGCTTCCGGGAACTCCCTGCGGAGGCCATCCATCGCCCGGATGAGTTCGGGGATATGGCGCCTTTTGAAGATCGAGCCCAGGAATCCGACGACCTTCCTCCCGGCCAGTCCCTGGCGTTCCCGCCACCGTTTCACCTCTTCCTCAGGGACTCGCCGGAACTTGTCCTCCACACCATAGCCGATAAGCCTTATTTTATGCCGGTCGGTGTTATAAAACCTCAGGATCTCCCCTTCGACAAAGGCCGATGAGACGATCACGAGGTCGGCCTTTTGGAGGCTTCTCCGGATAAGGTACCGGCGCGCCAAAGCGTATCTTCTGGGGTACCATTCGGGGTGGGCGGTGACCGAGATGTCGTGGGCGAAAAGGATTGATTTCCAAGGACAAGACAGGGGAAGCACATAATTGGAGGCGACGAGGAGGCCCGGCTCCGCCCTCTTCAAAGCCCTCCGCAGTGGTCCGTTCTGCCAGCGCAGGTAGCCGCCGCGACCCGGAAGGACGTGTTCCTTGGCCCGAGCGTGGGAAGGCGTTCCGGCATCCTCTTTTGTGAAGATCAGGAAGTCGTCTTCCGGAAGGAGATCCGGGAGCGGGACGAGCAGGTTGCCGATGACCCGGCCCACACCCTTGGCGGACTTGCCCAGCTCATATCCGTCCAGGGCGATCTTCATGATCCTTGCACTACCGACTCATAGAACGCCAGCGTTTCCAGGGCGGTTTTCTCCCAGCTGAAACTCCCGGCTCTCTCCTTTCCCCTGGCAACAAGCCTGTTCCTCAGGTCTTCATCCCCGAGGAGCGAGATGACTTTTTCGGCCATGCTCTCCGGGTTATCCGGGTCGAAATAAACGGCCGCGTCACGGCAGACCTCCGGGATGGCCGAGACGCGGGAGGCCGCCACCGGGACACCGCTGGCCATCGCCTCGAGAAGAGGCAGGCCGAACCCTTCACACAGGGAAGGCAGAACAAAGGCCGTGGCCAGCCGGTAGATATTCCAGATACTCCTTTGCTCGAGATAGCCGGTCGTCCTGATCCAACGGCCAATTCCGAGCTTATCCGCTTTCGCCCTGATGGACACAGAATCCTCCCCTTCCGGGCCGGCGAGGACGAGAGGTATCTGGAAACCATGGAGGTGGACGATCTTCAGGGCATCGACAAAACGGACCAGGTTCTTGCGGGGCACCTGGGCACCCACAAAGAGAAGGAAGGACGGCGGCAGTTCGAAGCGCTCAGACGTCGCTTCGAGCTCTGCAGCTGGAACATCGTCTAGAAACCGGATGTCCAAGCCGGGAGGTAAAGTTCTGACCTTCTTCTCATCGAGGGCGAAGCGGGAGACGAGCTCAACGGCAGTCGTTGCAGACGAGGTGACGATGCCGTCCGCATCCCGGAAGGAAGCGGCGGCCAGCCGGAAGAACGCTTTTCCCGCTTCCTCGCCGGATAGGTCCGGAAAGTCCATAAAAAAAATATCGTGGACGGTGATGATCTTTTTCCCCCTGGTGGGAAGGATGAGAGGAGTAGCGGAATGGGTCAGGTCGAGCCGGGTCCGGAAAAAGGAATCCAGATAGGGACGGCGCCTTCCCTGCCAGAGCGAGTTAAGGACCCGAACCGGCAGGCGGCAATCCCGGAACTTCGAACGCTCGAACGGGGGAATCTTAGCGGCGGGAAAGCGGTCCTTCCAGGACGAGGAAAAGAGGAAATACTCGTTCGTCCGGTCGATCCGAGCGAGCTGGAAAAGGAGGTTCCGGAGATACGTCCCCACGCCGGTCTCTTCGCACAGGAAGGGACGGAGGTCAAATCCGAACCGCATGGTCAGTAAATGTATGTCCAACCCGGTTAAAAGTCAAATCCACGACGACACTTGCCAATTTATTTTGACGGTGATATTATCCCCCGGAAGAGGAGTCCTATGACCAAATTTGACAAGATCGCCAAACGCATCGACAGCTTCCGCGACGAAATGGTCAATCTGCAGATCCAGCTATCGGCCATCCCGGCTATCTCGCCTTCAAGCGGCGGAGAGGGCGAGGTCAAGAAAGCGGAACTCCTGCGCGTTTTTCTCGAACAGCTAAAATTCGACAGCATCGACCTCATCAAGGCTCCGGACCTTGACGCACCTTGCGGCTACCGGCCCAATATCCTGGCCATCCTCAAGGGAAAGAACCCCTCCCGCACGGCCTGGGTCATGACCCACATGGATATCGTCCCTCCGGGGGACCTCGCCCAGTGGCGGGGTGACCCCTACAAGGCCTGGGTCGAGGGGGGCAAAATCTTTGGACGGGGGGTCGAGGATAACCAGCAGGACCTGGTCGCCTCGCTCTTCGCCGTCAAGGCTTTTCAAGCGGAAAACCTCAAGCCGAGCTCGAACATAGGGATTGCCCTGGTCGCCGATGAGGAAACGGGAAGCACCAAGGGCATAGATTATGTCCTCCAGCACACCGAGGCTTTTAAGAAGAAAGACTTGATCATGGTCCCGGATGCGGGTAATAAGCACGGGACGCTGATCGAGGTCGCTGAGAAAGGGATCCTTTGGCTTAAGTTCAAGACCGTGGGCAAGCAGGCTCACGCTTCGACCCCCAATAAGGGGACGAACAGCTTCAAGGCGGCCTGCTTCCTGGTGACGGAACTGGAGAATCTATACAAGATTTTCAAAGCCCAGGACTCGCTTTTCGAACCGCCGATCTCGACCTTCGAGCCCACAAAGAAGGAGCCCAACGTCCCCAACATCAATACCATCCCGGGCGAAGACGTATTCTACCTGGACAGCCGCCTGCTCCCCCAGTTCACCATTGAAAAGGTGGAAGCCGAGATCAACAGGATGATCAAGAAAATTGAGGACAAGTTCAAGGTCAAGATAACCTACGAGGAACAGCAGCGCGCGCCGGCCGCTCCCCCAACCCGGACTCAGGCGGCGGTCGTTTCCGCCCTGCGGTCGGCCATCAAAGAGGTCTACTCGGCCGAGGCCCAGGCCCGAGGCATCGGCGGGGGAACGGTAGCGGCGGTTTTCCGAAGGGCCGGCTACGAAGCCGCCTGCTGGTCCAAGGTCGATGAGACCGCCCACCAGCCCAACGAGTACTGCCACATCGATAACATGGTGGGGGACGCCAAGGTTTTCGCCCACGTCTTCCTTCAGGGTTAAAACCGCCGGCGCCTATGACCGCATTTATACTCGTGTTGACCACCGTCCCGGAGGAGAAGAAGGGGCATGAAATGGGGCGGATACTGGTCGAGGAAAAGCTGGCCGCCTGTGTAACAGTGTCCCCGGCCGCCCGGTCTTTCTATCGCTGGGAAGGGAAACTCTGCAACGAGGTCGAGCACGTCCTCTTCATCAAGACGCGAGCCGCGCTTTACCAGAGGCTCGAAAACCGGATCAAGACCCTCCATCCCCATAAGGTGCCCGAGATCATCGCCTTGGCGCTGGAAAAAGGATCCAAGGACTACTTGGACTGGCTGGGCGAAGAGACAAAGGGCTGAGCGTATCTCCTCTGGACCTTCTGCGCCACCCGGATCGTATTGAGGTGGATGTCCACGGTATCCTCAAGTTCCACGGCATATCCTCCGGCCAGAACAACGGCCACCGGCAGACGAAGGCGCCGGGCCTCGCCGATGACGATGAGATCCCTGCGCCGCAGTCCGTCCTTGGTCAGGCGGAGGCTGCCCAGCTGATCCTTCTCATAAGGGTCGGCGCCGGCCAGATAAAGCACCAGATCGGGCCTGTATTCCTGATAAAGGCGCGGAAAATGCGCCCGGAGGGCCGTGAGATATTCTTCATCCCCGTCTCCGGCCCAGAGACCGACGTCCACGGTAGAGAGCGGCTTCGTCGAAGGATAAAGGTCCATCTGGTGGATGGAGAAGGTAAAGGCATAGTCTTTTCCTGAAAGAATATGAGCGGTGCCGTTGCCCTGGTGGAGGTCGCAGTCGACCACCATGATCCTCTGCGCGGCCCCCTCTTTCTTGAGCGTTTCGACGGCCACGGCGACGTCGTTGAGGACGCAGAACCCCTCGCCATGGTCATGGAAGGCGTGGTGGAAGCCGCCTCCCAAGTGAACGGCCAGCCCCCGTTCCAGGGCCAGCCGGGCCGTAAGGATGGTACCCCCCGTCATCAGCCAGACGAAATGCACGAGCTCCATGGAAAAAGGAAGTTCGATCATGGCGATCTCGGCGCTCGAAAGCGAGGCCGTCTTGAGTTTCTTGACATAACGCGCCGAATGGACGAGGAGGACGTCCTTGTCGGAGGCAGGCTCGGGCGTGACAAAGTTCGCTTTTCTGGCCCCGAGAAGGAGGAGCCTCTCATAAAGGACCCGGTATTTCTTGATGGGAAAGACGTGCCGGCCGACATTGAGCGTCCAGTAATCGTCGCTGTAAACGAAGGGGATGGGGAACCGCCATCTCTCCAGGAGCTTCAGG
>CAYGXD010000027.1:33758-35857 GCA_964353705.1 uncultured Eubacteriales bacterium | reverse complement strand
ATCGATATGAATAGTAAGAAAAAACTCTCCGCTCGAGTCCTCAAGGCCGTCCGGCGGGAGTCCCAAGCCTTTTTCCGCGACGCCCGGGGAAGCCACGGCTGGGACCATACAGGCCGGGTCTATGAGATCTGCCTCCGCATCGGCCGGAAAGAAGGAGCCGACCTGGATGTCCTCAAGCTCGCCGCCCTGCTCCATGATATCGGAAGGGAGGAAGAGGACCGTTCGAACGGGCGGATCTGCCATGCCGCGAAAGGCGCTGTCCTGGCCCGCCAAATATTGGAAAAAATCGGGGTTGATGAGGCCCAAGCCGTCCGGGTCGTCCGCTGCATCGAGACCCACCGCTACCGGGGACGACTTGTGCCGGACTCCCTTGAGGCGAAGATCCTGTTCGACGCCGATAAGCTGGATTCGATCGGCGCCGTCGGTATCGGCCGCGCGTTCCTGTTCGCCGGCGAAGTCGGAGCCCGGCTTCATGATCCCAAGATCAAAGTCCGGAGGACTAAACCGTATACCAAGGAGGATTCCGCCTACCGGGAGTTCCTGGTCAAGCTGAGCCGGATCAAGGACCGGATGTTCACGGCGGAGGGGAAAAGAATCGCCCGCGAGCGCCATGAATTCATGACCGAGTTCTTCGACCGTTTGAATAAGGAAACAGCCGGGGTGCTTTGATTTTAAAGGCGTCCGCCGCGGTCCCGGGAATGCTTTACTCCGCCCCGAAACCTTGACAGGGTCGACGGCAGCGTATATTTTGGAAGCGGGGCGCACCCCAGTTAGGACCGCGATCAACTCTCTTCTTCCCCCCGCGGATGAGAGATAGAGCGGAAAGACGCGCGGCCGGGCGCCCGCGAAGGAGCACCGACATGGCCAACGTCAAGACCAGGAAAGGGATCATCGGCATCCTCACCGGGGGAGGCGACGTCCCCGGCCTCAATCCCGCCATCCGTGCCGTCACGATCCGGGCCATCCACGAAGGGTATGATGTGATCGGCATACGCCGCGGCTGGGCGGGGCTTGTCGAGATCAACCGGGACGAAATGAGTGATGACCCGGAATGCTGCCAGGTCCTGACCGAAGAAATCGTCAACAAGGTCGGCCGCACCGGCGGCACTTTTCTCCACACCTCGCGCACCCGCCCGAGCCATGTCCCCGACGTCAACGTGCCGGCGCACCTGAGGGACAAGTACAAGGCCAAGGCGAATGATCTTACCGAGGAAGTGCTGAAGAACATCGAACGCCTGGGCATCGATTACCTGATCCCGATCGGCGGCGACGACACCCTGAGCTATGCCTGCTCTCTCCACCAGAAAGGGGTCAAGGTCATCGCCATCCCCAAGACCATGGACAACGACGTCCCCGGGACCGACTATTGCCTCGGGTTCAGTACCTGCGTCACCCGCACCATCAGCCTGACCCACTCCCTGAGGACCACGGCCGGCTCCCATGAGCGTTTCCTCTGCATCGAGGTCTTCGGCCGGTACGCCGGGTTCACCGCCCTCCTCCCGACCATGGCCGGAGCCGCCAACCGCTGCGTGATACCCGAATATAGGTTCAACATGGAGCGGCTTTGCGAGCTGTTGACCGAGGACCGGGCCGAAAATCCGAGCCTCTATTCCGTCGTCCTCGTCTCCGAGGGGGCCATGGTCGAGGGCGGCGAGATGGTCTTCGCCGAGGACGAGAGGGACATGTTCGGGCACCGGAAGCTCGGTGGTTTCGGCGATTATGTCTCGAGTCAACTCAAGGAGCTCTCGCCCAAATTCAACGACGGCCGCCGGATCAACGTCATCAACCAGAAGCTGAGCTATCTTGTCCGCTGCGGCGACCCCGACGCCGTGGACTCGATCGTCCCTATGGCCTTCGGCAACCTGGCCCTGGACCTCATCATGGAAAAGAAGTCCGGCCGGATGGTCTGCCTGCGGAACGGCGAGTACGACAATGTTCCCATAGAGATCGTGACCAGCAAGAAAAAGATGGTGGATGTGGACAAATACTATGACAGCGAGCGGCTCCGCCCGCTCTACAAGAGCTTCCACCAGAAGCCGCTGTTCATCATGACCAGCGACTAAATGGGGGACGTTCCCCGGAGAGAGGATTAGGGGTCA
>CAYGXD010000027.1:28294-33658 GCA_964353705.1 uncultured Eubacteriales bacterium | reverse complement strand
AGGATTAGGGGTCAGGTCTCAACATTTAACAGATTTGTTGATTGTTGAGACCTGACCCCGTTTCAGGCGGTCAGGCGGCCTCGTCGACCAACCGGATTTCCTGCTCCTGTTCATCGAGCGGACTCCTGAGGCGGTGGTTGCCCCCGGGAAGCCTAGACTACGGGTTCAAACCTGGCGGTGAAGTGCCGGAGGAACCGCTGCTCATGCGTCAGTCTCAGGCCCCGAATCCCGTCCCGCTTTTTCCAGACTTCTCGGATGACTTCGATCACGTAATCCATATGGCTTTGCGTGTATGTCCGGCGCGGTATGGCCAGGCGAACAAGGTCCATCTTGGCCTCCTTGTCGAACATCAGCGTCCCAATCTCGACCGAACGGATGCCTCCCTCAAGATAGAGTTCGTTGGCGAGAGCTACCGCCGGGAATTGCTCCAGGGGGATGTGGGGTACGAAAGCGCGAGCGTCGATGTAGATGGCATGCCCGCCCGGCGGCTGGACAATGGGCACACCGAATT
Organism: uncultured Eubacteriales bacterium; assembly: GCA_964353705.1. Lineage (GTDB taxonomy): Bacteria > Acidobacteriota > Aminicenantia > Aminicenantales > UBA8522 > UBA8522. The sequence goes on along the minus strand of CAYGXD010000027.1, from coordinate 33,147 downwards.
CTGAGATATGATTGCCGAGATAAGCCGTCGAAGCGATGCGGTACTTCAGGTAGTCTTCCTCGAGCGCTTCCTGAATGCCCACGGCAACCGCCTCCAGGTCACGGCCGGCGAGCCCCCCATATGTGGGAAAGCCCTCGGTTAGAATCAGCAGGTTCTTCTCTTGGTGGGCAAGGGCGTCGTCATTCGTGCACAGGAAGCCGCCGATATTCGCCAGGCCGTCTTTTTTCGCCGACATCGTGCAGCCGTCGCCCAAAGCGAACATCTCGCGCGCGATTTCTTTCGGGGCCCTATTCTTGTAGCCGGGCTCGCGCAGTTTGATGAAATACGCGTTTTCTGCGAATCGGCAGGCATCAAAATAAAGCGGAATGCCGGACTTCCGGCAGATGGCGCTCACTTGTCTTACGTTCTCCAGGGAGACCGGCTGGCCGCCGCCGGAGTTGTTTGTCACGGTCAGCATCACCAGAGGGATCTTCTCTTTGCCTTCGCGCCTTATGACCTCTTCCAAGGCAGCCACGTCCATGTTTCCCTTGAAGGGGTGTTTGAGGCTCGGCTGTCTGCCCTCGGGTATGACGAGGTCCAACGCGACTCCGCCCACAAATTCAACATTGGCCCGAGTCGTATCGAAGTGAGTGTTGTTTGGGACGATCTGCCCTTTTTTCACCATGACGCTGAAAAGGATGCGCTCGGCCGCCCGCCCCTGATGAGTCGGGATCACGTGCCTGTAGCCGCAGATATCCTGGATGGAATTGCGGAATCGGGTATAGCTCTTGCTTCCGGCATAGCTCTCATCGCCTTCCATCACGGCGCCCCACTGGTGCGTAGACATAGCGCCGGTGCCGGAGTCCGTCAGCAAATCGATGAGAACGTCATCGGCCTCCAGCAAGAACTGGTTATAGTGAGCGGCCCTCAGGAACTGCTCGCGCTGCGGCCGCGTTGTCCAACGGATCGGTTCAATACTTTTGATGCGAAACGGCTCAATAATCGTGCGAATCGGCATGGATAGCTCCTTTGGCCGGATGAACGTCTTTGACTTCCCTGTCCCCTTAGGCGGCCTCGTCGACCAATCGAATCTCTTTGAACCGGGCGAAAAAGCCGAGTTCTTTCAGGATATCGCCGTAAACCGTCTGGCGGTGGAGTCCGGCCGTCCAGTTCTGCCAGAGCCGGGTGATATCGCCGTCGACCTTGACTTCGATCTTGGTCCGGCAGCCGCGGTCGTCCTCAAGCTTCACCGGGGCCGCGATCACCGTCCCGGTGAAATAGCGCAGGGTGTCCATGCCTACCAGCATCGCCTGGGTGACCCTCTCCCCGACGCGCATCTCGACCTGCGGCACAACGCCCTCTTGCCTCTCCAGGACCGTCCGGATCTTGTAGGGCGCAGCCGGCTTTCCCGGTCCGGCCATCCGGGGCGTCCCCATGCAGTGGGCGAGGATGATGCTTCCCCTGGACTCATCGACCGTCGGGTCGCTGACGAACCCCGGACGGCCCACCAGCCCCTGGAAAATGATGTGGGTCATGGTGGAACGGAGGTCGGATTCGCAAATGCCGCCGAGCCCCAGGTTGTTGAGCCGGGCGAACCCAAGGCAGGGATAGGCGGGCAGCTTGATCGTCTTGTCCCACATCGTCCCGTAACAGTCCACGGTCATCACCGTGGCCTTTTCTTCGTCGAGGAGCTTCTCGAACGCGAGGGCCAATTTGGCTGACCTGAAGATGTCATCGGGCGGAGGCTCGACGACCTGAGCCGCTCCCTTGACCCAGCGGTCAGCCTCGGCCGCGGCATCCCGGTCGCTTATGCCGCTGTAAAGAGCGAGCATGCGGTCGAGCCCGACCGGCTTGATCTCCGTCCCGAACTTGTTCCTGACCTGGCCTGCGTATTCAGAAAAGTCGGCCGTGCTCAGATTGATGACCTTGGCTTCGCGGAGATGATGGATGGCTCGGAACGGTCGAACGGCCACGGCCAGCTGGCTGGTGTCAGTGGTCAGGAGGCAATCCAGCTTGGCGCCCAGCGGCTGGCGGCGGATCTCCCCGAAGTCCACCCATTCATGTCCCGAATAGGGGCGGGCGAAGATGATCGTGGGCCTGGCCGCGGCCAGGATTTCGTGGAAGATGTCGCCGACGTCGATGTTCAGATGGATAGCCAGGATGCCGTCCACCTCGGCCAGCCTGTCCCTTAAAGCGGACACCTGGGCGGGAGTGCCCACCAGTTCATCCACGGCGAAATCGATATCGGCGAACTCGTCTTTCATCCGGGCGAATTCCGCCTTATAGAAGGCGATCTCCTGCTGGAGGTCGAGTGTCGGTTTGGGCCAGTTGCCCCTCGGGATCGCCACGAACAGGCGCGCGACCTTGACCTTGGTTCCTCTGCATCCTGGGCTGACCAGCTTGGTCGTCGATACCTCGCCCGCCGCGCTGAACGGCCAGAGCCTTGGCCCGGCCGCGCAGATGGCGCCGCCGGCCGCCGCAAGCCGGAGGAACTCTCGTCGTCCTATTGCTCTTGACATGCTCGCTTCCTGTCTTTCATCTCAAGCATCCCCATTATCTTTGCTCTGGATGGGATATTCAAGAAAATCTTGGCGCGACAGGACTTTTTTAGAAGTGGATAGGGCGACCTTGAGAGCCGGAATCCGGTCAACTCAAATTAAACACCCAACCTATCCGCGCGGCAAGATAGCCGGCTCTCCGGAGGAGACTAAAATCTAAAGACGATCGGGAGGGAAGCCTTCTATTGGATGGCCGCCAGGGCCTTGGCCGATTCCGCGTGGCCGGGCTGGAGTTCCAGCGCCTTCTTATAGGCGGCTTTGGCTTTCGCGGCGTCCCCCTTTTTCTCGTAGGCCGTGCCGAGCCTAAAATAGCCTTCTGCGAACGGCCTCTTGGCGACCGCCGCCTCAAAATCCTCGGCGGCCCCGTCGAGGTCTCCGCCGAAACCGGGAGGCGCCATCAGCCGGACCATTCCCCGGCCGAAGTGGCCGTCCGCATTCGCGGGATCGAGCTGGAGCGCTGTCTCATACTCCTGCATGGCGCCCATTCCGTACTTCATCATGTCCGCGGGATTGCCCTGGGCGAGGCTTCCCATGGCATGCCCTTTCCAGGCGTGAAGGTTGGCGTTTCCCGGATCCTTGGCCAGGAGCGCATCGGCCATTTCCATGGCCTCGAGATATTTTTTCTGTTCGAACAGCTTCTTCACCCCGTCCAGGGACGCATCTTTGGGCACTTCTACAGACTGGTGCTCGCTGCCGGGCTCAACCACTGAGACCGTCGGCTTGCCCCCGAAAGGCGATTTGCCGCCCATCATCTGGGGCAGCATCTTCAACAGAACGGGCAGCAATTCCTGGAGGAGAGACGGCTTTTTCTCTTCTTCGGGGAAGAGTTCGACCCGGACGTCCTCGTCCTCGATGATCAGGATTCCGAGCGGGATCGTCTTGCCGCCCATGCCCCCCCCGAAGGCCATCATGGAACCGCCCCCGCCCAAACCGAATCGGATCTTGGCAAACGGGACGATGAACGTCTCTCCGACTTTGACCGGATCACCGACTACGGCTCCGATTCTCAGGTTCGAGACCAGCTTGTCGAAATTCGCCAGCGGCTCAGCGAGTGGGGCCTGGGCCTGGAGCAGCCCCGAAAGAACCAACATGCCTCCGACGACAAAAACGGCTGATTTGTTGAAGTTCATGGGAAGCTCCTTACTTCTGCGGGATCTTGCCGACGCTCACGAATTTCGTGCCCGTCTTGGTCGTGACGACAAAACCCAAGGGACGGGCCTCGCCGCTCATATAGAAGCCCTTCCCGCCCATCTCGGGCGCCTGAGGAGCGCCCCCTCCGCCTCCGCCGAACCCGATGTCGATCATCATGATCGGGATAAGAGTCACCTTCCCGATTTTCACCGGCTCGCCGACGACCGTCTTTACCTGCAGGCTGCTCGTCAGCCGCTTGGCCATTTCATCGGCCAGCTGGTACATGGGAAGAGGAGCCTTGGCCGCGCCGGGCTGCAGCTTTTTTTCCGTTTGGGCTTGGACCTGTCCCAGGCCGCAGACAAGAATCCCCATAGCCAGAAATGCGAGAATCTTGCTCTTCAACTGAGCACCTCCTTTTTGTGATGAGGCAGGCATGGCCGTGCTTGTGGTTTTGCCGCTGTCTGCCTTTAATATCAATATATACTACGGACGTTGAGGGAACAAGGTTCACCTCGTCCGGGGCAATTGGCCCTCGTCAAGTCAAAAAGCGATTATCTGATGATCACTTTAGGCTAAGACTCGTATATAATAATAGTGAACCGATGGAGGGAAGGGATGAACAACAATCGATCGATAAATAAGCTGGTGGGGCTCATCTTGGTAAGCCTGGTGATACTTGTTCCCTGGCTCCGGGCGGCGCAGCCTGTCCAAGGTTCAAGCGAGGAAGAAAGGCGTGTCGAGGAGGCCATCCGGGTTTTCCAGGAGATCGCCGGCTTGACGGATGAGGGAATTCCCGAATCCATCCTCAGGAACGCTCAAGGTATCGCCATCATCCCGGGGGTTGTCAAGGCCGCCTACGGCATCGGCGGCGAGTACGGCCGCGGCGTTCTCCTTGTCCAGGACAAAGGGGTCTGGAGCAGCCCTTCGTTCATCACGCTCGCCGGCGGAAGCCTGGGTTGGCAGATCGGTGTCCAGAGGTCGGACCTGATCCTGGTGTTCAAGACGCGGAAGAGCATCGACAACATCGCTGAAGGCAAGGTCACCCTGGGAGCGGATGCTGGTGTCGCGGCCGGTCCGGTAGGCCGGGGCGCCCAGGCCGGCACCGACCTGGAAATGAAGGCCGAAATCTATGCCTACTCGAAGGCCAAGGGGCTTTTCATCGGGATCTCGGTCAAGGGGGCGGCC
>CAYGXD010000027.1:0-28194 GCA_964353705.1 uncultured Eubacteriales bacterium | reverse complement strand
CATCGGGGTTATGACCATGAGGATGACCTCGAGGAGAGGTCTGACGGCGCCGGCGTTTTTCCCGGCCTTGACCTGATCCAGGGCGGATCGGATCTGGGACCGCCCGTATTCGACGGCCTGGTCGATGCTCGATATCCCTGCGGGCATCTGGAATGATTTACCTTCGGTGAGAAGAGCATAGGCCTTTCTTAACTTATCGCCGGCCTGAAAATCGAGGATGGATCCCCGGCGGCAGATCTCCAAAGCCCCGCGGATCTCGTCCTGGAATCCGGCCGGGAAGCTGCCTCCCGCGGCGGCTAAGTCGATCGATTCGACAAGCAGGAGGAATCCCTGGCTTTTATCCTCTGATTTCTCGGAGTCCAGAAGCAGGGAAGACGCCTTCTGGATTTTCTCCGCCAGGGGGTCCGGCCCGGTTGGCGCTTCGGCCAATCCGAACACCGTCACTGCGAGAAAAAGAACGGTCAAGGCGGAAGCTTTTCTTTTCATTTCGACCTCCTCGGTTGTTTTTTCACTCATTCTCTAAACCGTTGCCGATCCCGAGCGTATTGACACGCGTTTAAAAAAAATAATGTTTCTTTGGTCGATGGAACGGAGTCCCTTTCTCACTATCGCCCGGAGAGAATTCCTTCGTTTATTGCGGCGGGACTGTGAATTCCTGGACGCGGTTGTTGTCGAGCTCCACGACAAAGACGCTGCCCTTGTCGTTGACCGCGACACCCACGGGCCCTATCATCTGGCCGTCTCTCGTCCCCGCCGACCCCCATTTGGTCATAAATTTGCCGTTGAGGTCGAATTTCTGGATCCGGTTGTTCCCTGTGTCGGCCACATAAATGGTGCCCTGCGGATCGATGGTCAGGCCGAGCGGCCTGTTGAGTTCTCCGTCAGCCGCCCCGGCCTTCCCCCAGGCCGCGATCACCTCTCCCTCCGGAGTGAACTTCTGGACATGGACGCGGTCGACGACGATGATCTCGTTCTGTGGACTGACGGCGACGGCCGCCGGGAAGACAAATTCGCCCCGGCCCATGCCCTGTTGGCCCCAGGCTTTCTTGGCCACACCGCCGGTCGAGTATTTGACGACGCGGCTGTTCCCCGAATCGGCCACATAGATATCACCGCTGCGGTCGACGGCGATGCCGAGGGGCCCCATGAGCTCATCGGGCTTTGAGCCCTGCTTTCCCCATTTGGAAACGAACTTCCCCGCCTTGGAGAATTTCATCACACTGCCCGCCTCGGCGTCGGTGATGTAGATAAAGCCCTGGCCGTCGATGGCGATTCCCGAAGGCTTTTTTAAAGCCTTGAATTCACGGCCCGAGTCCCCCCAGCCGCTCTGCAGACGTCCCGAGGCGTCGTATTTCTTGATTTTGTTGTCGCTCTCATCGGCCACGTAAAAGCAGCCTTCTCTGTCAAAGGCGATCGCCTTGGGCAGCCTGAAGAACCGGCTTTCGGGCCCGCCTACCTTGAGTCCAAGTCCATAGTCCTTGACGGTCAGCGGGGCGGCGACAGTCAGGGGGCCCGGCCCTTCCATGACCTCGATCGTCTGATCATGGTCGACCCAGCTCGGCTTTTTCAACTTGAGGGAATGGCTGCCGTAGGGAACATAGGACAGTTCGCAGTCTGTGACCTTCCCGGTATCCTGATCATCCAGGAAAACCTGCGCGCCGGGGGGTACCGAACTCACCTGTATCGTCCTTCCGATACTCCGGAGAACGATTTCTTTTTTGGAACTGGCCTGGGTAAGGAAAACCTCCTCTTTGTGTGGGCTGTAGCCCTCCTTGACTAACTCCAGGGCGAACTTGGGAATGGGGGTGCTGAAGACCTCGGGGGTACGGCCCACCTCCCGGCCGTCTATCAGGATGGTGGCTTCTTTGGGCTCGCTCGCGATCTCCAGGGAGTACTCGACCAGAACACCCCGGTATTGTTTCTCGGCCTGGTCGATGAAGCTGCTGACCGTGGGGTCGTAGATGTTGCGGGTGACTTCCTTGGCGTGGACGTAGTCCACTTCGAACATATTCTGGAACTCTCTGAGCGCCGCATAATTATCGCCCCTTTTGGCTGAGGCGAGGCCCAGCCAGAGATAGACCTCGCAGGCGATCTGCTTCTGACGGACGCGATCATCAATGCTGAACGCCCTGGCCAGGAGCGGCCGGAGGTTCTCCGCCGCCCTGTCCAACTCCTTCTCCTGGCGGATCAGGTTCTTGTTTTCCTCCATTTTGAATTCTATCTCGGCGCTGATCTCCCCCTGGGATTTCATCAGGCCGCCCGGGGAAACGACGGACGGCTCTTCTCCTTCCACGATCTCCTCGACGAGAAGTTCATGGATGTATCCGGTCACCGGGGTTCCGCCTTTTGTCGTCGTTATCTTATACCATTCCCCCTGTTTCAGTTCGACGTCGAGAACCGTGCTGAGGGCGACATTGGCCAGGGTCTGGCTGCCGATCTCCGGTGTCGCCTTGATGCTGGCGTTATCGACGATGACCTTAACCTTGACGCCGGCCGCCGCCGGGCTGAGCGCCAGGAAGATCAAAAGGAATAATAGGAGTATGGCCCCAGCCACAGACCGTCTTTTGGCTTCCATCGTCAGCTCCTTCTCCGCCGGGGGATTCTATTGGACGGCGCTGATCTTCCAGTCTCTTCCCTGCCTCCGGAGATGCCAGGTTTTCTGTCCCTCGAAGACGATCTTCCTCTGCCCCGTTTTCTTGTAGACGGCCGTGAGCAGCTGGGAGAAGGAGGCCGTGGCGCTCGACCGGCTCGAGAAAGTGAGCGCGACCTTGGAAACCATGGACCTGATTCCGTCGTACCCGTTAAAGAGGAGCTTGTACTCGGCCTGGAGCGAATCCGCCAAGACCGGCGAGCTGAATAGACTGAGGACGGTAAGCAGGTCCTTGTTTTCTTCGGCCACCCGGTGGCGCTCGATCAGGGCAATGATCTCCGGCTTGGCCAGGGCCGTGTCAGCCTGGAAGAGATATTTTTGCGCGTCCTTGTTATCCTTGTCGATTTTGAGGACTTTCTCCATGTCGGCAATGCATCGGGCGTAGTTACCGCCGGCGAAGCTGGAGATGCCGGATTGGAGGAGGGGAGCCACCTCGGAGGCGAGGATCTCGGCATTGGCTTTATTCAGGAATTCCTTGGCCGGGGCATTGGCCGGATCCCGCGTCAGGATCTCCTCGGCCTGCCGGACGGTTTCCTGGTAGGCCTTTCCTTCGAAACTCTCCTTCAGTTTGGCCAGGTTGTCATCGTCCGGAGCGACCGGCACCGCGGCCGTCCCCGCGGCCGGTCCGGCTGAACGCGTGGCCTGGCTCAGGCCCTCCTTCTTGATGGTTTCCAGGTTCTTGGCCAGCTCGGAGGATTTCTCCGGGCGTCCTGAGAAGAGAAGATACGCCCCCGCGGCGATGACGGCGACAAAGGCTGCTGCCCCTGCCCAAACCAAGCCCCTCTTTCTTGTGTTCGGTTCCCGGCCGGTTTCCAAACCCAATTCATAGGCTCGCGTGGCTTCGGCCATTCGGCCGGGGTTTTCCAGGTCAGCGATCATCTCCCGGCAGCTTTGATAGCGGTCTTCCGGATTCTTGGCCAGGGCCTTGCGGACAACGCTCTCGTAGCCGCCGTGAAGATCCTTCTTGATGTCGGTGATTCGCTGCGGCTCTTCGTTGACTATCCGGTAGACGATGGTGGACATGTTGTCCCCGCCGAAGGGCTTTTTCCCAGTGAGGAGTTCGTATAAGATGACGCCGAGAGCGAAGATATCCGAACGTTTGTCCACCATTTGTCCCTTCACCTGCTCGGGGGACATGTAGCTCAGCGTCCCGACCGTCGTCCCGGCCTGGGTTAGGGTCGATGTCTCGATCCGGGCGACCCCGAAATCGGCCAGGAAGGGCTGGCCGGATTTGTCGATCAGGATGTTGGCCGGCTTGATGTCCCGGTGGACGATCCCGCCCTGATGGGCGAAATCCAAGGCTTCAGAGACCGGCTTCAGCGTGTCGATAATCTCCTGCGGAGAGAAGGACTTGCCGGAATCGATCAGATTCTGAAGGCTTTGCCCGTCGACATACTGCATAACTATATATGTCAGATCTTTGTCCCGGCCAACATCGTAGATAGTGATGATATTGGGATGATTCAGCCGGCCCGCGGCCTTGGCTTCCCGGATGACACGGTTCAGCTGTTCTTCCTTTTCCAGGCCCTCGGTCAAGGTGTCAAAGCGGATGGTCTTGATGGCCACTTCCCGCTCGATGTCGGGGTCCAGCGCTTTGTGGACGATCCCCATGCCTCCCCTGCCGAGGATTCCGAGGATCTCGTATTTGCCGATTTTCTTCATGTTTGGGTCATAAAAAAAGAAAGAAATCCCCGCTGAGTTTCCTCGCTCCTTTCATGGAAAAAGGTAGTTAATACATATCCGATTGGTCCGGTCTTTGTCAAGCGGATTAATTTTGTTGGCGGAGCGCCTCCTTCCATGCTAGACTCTGAGCCTGCGAGAACACGACTTCTCAGGTATGGGCTCCGGGCCGTCCGCTTTTATTGTTAAGCGCAGATGAAGACTCGTTGGTATTCCAAGGTCGTCCTGGGACTCCTGGTCGCGGCGACGGGCGTCGGAGCCGGCGACCTGATCACGGCCAGTCTGGCGGGATCGCACCTCGGATTGGTCATTCTGTGGGCGGCAGTGGCCGGCGCGGCCCTCAAGTGGGTGCTCAACGAGGGCATCGCCCGCTGGCAGATGGCGACTTCGACGACCATCCTGGAAGGCTGGGTGAACCATCTCGGGGCCGTTGTCCACTGGATATTTTTCATCTACTTCATTGTCTGGTCCTATATAGTCGGAGGGGCGCTCATCAACGCCTGCGGCGTGGCCGGCGCCGGGTTGCTGCCGGTCGGTGATCCTCATACGTCAAAGATTGTCTGGGGTATTGTCCATTCCGCGGTCGGACTGGCCATCGTCCGGACGGGCGGGTTCAGGGCGTTCGAGGCCGTCATGTCCGCTTTAGCGGGGCTCATGGTTGTCACGGTGCTGGCGACCGTAATCCTGATCTCGCCCGATTGGAGCGGCCTGATCAAGGGCCTTGCCCTTCCCGGCATTCCTGCAAGGGGGACCGGATGGCTGGTAGCCCTCATGGGCGGGGTGGGAGGCACGGTCACTCTCCTCTGTTACAGCTATTGGATCAGAGAGAAGGGGCGGTCCGGGAAAGAGGGGGTAAAAGACTGCCGGTTCGATTTGACCGTTGCCTACGCTCTGACGGCTTTTTTCGGAGCCGCCATGGTTATTATCGGGTCGAGGGTTAAGGTGACCGGGAGCGGTGACACCGTCGCCCTTATCCTGGCCGACCAACTGGCCGGGGTCCTCGGCCCTCCGGGCAAGTATATCTTTCTCCTGGGATTCTGGGGCGCAGTATTTACAAGCCTGCTTGGGGTGTGGCAGGGCGTCCCCTACATGTTTGCGGACTTCCTGCGGCTTCGTCATCGGGGTTCGGAGGGCTCCTCCGGGCCTGCCGACCTCAAGGTCACACCTGCATATCGCTTCTATCTCCTGGCCTTGGGTATTGTCCCCCTTTCCCTCCTTTGGCTGAGAGTCCAGCTGGTCCAGTATATATACGGTATTGTCGGGGCGCTCTTCATGCCGTTTGTCGCCCTGACGCTCCTCCTCCTCAACAACCGGGTCCGCCTCGTCGGCCGGGAGTTCAAAAACGGCTGGGTCACCAACGCGCTCCTGGCGCTCACCCTGGCCTTCTTTTCCTACGTCGGGCTCCGGGAGGTCACCGCCTTTCTGGCCGGTCGTTAGAAGTTCTTCCCTTGGCCAAATTGACTATTGGAGGGTGTTCCGCTACAATTTTTTAACCCGGCGGCGTAGCTCAGTTGGTTAGAGCATGCGGCTCATATCCGCAGTGTCGGGGGTTCAAATCCCTCCGCCGCCATTTGGATTTTCTGAGAATCGATTCCAGATTATTTATCGGAACCATCGGAAAAACAGGGTTGACGGATGCTCCTGTCCAAGGTCAGAAGAACCATCGTCCGGTACGGTCTCCTGAAGAAAGGGGACAAGATTTTAGTGGCCTGCTCGGGCGGCGCCGATTCGACGGCCCTTCTGTCCGCCCTCTTGGAGCTCTCCGGCGAGCATGAACTCAGGATTGCCGTTGCCCATTTCAACCACGGTCTCCGCCGCGCTGCGAACGCGGACGAGCGATTTGTCATCCGGCTGGCTCAAAAGCTCGGGCTTCCGGTCTATGTCAGGAGAGAAGACATCCGCTCGTTCGCGGCCAAGCGCGGCCAAAACATCGAGGAGGCGGGCCGGGAGCGGCGCTATAGGTTTCTTCGGGAAACGGCCCGCCGGGTGGGCGCCGACAGGATCGCCACCGGCCACACGCTGACCGACCAGGCGGAGACCGTACTTATGCGGATCTTGCGGGGAACCGGACCTACCGGTTTGGGCGGCGTCGCCCCCCTTGTCGACGGGTTGATCATCCGTCCCCTGGTGGGGGTTGAACGCCGCGAAGTCGAGGCCTATCTCCGGGCCCGGAAAATCTCTCATCGCGAGGATGAGAGCAACCGGAACCTGGGCTACCTGCGCAACCGGGTGCGGCGACGGCTCATTCCCTACCTGGAGAGGAACTTTGAGCCCAGGATCGTTCAGCATCTCGGGATATTGGCCGAGATCAGCCGTGAGGAAGAGCAGGTCTGGGATGGGCTGGCCGGGGCGGAGGAGGCGCGTGCGATCCTCAGGAAAAAGGGGATCGTCTTTCTAGACGCCCGGCGCCTCTCGACCCTGCCGCCGGCCACGGGGCGGCGCCTTGTCCGGGCCTTTTTGAGTGCGGTCAAGGGCGACCTGAGGAGGCTTTCTTTCCGGGATATCGAGGCTGTCCGCTGCCTGGCCGAGCGGAAGGCGGTGACGCTTCCGGGCAAACTCGGCCTCAGGCGGGAGAACGGCCTGATCTCAATTTCGGAGAAAAGGGCGGCTTACAGAAGCTATGAACTCAAATGGGATGGGAAGAAAGACCTGCTGATCCGCGAGATCGGGATCTCTTTCGCGGGGAAAAGAATAGAGAAAGGGGAGACGAGGCCCCCCGCGTACAATGATAAAAGGAGGGCATTCGTCGATGCGGCGAAAATCAGGTTCCCTCTTCAGGTCCGAAATCACAAGGAAGGCGATCGCTATCGCCCGCTGGGCTCTCCCGGCAGGAAAAAACTGACGGAGGCAATGCGGTCGAAGGGAATTCCTCCCGGTGAACGGGACCGGCATCCGATTTTTCTGTCCGGAGGAGAAATCGTCTGGACCCCGGGGCTCCCCGTCGCCGAAGATTTCAAGATCACCCCCGCCACCAAGGCGATTTTTATTATAGAAAGATCCGTCTAAAGATAGTTCCTTCTCCAAATTTCGAAAACCAGCAGTGCCCAGAGTTGATGGCTGAAGTTCCTTCGGCCCGCCAGATGGGCACCGATCATCTCCTGAACCGGTGAGGCGTTAAAATACCCGGCTTCTTTGATCCGCTTCCCGCTCAGATGGTCCAGCATCAGATCCCGGAGCTCCCGCCGCAGCCAGAGCTTGATGGGGATGCTGAACCCTTCCTTGGGGCGGTAGATATTCTCCCGGGGGAGGAGACGTTCCATCGTCTTCTTGAATATCCATTTCGTGGTGAGCCCGTGGAGCTTGAGCCGGCCGTCTAGTGCAAAAACATATTCCACGAGCTTGTGATCGAGGAGCGGCTCCCGGGCTTCGAGGGAGGCGGCCATGCTCATCCTGTCCACCTTGACCATGATGTCGTCGGCGAGATAGGTCTTGAGGTCAAGGTAGAGCTCTCGGGTTATGGGATCGAAGTCCGGCATCTTTTCGAAGATCCCGCGGAACGGGGACAGCCGATGGACATCCTCAATCCTTCCCAGCCGGTCCTGGAATCCGGCGGAATAGAGCCGGGACCTGTCTTGTCGCGACAGGAACATCATCCAGCGAAGGTGCCTGTTCCCGGCCCCGTGTTCAAAGCCCTGGAGGAACCGCTGCAGCTTATTCCAGGCGCCCTTTTTCCGGGCCGCCGGCGGGAGGCGCCTGATGAGGGGAGAGCCCAGACTCCCTGCCCACCTGACCGGCCCGCAGGAGGCGATTTTTTGCGCCTGGTAGTGTTCATATCCGCCGAAGACTTCATCCCCTCCGTCGCCGGAGAGGACGACTTTGACGTGCGGCCGGGACATCTGGGAGACCAGGAAAGTCGGGAAGATGGAAAAATCGCCGAGCGGCTCGTCGAGGTGGCGGATGAGTTTCTCGGTCAGATCGAGCGCCTTGGGCTCGATGGTGAACTCCTCGTGTTCGGTCGAGAACCTCTCGGCCGTCCGGCGGGCGTAGGGAAGCTCATTGTAGGAAGTCTCTTCGAACCCGATGGAGAAGGTCTTGAGAGGCGAGGCGCCGAGCTCCCGCATCAACCCAACGATAGTGGAGGAGTCGAGGCCGCCGCTCAGGAATGCGCCCAGGGGCACGTCGCTGACCAGCCTCAGCTTGACGGATTCCTTGAGCAGGCCGTAGAGCCTGTCCATGATCTCCGGCAGGCTCTCTTTTTTCGTTCCGCCTTCGGCTTCCGCAGCGGCTTCAATATCCCAATACTTTTTCACCTCGACCCGGCCGTCCTGATAGGCCAGCCAATGTCCGGCCGGGAGCTTGGAAATCCCCCGGAAGATACTCAGCGGGGCCGGTATGTATTCGAGCGTCAGGAAAAAGTCCAGCGCCCGCGGGTCGACCTCCCGTTTAACCCGCGGATGGGCGAGGACGGCCTTGAGCTCGGAACCGAAGATGAGACTGCGATCTTCGAGAAGGGTATAATAAAGCGGCTTTATTCCCAGCCGGTCGCGCACCAGGAGCAGCCGCTCTTTTTTCCTATCCCAGAGAGCGAAGGCGAACATCCCCCGGAGCCTCTGGACGAAGTCTTCTCCCCATTCCTCGTAGGCGTGGACGATGGTCTCGGTGTCGGTCCGGGTGGAAAAGCGGTGCCCTCGGGCGATGAGCTCGTCACGGAGTTCGGGGAAATTATAGACCTCGCCGTTGTGGCTTATCCAGATGGTGCCGTCCTCGTTGCTGAGCGGCTGGTGGCCGCCCGCGAGGTCGACGATGCTCAGCCGGCGGGTGCCTAGTCCCACCCTCATCCCGGCATAAATCCCCTCGTCGTCCGGGCCGCGGTGGACTATGGTCCGGCACATGGCTTGGAGAAGAGCGGCCGCTACCGGTTCGGACGAGGAAGACGCCGCAATCCCGCAGATGCCGCACATTATTCCTTGGGGACGAGGTCGAGCTCGAAGAAAACGCCCAGATACCTCCGCTCCAGGCTGGTCTGGTCCTCATAATACGGAATGGCGCCCTTGGCGGCTTTGATCTTGATCCGGTAATGAAAGCGCTGCTGCACCTGGAATCCGTTCCCGACGGGGAAGCGCAGGGTCCCCCATTGCTTGGATTGGAGGGTGATCTTTTGCGTCTGGCCTTCGACCTTGACCGCGATCTCATTATTGCTCCGGGGGTTGTTGAGGAGCCGCACCCCGACCTCCCGGAGCGGGTAATAGGTCTTCAAGATGAGCTCGCAGGTCTTGTCGCCCCGCGTCCAGATGCCTGTCGGCTCGAGCTTCTGGTGGAAGTTATCGTCCAGGAAGTGGAGGAATTCCCTCTGGGGATAGGGCTTGTCCGGCCAGATGTGGATGCGGAAAGCGTCGGGGTTGGTATTGGTGGGAAAATTGTTGACCTGGGTCATCTCGAGGGGCAGCGCTTTGATCGGGAATTTTTTGGCGTGAGTGGCGGGCTGGGCCGAGGAGCGGAAGGGGCTGATGAGGATAGGGGAGATGAACACGGCCGCGACCACCCAGATCAAGGCGACCTGGCGCCAGGTCTTCTTCTCGGCCGGCAGGAACAGGAACAGGGGGTAGATGTTGAGGAAATACCGGTTGGCCAGAGTGCCGCCTCCTCCCCCGTAAAACTCGGGAGTGAGTACGATATAGATGAGGATCCCTCCGGACAGGGCGGCCAGGATCAGCCAGTCGGGAAACCGGCGTTTCGCCCGGAAAAACATCAGGAGAGTGAGAACAGCCGGGAAGAAATACCAAGTGATGCCGGTAAAGCGGCCGAAGAAATAATAGAAGATGTTGTAGAAGACGAACTTGGGCGGAATCAGGAAGCGCTGGAAATAATTCTCCGAGGTCATCGTGTTCCCGAGGCTGTCGAAGGTCAGGGTGTCCTTCTCCAGGGGGAAGCTGCCGATGAAAGTCTTGCGTTCACCTCCCTGGTAGTTCCAGTCCGAGGTCAGAAGATAATTGGCTCCGAAAAGGATCCCGATCGTTAGGAAAAAGATAACGGCCAGGCAGAGTGCCTTGAAAAATTTCTTTTCGTAGAGGGCATAAAGGACAGGCGGGCCGAGGAGGACAATGTTGGGCGGTTTGGAGAAGACCGCGATGCCGACCAGGAAAACAGCCAGGTAATCCGTCCAGGGCGACAGGAGAAAGGAACCGGGCGTTCCTGCCGGGCTCGGCGAGGGCGGGCCATCCCGGCGCCTGATTTTGTAAGCCCATAAAAACACTATGATGAAAGCCAGGCAGAAGTTGAAGAAATCGGGTGAGATCCAGATAAAGTACACTCCGGCCACGGAAGCCAGCAGGAAGGTCAGGAGATAAGAGATGGAGAGGAGGGGCGCATTGGCCCGGGAGAAATAGGCGAACCCTAAGAGCATGACGATGAGAAGGAGGAAGGAATGGAAGACCAGGAAGCCGTTGTAGCTGAACATCCGGACAAACGGCGCAGCGAGCAGCGAGTAAGCCCAGGACTTGGCGAAAAACATTTTGCCGTTCCGGGCTTTCTTGAGAAAGATGCCCTGCGGCCCGGCGTTAAAGTCGTGGTAATAGCGGGCCAGGTCCTTTCTGGTATATTCCAGGTCGAGGTCGTGCGCGATGCTCTGCGTCAGAGCGTAGTAGACGGCCTGGTCGGCGAACAGGAAATTCTGGTCGATGACCGGGAGGTTGATAGATAGAGAGAACCCGAGGGAAAAGAGAAAAACGAGGAAGATTATGGTATGGGCGCCCTTTCTGGGCTGGGCTTTGTCCTCGGGCATCGGGCTCGACCTGTCCCTAATGAGATATCACAGTCAAGGCCAAAACACAACGAGCGCTATCGCTTATAAAGGCTGAGGTAGGCGCGGATGATGCGGTCCCCCCAAACGAGGGCGACAAAGGCGGCCGGCGCCAGAAAGGTCCCGAAAGGCAGGGCGAATTGGAGATCCTTTTTCCGATAGGACATCAGGAAGACGCCCACGAGCGCCCCGGCGAAGGAGGCCAGCAGGAGCGTAAAAAAGGTATTGAGCCAGCCAAGGTAGGCGCCCACCAGCAGCATCATGGTCACATCGCCCATGCCCAGGCCTTCTTTCTTGCGCAGGAGCCGGTAGAGGCCGTAGATAAGCAGCAGGAACCCGGCGCCGGCGACAGCGCCGATGAGGGCTTGGCGCAATCCCAGGTCCGGTCGGAACGCGGAATAGACGAGGGCGAGAGCCAGGCCGGGCAGGGTGATCTCGTCGGGCAGGATCTGGTGGGAGAGGTCGATGAAACAGAGGACGATGAGAGCGCTCGTGAAAAGGCAGGAAGCAAAGAAGTGGAAGCCTAATGAGAAGCGCCCTTGGACGAGTAGGAAACAAAGCACCGTGAGGGCCTCGACGAGGGGATAGACCGGTGAGATCTTCTGTCCGCAGGAGCGGCATTTCCCCCGGAGCAGGAGAAAAGAGAGGACGGGGATGTTATCATAGGGTTTGAGGCGTACCCGGCACTTTGGACATGAGGAGGGGGGCCACATCAAACTTTGGCCCCTGGGAAGGCGATAGATGACGACGTTGAGGAAGCTTCCCCAGATCAAACCGAACAGGACGATGATTATCTTTTCCACCAGACGCTCGGAGCCTTGATTTCACCCGTGTCGGGGTTGTAAAGATAGTCTTTGCCGTCCAGGTCTTTGGGCAGCACAGAGAAAAGCCCGTGACGGACCAATTCCCCAAGGTCGGCGGGCAGTCGCTGGTATCTTTCTCTGAACCGCCGGACTCCTTCCTTGAGAAGGTTCGAATCCGACGCGGCCTTGACTTGGTACAGATGCTTTCCGGCGATCTTCTTGGTGCGCTCATCCTTGGCCGTGTTGTATACTTCGAGCCAGGTTTCCCAGGACTCTTTGAGATCCATCACCCTGAATCCGGCCGCGGCGTAAAGCCTTTTGGCGATCTCCGGAGCGCCCGGAATGGACATCGTCTTCTCATAATACTTCCGGGCAGTATCGTAATCCCCGGCCCGCTGGGCGTAGTGGCCGGCCTCGAACGGAAATATCCATTGGTCCGGGTTCTTGGCCAGCCCCATGTCCAGAATCTTGAGGGCAAGCCCGAGGTCCTTGGCTTCGTTGACGGCGATCAGGGCGCCGATCTCATAGGGGTCGGCGTAATGCGGGTCGAGCTCGGCGATGATCGAAAAAATATGATCCAGGTTCTGGAAGCGGTCGACTATGGTATAGGTTGTATAATACTGGATGGCCCAGATGTAGACGAGGTCGGCTACGAGCGAGGAGTAGCCGAACGTCGCGTATTTCAAGTATTTGCCGGAAGGGATATAGATGATCGAGGCGCCGGGGATTTTCTTTCTGGGGATCCTTTCTACCTCCAGTTTGAGCTGGACGATGCCGGCGCAAGACAGGAATAAAAGGAGGATGATCAGGAGGGTGGCGGAACCCTTTTGGCGGCGTGTCACGGTCTTTATCACGGTCAGACGAAGTCCCTCCTCTTGAAAACGAGGACGGCCAGGGCCAGGATGAAGAGGGTGTAAACCAGGGCGTAAAGAGCCGAGAAGAAATAGAATTTCGGATCGACGGCCAAACCGTGGACGACCTCGGTCTTGAAGTTGAAATTCTCAAGATCGGGGAGAACCGCGGAGAGGCCCCTGATCGCAACCCTGGCCGCGCCCGAGCGCGTCCTCTGGATGAGCGTTTCGAGGCCCCAGGAAAGATGTCCGATGAGATAGAAAGACAGTGAAAAAATCGAGCTCAAGATGGGCGTCGAGAAACAGGAGAAAAGGATCGCCACCGCGGTGATCAGGAGGAGTTCGAGGAAGATGAACAGGATGGCCAGCAGCAGCCGGCCCTCCAGCTTCCCCGTGTGGAGGAGAACGATGACCAGAAAGATCAAACCCATGGCCAGGATCATGACGAAGAGGGTGAGGGCCAATCCGAAGAACTTGCCGAGCAGGAACTGCCATCGCTGGATGGGCTTGGCGAGAAGGGTGTAAATCGTTTTCTTGTCGATCTCCTTGTAGACCAGGCCCGTGCCGATCAGGATGGCCATGAGCACCCCGAAGACAGATATCGAAGCCAAACCGACGTCCTTGATGATCTTGACGCGGTCGCCGACCGTGAGCACGGCCAGCAGGCGCGAAAAGGCCAGGGCGACGGCGGCGAAGAAGAAAAGCAGGTAGAGGATGCGGTCCCGGATGGCCTCCTTGAACGTGTTCAGGGCGATGGCTCGAATCTTCATCCCTGTCTGACCATCTCCACGAAAATGTCCTCGAGCGTCTCGGTCCGGGGGACGAGGGAGTGAATCTTTCCCCTCCGTTCATGAACGAGAGCCATCAGGTTTTCGATGTTATCTTCCTGGACAACCTTGAGCAGGATCCTGTCTCCGGCGGTTGAGACGGGCTCGCCGAGGTCGATCAAGTCGGCGGGGTCGAGCCCCGACAATGTGACCTCGGTAAAGAGGACTTTCTCCGAAATCAGGCTTTGGAGAGCGCCCTGGCTGATGACCCGGCCGCCGACGATGATGGCCACCCGGTCGCAGATCATCTCGATGTCTTGAAGGATGTGGGAGCAGAGGAATATCGTCTTGCCCTCCTGCTTCAGCCGGACGATGATGTCCCGGAGCTCTTTGCGCCCCAGTGGGTCCAGGCCGCCCAAGGGCTCATCGAGGAAGAGGAGGTCCGGATCGTTGATGAGCGCTTGGGCCAGTCCGACCCGCTGCAGCATTCCGCGGGAAAACTTGCGGAGTTGAAGGTCCCGGGCTTTTTCCATCCCGACGAGGCGGAGCAACGCGGCAATCTTGTCCTGCTTATCTTTCTTTTTCAGTCCGAAGAGCCGGGCATAGAAATCCAGGAACTCCGCGGCCGTGAGATAATCATAAAAATACGGGTTTTCGGGCAGGAATCCGAGCCGCTCTTTTCCCTTGGCCGAAAGGGAGGGATAGCCGAAGATCTCGACTTTGCCCCGGTCAGGGAAGATCAGGCCTAACACGCATTTTAAGGTCGTGGTCTTACCGGCTCCGTTCGGCCCGAGGTAGCCGAAGATCTCTCCGGCCGCGACCGCCAACGAAACGCCTTTGAGGATCTCCCTCTTCTTGGGGATAAAGCCGACCTTGAACGCTTTGTGAAGGTTGTCGATCTCGAGGACTGCGGCCATGGGATTCACCGCTATTATATTGAAAAGGAAAGCCAAAAACCAGCCGGCGAATTCAATCCGGGAGGACGTGCTTGAAAGAGTCCGGGTCGATCGTAATGTAGAAATCGCTGCCCAGGTAGAGCAGGGGGCGGACTTTCATCGGGTTGAGGATGTCTTCGGAGTTGAAGGCCGGGGCGTCATGGTGCACGGCCAGCACCTCTCCGACAAAGAGGTCGTGGTCCCCGAACGGCCGGACCTCGGCCAGCCGGCACTCGAAGGCGGCATAGGCATCCTCGACTACGGGTGATTTGAGCACTTTGGCCGGGCGCAGCTTGAGGCCGAATTCCTTCACCTTATCGACGTCGTGGCCGGACTTGCGGCCCATCTGGGCGGAGAGCTTGATCCGGTCGAAACCTAGGAAGTTGACGGTGAACTCCCTGGCCTGCGAAATGATTTCATGAGTAAGGCGTTTCCTGGAAACGAGTATGCCGAAAAGGGGCGGCTCGAAGGAAAGCGCGGTATGCCAGGCACAACTCATGAAGTTCACCCGCTTTCCCTCCCGGGCTCCGACCAAGGCTACTGTATAAGGGTAGAAATACTGGAACTTCTTGAACTGGGTTTTAATGGATTTCATGATCTAGGAGAGCCCCTTGATGCGGCCGGCATTCTTGAGCAGCCATTCCTGAGTGAAGAGATGCTCCCTTTTGAGCCCGAGTTGCAGGTTGAGCTGGTCGCGGTTTTCACCCGCCGGGACGACGGCCAGCAGTTTTTCGTACCTGGCGATGAGCTCCTCCTCGGCCGGGATCAAAGCGTGCAGGGCCGAAAGGCGGTCCTGGCCGCTGTAAAGGGCGGGCATGGGGCTCCGGCTGACCTCCTTCCCGTCGGGCTCGCGCCGCGCGTTTTCGATCCGGATGACGCTTCCCAGCCTGACCAGGAGGCCCGAATTCTTGTCCCAATGGCGCATGTGGTTGATCGAGTTCTTGAACAGCCGCTGGGCCAGGTCCTGGTGCTCGCTGAAGAGAAGGACGTAGCGGAGATAGCGGTGCATCAGCTCGTTCTCCATCCGGGTGATCTCGTGAAGGAGCGGCACCTCCGGCCTGGCGGCGGCCTCCGTGCCTTCTCTGAAGCATGGAGTCTCTGCTGAGCCTTCCTTC
The DNA here is from genome assembly GCA_964353705.1 of uncultured Eubacteriales bacterium. Classification (GTDB taxonomy): domain Bacteria; phylum Acidobacteriota; class Aminicenantia; order Aminicenantales; family UBA8522; genus UBA8522. The sequence goes on along the minus strand of CAYGXD010000027.1, from coordinate 12,654 downwards.
TCCATCGTGCGGATCATGGTCTCGAACTGCTTCGCGTGGCGGACCTCATCATACGAAATGTTGAGGATCATGTTCTGGATCTTGGGGAAAACGCCCTCTTTCCATTCGGCCGATTGGTAGAGTTCGGTGACCAGGTCCTCTGTCATTTTATCCCGTTTCAAGTTGTCGATGACCCTCGGAAACCGGATGACTTCGTCGGTCTTGAAGGAAGGGTCGCCTCCCAGCTGACGGATGATGATGCCGAGCTGGAGGCTGTGGTACATCTCGTCGATGCCGATCTGGATGGTCTGGGCACGGGCGTCGGTCCGCAGCTTCATCAGGGGGTCTTCATAGAAGAATCTTCCTTTGGGCATGGAATAGGCATGGATGGTGTATTCGAAGCTCACGGCCCATTCGTGCTCCAAGGCGACTTGGAGCAAATGGATAACGTCCTCTTGGGTTTTGATCTGCCGGATTTTTTCCACTCTACCTCCTTTCAGGATCAAGGGACCCAATTATACCATAAAGCGGGGGTGACGGAACGGGCCGAAAATTCACCTCCCAAATCCCCCCCGGGGGGGATTGGCAGCCGGAAACGCCCGTGACAAGATAAGGCCATCGCAGCCTCTATGGCTCGAATTTCTCTCATCCAAGGCGAAGCCGAGGTTGTGAAAAAGGGAGAGAGGGCTAAGATCCCTCTCTCCACCTCCCTCACCCTCCTTTCAGCTCCCTTGAGTCAACTGAGTCAAGGGAGTCTTTTATCCGGGTCCGGTTGCTTTTTTCATGAAAAAATTGTAGTTCTATCAAACGGGCGCCCAGATGAAAAAAGAAGAGCCGGTCCCCCGGATGCGACAAGACCTTGAGGTCATCCCCACGTCCTACCAGGGCGAGAAGGCCGTCCTGGTCCGCGATTATCTGGGCCTCATCCGGGACCCCGTGATTCTTCAAGGTGGTGCCTTGCAGATAGTCGGTTTGCTCGACGGCGCGAGGACGGTCCGCGATATCCAGCTCGAACTTGTCCGCCTGAAAAACGGTGTCCTGGTCGAGGCGGAGACGATCGCCCGGCTCATCCGGCAGCTCGAGTCGGCTTGCCTCCTGCAAAGCGGCCGCTACTTCTCCGAGAGAGAGAGAGTTCTAGCCGACTACCTGAGGCTGGAAATCCGGGCGGCCTCGCAGGCCGGCGTCTCCTATCCAGCCGGACCTGAGGAGTTGCGGGCGTTCCTCGATTCAATTTTGGCCAGCGTCGGGAAACGGGTATCCGACGAGACATGGGGCGGGCTCTGCGGCCTTGTCGTCCCCCATATCGACCTGGGGGTCGGCAAAAAAGTCTATGCCGCCGCCTATCAGGCTATCCGCTCGGCGAGGCCGCGCCGGATTTGGCTCGTTGGAACCGGACACAGCCTCGATGACGCCTATTTCGGGTTGACGGAAAAAGATTTCGAGACACCTCTTGGCCTGGCGAAAACCGACCGGAACGCGGTCCGGAAGCTAAAAGAAGCCGGCGGCAGGGCGGTCTCTCCATACGATATCTCGCATAGCCGGGAACATTCACTGGAGTTCCAGCTCATTTTTCTCCAACACCTTTTCGGTTCCTCCTTCACTGTCGTCCCCATCCTCTGCGGCTCGTTTGGCCGTGATTTGAGCCGGGTTTCCCGCCCTTCCGAGATCCCGGATGTGGCTCAGTTCCTGGCAGCGCTTCGAGCCCTGTGGGAAGAGGATCCGGCCGACGCGCTTCTCATAGCGGCCGTGGATTTTTCCCATATCGGCCCAAAATTCGGGCATCGGGAGCGGGCGTCTTCTCTGCTTCTGGACGCCAAGAAACACGATCAGGCTCTCATCGCTTCGCTTGCCGCGGGCGACAGCCGGGCCTTCTGGGAGGAGAGCCGCAAAACAGACGACATGTACAATGTCTGCGGGTTTTCAACCCTGGCCTCTCTCCTCGATTTCCTGCCCGGGGTGAAAGGCCGGCTGCTCGACTATGAATTTTGGAGGGATGAAGCTACGCAATCGGCGGTCAGCTATGCCGCGATCGTCCTCAGATTGGAGAAGTAAAAGGAGGTCAGCGATGACGGATTTCGGCGGCGCGATCAGACGGAGCACGGACTATGATCTGGCGGTCATCGGCGTCCCTTTCGACGAAAAGTCCAGCTACCTGCGAGGCGCAGCCGGGGGGCCGGCGGCCATCCGGGCGTCCTCGACCGGCCGGGCCCGGAACCCTGAAACCGAGCTGGGGGTCGACCTCGAGCGCGATGCCGTCATGGTCGACCTCGGAGACGTTGACGCGTCCGGCGATGTGGACATCACCTTCCAAAGGATTGAAGCCGCAGTGGCCGCGATCCTGAAAAAAAAGGCCAGGCCTATCATTTTGGGCGGCGACCATTCCATCACTTACCCCATCCTCAAGGCCGTGGCAAAGTCCTACCGGACCTTGGATATCCTTCACTTTGACGCCCATCCCGACCTCTACGAGGACCTCTACGGCGACCGCCTTTCGCACGCCTGTCCGTTTGCGCGGATCTTGGAGGACGGCCTGGCTGAGTCTCTCGTTCAGGTTGGAGTGCGGGCTGCCACCGCCAACCAGCGGGCCATCGCCCGGCGGCACAGTGTGCGGATGATCGAGATGAAAGATCTTCGAGACGACCTGGCCTTGAGCTTTAAGAATCCCCTCTATATTTCCTTCGACATGGACGCGCTCGACCCGGCCTTCGCTCCCGGCGTCTCTCATCAGGAGGGGGGCGGGCTGACGACGCGCCAGGCGATCGACCTCATCCATCGTCTCAAGGCCGGGATCATCGGTCTCGACGTCGTCGAACTCAACCCCGCGCGCGATCCGTCCGGCATCACCGCCTCGGCAGCTGTTAAGATTATAAAGGAAGTCGCGGGCATGATGGTCAAGAAGGCCCGCTGAGCACGGAGGAAATCGATGTCCAAACCGCTAGGCGCTCTTTTCATCGTCTGTTGTATCCCCGGGATAATTAGGGCGGGGCAGGAAGTGCCGTTCGATAAGTATTTCATCGACAAGACGATGCGGGTTGATTACTTCCACTTCGGAAACTCAAAGGAGGAAGCGGTCAGCCTGGACAGCGTTTACGAGCAGGGGATCTGGGCGGGAAGCAAGCGGAACCTCATCGACCCTTTCAACGTCGGCCGTTATGCCTATAAGGTCTATGATTCGGACTCCGGGAGGCTGGTATTTTCCAAGGGTTTCGACAGCTACTTCGCCGAATACAAGACGACGGAGCAGGCGCTCCAGGGAATCAAGAGGACCTACCACGAGACCGCCCTCGTCCCCTTCCCCAAGGCCAAGGTCAAGTTTGTCGTCGAGCTGAGGGACAGGCAAAACGTCCTTCAGCCGGTCTTCAGCACCGAGGTGGACCCGGCCGACATCTTCATCAAGAGGGAACCGTTAGCGTCGGGAGTCAAGGTGTTTGAGGTCCTGAAGAGCGGGGACCCGCACGAAAAAGTGGACGTCGCCTTCATCGCCGAGGGTTATACGGCCTCCGAGGAAGGCAAGCTAAGGGCCGACCTCGAGCGGTTCCGCGGCGTTTTTTTTCAGATAGAACCCTATAAGGGCCATCCGGACCGCTTCAATTTCAGAGGCGTCTTCAAGCCATCCCAAGACAGCGGTTGCGACGAGCCCAGCCACGGGATCTACAGGAACACCGCGGTGGGCGCGACCTTCGATTCGCTAGGCTCCGAACGGTATGTCCTGACCGAGGATAACAAAAGCCTGCGCGATATCGCCGCTCATGTGCCCTACGATGCCCTGCTTATCATGGTCAACCACAAACGCTATGGGGGCGGCGGCATATATAACCTCTATTGCACGTTCACCGTGGACAACCAATGGTACGAATATCTGTTCCTGCACGAGTTCGGCCACTCCTTCGCCGGGCTGGGAGACGAGTACTATACCTCTGAGGTAGCTTACAATGAGTTCTATCCCAAGGGGTTGGAGCCGCTCGAGGCGAACATCTCCGCCCTCCTCGACCCCCGGAAGCTCAAGTGGAAAAAATGGGTCAGTCCAGGTATCGCCATCCCGACCCCCTGGGAAAAGGAAGAATTCGACCGGATGGACAACGCCAACCAGAAGATCCGCCGGGAGGCGAACGCCAAGGTCGCCGCGCTGAAAAGGAGCGGGGCGGCCTCCGCCGAAGTAGCCAAGGCCGAAGAAGAATCCGAGCGGCTGTCGCGCGAGCACGCGGAGAAGATGGACCAGTTCCTGATGAAGAGCCGGTTCTGGGGAAAGGTCGGGGCGTTCGAGGGCGCCGGCTATTCCTCCCAGGGGCTGTACCGTCCGGCCGTCGACTGCCTTATGTTCTCCAAGGGAAAGAAGCCCTTCTGCCGGGTTTGCGAAGAGGCGGTCGCGCGGGTGGCCGAATACTACTGTCGGTAGCCGCATCTCCCGGGCCCGCGCCGCGAATTGACGAGTGACAACGACGGGAGTAAACTGAAAGGGCTGGCCGCGGAGGACTTCATGAAAACAAGACAACCGGTGTTTCTTTTGTTTTGCGCCCTGGTGATCCCCTTGTTGTCGGCCCCGGAGTCTGACCAGAGGCAATCGATCTATACTCTGGCCGCCGACCTTGAGCGCCAGGCATCCGATATCGCCCAGAGCAGCTTTGCCCATTTCAAAGGAAGGAACAACGTCATCAGCGACGCCGAACAGGCCGTGCTCTTCAAGTCGGAAGCGTTTCTGGCGTCCGTCCGCCTCTTCCTGCGCCTGACCGATAATAAGTCGGACTTTTATAGCGTCGGGTTCCTGCGCACGAACCTCTACAATGCTTTCCTTTATCTCATCAGCTCTTTCCAGGGACTGGAAGAGACCATGCGCGGAGCCGGAGTGAGGCCTTATGCGCTTTCGGACTGCCGGTCCATCCTGGACAGCCTGGAGGCGGAGTTCTCCAGATGGCCCGCGGCAGATAACCTGGCCTATCTCCATACCCGGTATGTCAAGGCGTCCCGTGATGCCGTCTACGTGATCGAGAGGGTGGGTCCCGGCCAGTTCGTGCGCCATGCCTTCAAGAACCTGGAAAGCCTCTACCGCTATAATTACGACCTCAAGAGAGGCAAAGACCCCTGGAAATATCTGGTTGAGGTTTCCGCCGATACGCTGAATAAAATGGAAGAGGGCGAGATGGTCGATCTCACCTTCGAAGGGCGCTTGATCATAGAAATGAGCAACCGGCCCAACCGCGGGGTTTATCTCATCGAGGACGGCAAGAAGCGGGGATTGACCAGCCCGCGCGTGCTCGACCGGTTTGGCGGTTGGGGCAAGGTGCTGGAAGTGCCGGCCGAGGTCATCCAAAGATATCCCGACGGCGACCCCATAAATTAATAGGGCTCGCGCGAATCCCTCAGAAAGACGCGAATTTTTCCCAGCGAGAAAAATCCTCCCCCTTCGTGCCGGAGAGGAGGTGCGGGCTGTTGTCAGCAAAAGGGGGGTTGATGATGGGAACCAAAAAGGTGGGGGCTTTCTCCAGCCCGCGCAAGAAAGCCAAAATCAGTATAACATGGAAAAAGCAAAAGTAAAGTTTTTTTTAAAAAATTTTTAAAATATTTCTGGCGGTTGAATTTTCTCCGGGGATTTTAGAAAATAGGTTCGACCTTCGTGGTCAGGAGGACCGATGGAAGAAAAAAAGATCGACATCAAAGTGGATGAAGAGATCGCCCGCGGACACTATTCGAACGTGGCCGCAATCCGTCATACCCGTGAGGAGTTCATCTTCGACTTCGCTTTCGTCTTTCCCGATGGGCCGATGGGCCGGCTTCTCTCGCGTTTGATCCTCAGCCCGGCCCATGCCAAAAGATTCATGGAAGCCCTGCAGGCCAACATCCGGCGCTATGAGGAGAACTTCGGCCCCATCGTCTCATCGGAGCCGTCGCCTACAGTCGGATTCGTGCACTGACGGATCCGGACCCTAAAAGGAGGGAAGAGGATGCCGCATTTTAAGGATGAGAAAGACATGCTCGAGATCCAGCGCGTCTTTTTTGACAAGCTGGCTTCCGACCCGGAGATAGGCCCCCAGGTCCGGGCCTCGAATCTCATCATCCGGTTTGTGTCCCATGATCCCGCCGGGATGGTGACTATCGATTGCCGCGGGGCCGCAGGCGAAGGGAAATACTTCAGCGTGACCTTCGGTGAAACCGGCCTCCGTCCGGATATCACCTTGACAACTTCGGCCGATCTCGGCCACGAATTCTGGCTGGGACGGGCCAATATGGTCAACGCCCTTTTCAGCGGCAAGGCGAAAGCGTCCGGCGATGTCACCTTGGCGATGAAATTCCTGCCCGTGCTCAAGCCGATCGCCGTTATATATAAGCAGGTGCTGACCGCGCTGGACCGGAAGGACCTGCTCCTAAAATAAGGGGAAAAGGAGAAAGATTGGGCTTGACAGAAAGGATTTTTTTATATAAATGTGGGGACAAGGTTGAAGTCTTAAATCCAAGGAGGTTGAATTGAAGAGATTATTAGTAGTCGCCCTGTTCATTGCGATCCTGCTCGCGCAGGCCAGTCTCGGCTCCGCCGCCGGATTCCTCATTTACGAGCACGGAGCCGCGGCCATGGCCATGGCCGGCGCGTTCGTTTCGATCGCCAACGACCCCTCGGCCATCTTCCACAATCCGGCGGGCATCGCGTTCCTCAAGGGAACCCATATCTCAGTGGGCACGACTTTGATTATGCCTTCGGGTTCGATGACCCTCCTCAAACCGCCGCCCTGGGAGCCGACGCCGACAACCTGGGAGCAAAAAAGCCAGGTCTTCTATCCTTCCACGTTTTACATCACCCAGAGCGTCGGAGAGAAGGTCACGCTCGGCTTCGGATTTTTCTCGCCCTACGGCCTTGGCTCTTCCTGGCCGATCGAGAACCAGTTCCGTTACCTGGGATATGAAGACGATATGAAGACCTTCTTCTTCAATCCGACGGTCGGCATCAAGCTGACCGACAAGCTCTCTTTTGGGGCCGGTGTCTCCTACGTTTATTCCACGGTGGAATTTAGGCTGGTGCGGCTCGTCGAAAACCTTGTTCCCTTCACCGGTTCGACATACGATGTTCCGGCTGAACTGACGGGCAACGGCGACTCCTGGGCTTTTAACGCCGGGCTGCTCTACCGGGCTGAAAAGTTCAGCTTGGGGTTCAACTGGCGAAGCAGCTTCAATATCGATTACAAGGGAGATATGACTCTCAACACGTCGGAGATCCCCCCTCCCTTCAACGCGCTCTTTCCCACCGAAGCCGGCGGAGAGACGACTTTCAAGTTCCCCAACATTTTGGCTTTTGGTGCCTCATTCACGCCCACCGAAAAGTTCCTCTTGTCTCTTGACATCCATTACATCCTCTGGAGCCGGTTTGACGAGTACGTCGTGACCTTCGATGATCCTCGGCTCGAGGAAATGGTGGTGCCTGAGAACTGGAAGGATTCCCTCCTCGCCCGGGTGGGCGGCCAGTATACGATCAGCCCCAAGTTTGCCCTGCGGGCCGGCTTCCTCTACGACCAGACGCCTCAGCCGGTCGAGAGTATGGACCCTCTCCTTCCTGACGCCGACCGTTATGCCTTGACCGCCGGTTTCGGCTGGACTCTGGCCAAGAATGTCGTCCTGGACCTGGCCTTCCACCACGAGATATTCAGCGACCGGACGAGCCCCAACCGCGGCATCTACGATTTCGGTGTGGTCAATTATGGAGAGAGCACGTATGAGATGACGGCCGAGTTGTTGGCCGTCAGCCTGAACTTTGGATTCTGACGAAATATAAAGAAGGAGGTATAACACTATGGCTTACACATTCACCAACAAAAAAGGGGTGAAGTACTACCTGCACTCGAAGAAAGTCAACCTCAAGGGCGGCCGCGAACAGGTCATTTATTATTTCGCCCGCGACATCCGCCCCGGTGCCCTGGAAGCAGTCCCGGCCGGTTACATGGCCATCGAAACGGCCAAGACCGGGATGCCCATTCTCAAAAAAGCCTAAGAGTCCTTTCCAAGACTGCGTAAGAGCAGGGACGACCCGGAAGGGCCGTCCCTGTCTATTCCTTTTTCCCCCGTAGGCATTTGATTGACTCATCCTTTTGTTCTCGTTATACTTCTGGCATGAACCGAAGAGCCGCTGTCGCTCTATCGCTCATCCTCGCCTTCCTCGGGGCCGTCGGCTGCGGCGGAAAACGGGAGAAGAGTGAAGCCCCCCCCGGATCGGCGCGGCTGGAAATCGCCGTCATCCCCAAGGGGACGACCCACGAATTCTGGAAATCTATCCACATGGGCGCTCTGATGGCCGCCGAGGAACTGGGTGTCGAGGTCATCTGGAAAGGCCCCCAGAAGGAGGACGACCGGGCTCAGCAGATCACGGTGGTCGAGGATTTCATCAGCCGGGGAGTCGATGGAATCGTCCTGGCGCCACTGGATGAGCGCGCTCTCTGCCGGCCCGTGCAGGACGCGGTCCGGGAGAATATCCCGGTCATAGTCATCGACTCCGGGCTTCAGGGAAGCGATTACATCAGTTATGTGGCCACCGACAATTACAAAGGAGGAGTCATGGCCGCCCGGCGGCTGGCCCAGCTCCTTCAGAATAGGGGCCGGATCTTCCTCATCCGCTACCAGGAAGGCTCGGCCAGCACGACCCAGAGGGAGCAGGGCTTTCTGGATACCATCAAGGCCGAGGCCCCGGCCGTCAGCCTTCTCGTCCAGGACCAGTACGCGGGGACGACGACGGAAAGCGCTTACCAGCTGGCCGAGAACCTCATCAGCCGGTTCCCCGACGTGGCCGGCGTTTTCTGTCCTAATGAGTCGAGTACCTTCGGGACGCTGCGCGCCCTCCAGGAGACCGGCCTCGCGGGGAAGATCGTCTTCATCGGTTTCGATAGCTCTCCGAAGCTCGTCCAGGCGCTCCGGGATGGGCACATCCAAGGCCTCATCCTCCAGAACCCGGTCAAGATGGGCTACTTGGGCGTCAGGCTGATGACGCTCCACCTGCGCGGCCAGCCGATCGACAAAATCAGCGATACGGGAGTGTATATCGCCACCCGTGATAACATAGACGACCCTGAGATCCGGTCGCTTCTTCTTCCCGATTTTTCTAAATATCCGAACATCTGAGCTGATGGACGAGAGCCGCCCCCCGCTCCTGCGCATGGAGCGAATCTCCAAGAATTTCGGAGCTACCCGGGCCCTGGACCAAGTGGACTTTGACCTCCGGCCGGGAGAGGCCCACGCGCTGCTTGGAGAGAACGGAGCCGGAAAAAGCACCCTGATCAAGATATTGAGCGGGGCGATCAAGCCCGACGGAGGCGCCATCTGGCTGGAGGGACGGCGGTTCGCTCCGGCGGGCCCCTTGGAAAGCCGCCGGGCCGGGATTTCCGTCATCTACCAGGAGCTCAACCTGGCCCCTCATCTCACTGTCGAGGATAACATCATGCTGGGCCGGGAATGGCACGGCTTTGGCTTCCTGCGGCGCCGGCGGATGCGGGAAAAGGTGGTCGAGGCGTTGGGCCAGGTCCATCACGCCGAGATCCCTCCGGACGTTCCGGTCAGGCAGCTGAGCGTCGCCGCACGCCAGGTCGTTGAGATCGCCCGGGCGCTGGCCGAACGGGCCAAAATCCTGGTCATGGACGAGCCCACGAGCTCTCTCTCCGGCGAGGACAGTCAGCGTCTCTTCGGAATCATCCGGCGGCTCAAGTCCCAGGGTGTCGGCATCATTTATATCAGCCACTTCCTGGAGGAAGTCCGGCAGGTAGCCGACCGTTCGACGGTCGTCCGAGACGGGAAAAAGGCCGGATCGGGCAGAATGGAAGAACTTTCGCTCGAGAACATCATCAAGATGATGGTCGGCGGCGAGGTAAAAGAGCTTTTCCCCCAGGTCGTTCATCAGGCGGGGGAGGAGGTTCTCGAGTCCGGAGGGCTCAAAGGGAAGAAGATGCCGGCCGCCGTGACCCTGGCCCTGCGTCGAGGGGAGATCCTCGGGATAGCCGGCCTAGTGGGATCGGGCCGGACGGAATTCCTGCGCACCCTGTTCGGGCTGGACTTCATGGAGTCCGGCCGCCTGCGCATCGGCGGGGAGGAAGTCTTCGGAGGCGGTCCCCGGCAGCGGATCCGGAACGGCATTGGACTTTTGAGTGAAGATAGACAAGGGGAGGGTCTGGCCCTGAGCCGGTCGATCGCCGACAACCTGACGCTCAGCCATTTTGCGCCCTATGTCCGGTGGGGTTTTCTTCGCAACAAAAAGCAGAAGCAGGCCGCGGAGGATTGGATCGCCAAAATGCAGATCAAGGCGAGGAACCCCGGTCAGCCCGTCTCCAGCCTCTCCGGCGGCAACCAGCAGAAGGTTGCTCTGGCCCGTCTTCTCCACCAGAACGCGGCCGTTTTTCTCCTGGACGAGCCGACGCGCGGCATCGATATCGGAAGCAAATCGCAGATCTACGAATCCATGGGAGACCTGGCCTCGCAGGGCAAGTCCATCCTCTTCGTCAGCTCCTATTTTCCCGAACTCCTCGGCGTGTGCGACCGGATCGCGGTCTTCCACCGCGGCCGGCTGATCGACCTGAGGCCGGCTGTGGAATGGGATGAAGAAGCGCTCCTGGCCGCGGCGACGACGGGGAGGCCAGCCACGCGATGAAAGGACGATGCCGATGAAAGAAGCCAAGGGAGGGAGCCGCCGGATCCGCCTGCTGGTGAATTTCCTGGGCCCTTTCATTGGGCTTTTGCTTGTCATCCTCATCTTCTCGCTCCTCCCCCAGGTCCAGGACCGCTTCCTCAGATTGGGAAATCTCAAGAGCGTGGCCACGCAGTCCGTGATCGTCGCCCTGGGCGCCCTGGGCATGACCTTCATCATCATCAGCGGCGGCATCGACCTGTCGGCCGCCTCTAACATCGCCCTTTCGAGCTGCGTCGTGGCCTTCGCCATCAACGCCGGTCTGGCACCCTGGCTGGGCGTTGTCCTGGGCGTCCTCACCGGCGGCCTTATCGGGTTCATCAACGGAACACTTATCACGACCTTGCGCTTGGTGCCGTTCATCATCACTCTCGGCATGCTGGGCATCGCCCGGGGCGCGGCCAAATGGATGGCCGGGAACCAGAAGATCGACGCTCCCATCACCTGGGTGAACGAGTTGATGGCCCGCAGCCCCCGGCCCTCCTGGCTTCTGACGGCTCCTGGGGTTTGGCTGATGATCCTCCTGGCCGTCGCCATGGCCGTCGTTCTCCGCACGACCGTCTTCGGCCGGCACGTCTTTGCGATCGGCTCGAACGAGGCCACGGCCCGGCTCTGCGGAATCCGGACGAAGCTCACCAAGATCGTCATCTACGGCCTGGCCGGGTTGTTCTGTGGTCTGAGCGGCGTCATGGAGTTTTCGAGGCTGACCGTCGGCGACCCCACCGTCGCGGTCGGCCTCGAGCTCGACATCATCGCCTCTGTGGTCATCGGCGGAGGCAGCCTGAGCGGCGGGCAGGGGAGCATCCTCGGGTCGATGATCGGGGTCTTCATTATGGCCTTCTTGCGGAACGGCTGCACGATGATGGGCTGGCCCAACTATATCCAGGAGATCATCATCGGGCTCATCATCATCGTCGCGGTCGCCCTGGACCAGCTCCGCTACCGGCGCGACGCCTGAGATAAGTCGGGCTCATGACGGAAAGAAAAGATCGCCTTCCCAAGATGATCCACGCCCGGGCTCCTCTCCGGGTCAACGATATCGGGGGCTGGACGGACACCTGGTTCGCCCGGGAAGGCTGGGTTCTGAACATGGCAGTCGTGCCGCCGATCGAGGTCCAGGTCAAGGTCTTCGAAAACACGGAGCGGCGGAAAAAGAGGGTCCTCCTCCACACGGAAAATTACGGTGAGAGCTTCTGGGTCAACCCGGACCGGCCGGCCTCTACTCCTCACCCCTTTCTCCAACACATCATCGCGCGGCTTCGCCCTCCGGACGATCTCAAGCTTGAAATCACCCTCTTCTCTCCCGTCCCTGCCGGCATTTCCACGGGGACGTCGGCGGCGGTCTGCGTCGCCCTGCTCGGAGCGTTGAGCTATTTGAACAAGGGCGAGGTCGTGCTCAAAGATATCGTCTCCCTGGCCCATCGGGTCGAGACAGAGGACCTCAAACAGCAGAGCGGCATCCAGGACCAGATCTGTGCGGCCTATGGCGGGATATGTTTCATTCATATGCACCGCTATCCCGAAAGCCGGGTAGAAAGGATTGCCCTCGAGCCCCGGATCTGGGAAGAACTGTCCCGGAGGATCTGCCTGATCTATTTGGGGAGGCCTCATCTCTCCTCGGCCATCCACGAAAGGGTGATCGCCCGGCTGGAGAAGGGAGGGCCGGAATGGAAGATTCTGGAAAGGATGAAGCGCCTTCCGGCCCGGGCGAAAGCGGCCCTGCTCGACGGCGATCTGGAAGGACTCGGAGAGGTTATGGTGGAGAACACCGAGTGCCAGCGGGGCCTCTACAGCGGACTTGTCTCATCCGGGGCTGACGCCATTGCGGCCGTGGCCAGAAGATACAAGGCCTCGGGCTGGAAGGTCAACGGCGCCGGAGGAAGGGGCGGGTCGATAACCATCTTGGCCAACCGGGATGACGGCCTCAAAAGGAAGATGCTCCAGACGATTGTCGCCCTGGGAAAAGGCATTCGGCCGCTTCCCGCCTCGCTGTCCCCGACCGGCCTCGAAGCCTGGGAAATATAAGGCTC
>CAYGXD010000026.1:30376-36051 GCA_964353705.1 uncultured Eubacteriales bacterium | reverse complement strand
AGCCCGAATTCTTGGCGGCCGAAAGCGATAACACGACCGCAGATTCCATATTCGCCAGGGCGAGGGGTAGTGGAGGAGAACCCCGTATGAGGACTGAACGGGCACGGTTTCGAGGCCACTACCTTGAGCCTAATCTTGACAGCCTGCCCTCCTTATTGTAATTAAATCTTGCCTTATCTGGCGGGCTTGTCCCCGATTTGGAGGCACCGCACAAAGCCCCTATCCTTCTTGGGAGAGACCAATGTCTGAGATTTTTGAGAAACTCGGCCTGTTTTATCTCGGGAAAATCGCCGACCCGGCTAGCCAGGAGGTTACGGACAAATATCTCCTTTATGATTCCAAGGACCTCGTGACCCATGCCGTCTGCGTGGGTATGACGGGAAGCGGAAAAACCGGGCTCTGCATCGGACTCCTCGAAGAGGCGGCGATCGACGGCATCCCGGCGATTATTGTCGACCCTAAGGGCGACCTGGGAAACCTGGCCCTCCTTTTTCCCGGCCTCCGGCCGGAGGACTTCCGGCCCTGGATCAACGAGGACGAGGCCGCCCAAAAGGGCATGTCACCGGAGGATTACGCCCGCGACCAGGCCGGCCTCTGGCGAAAAGGATTGGCCGAGTGGGGTCAGGACGAAAACCGGATCCGGGCTCTTCTGGCCGCGGCCGACGTCTCCATTTACACTCCGGGGAGCAACGCCGGGCTCCCGCTCTCCGTCCTCAAGTCCTTTGCAGCCCCGCCGGCCGAGCTCATCGAGGACACCGACCTCTTCCGGCAGCGGATCTCCACCACTGTTTCCGGGCTGCTGGGCCTGCTGGGGATCCAGGCCGATCCGCTGCAAAGCCGCGAGCACATCCTGATCTCCAATCTCTTGGACGCCGCCTGGAGCTCCGGCCAGAGCCTCGACCTGCCGGCTCTTATCCAGAGGATCCAGTCGCCGCCCCTCGGGCGCATCGGTGTATTTGAGCTCGATGCCTTCTATCCTGCTCCCGAACGGAACAAGCTGGCCATGATGCTTAATAACATCCTGGCGGCTCCCGGCTTCGCCTCATGGCTTGAAGGGGACCCCTTGGAGATCGGGAGTCTTCTCTACACCGAGGCCGGAAAGCCCCGCTTGAGCATCCTATCGATCGCCCACCTCTCAGATCCAGAGAGGATGTTTTTTGTGACTTTGCTGCTCAACCAACTGCTCGGCTGGATGAGGGGACAGCCGGGGACTTCGAGCCTCCGGGCCCTCTTTTATATGGACGAGATCTTCGGCTTTTTCCCTCCGGTGGCCGAACCTCCCTCCAAGCGCCCCTTGCTCACCTTGCTCAAGCAGGCCCGAGCCTTCGGCCTCGGGCTGGTCCTCACGACCCAGAACCCCGTGGACCTGGATTACAAGGGGTTGGCCAACGCGGGCACCTGGTTTATCGGGCGGCTTCAGACCGAAAATGACAAAGACCGCCTCCTGGAAGGCCTGGCTGGTGTCGGGGGCAATGTCGATCTTGGCCAGGTCTCGGATCAAATCAGCGGTCTCCGCAAGCGTGTCTTTTTGATGCACAACGTCCACGAGGACAACCCGGTGTTGATGAACACCCGTTGGACGTTGTCATATCTCCGTGGGCCGCTGACAAGGCAGCAGATCAAGCAGCTCATGGACGGGAAAAAAGCCCAAATGGAGCAGAAAGCCGGACCTGAAGCTCGGATCGCGCCTCCGGCCGGTGCCGCGTTAGCGACGGGCTCCGGAACGGCGAGGCCGCCTCTTCCCGCCGGGGCCGGCGAGCTGTTTCTCCCGGCTTCCTCCCGGCCGGCGGCGCCGGGCCGCCTGGTCTACCACCCTTCGGTTGCCGCCCTGGGCCAGGTCGCGATCTATGACAATAAGCTGGGCTTGTCGAGCGCGGAATTCAGCGGACACTTCCTCGAGCTGGGGGAGGAGATGATCGGCCTTTTGTGGGACAACGCCGCCCCCTGTGCAGTCCGGGCGGAAAACCTCAAGCGGGAGCCGGAAGAAGGGGCTTCCTTCTTGCCTCTGCCCAACCGGACGGCGCAGTTTTTGAAATCAGCGGAGGAAGATTATGGGGATTATCTGGCTCGGACTTTCCAGATGAGCTTGTGGAAAAGCCGGCTGTTCGGCGAGGTCTCGAAGCCCGGTGAACCCGAGCGAGATTTCCGCCTCCGCCTGGGCCAGATAGGCCGCGAAAAACGAGACGCTGAGATCGAACGGCTGAGGCAGAGATACGGCGCCAAGTTTGCCGTTCTCGAACGCCAATTGCTTATGGCTCAACAGAGGCTCGACCGGGAGCAGGAGCAGTACAAAGAACAGATGGCGCAAACCACCATTTCGATAGGGGCGACCATATTGGGGTCCATACTGGGCCGGAAGGCTTCCCAGATAGGGCGGGCGACGACGAGCGCCCGCAGCGCCAGCCGCACCTACTACGAAAAGATGGACATTGAGAGAGCCCGTCGGCAGCTGGAAATGGCGCGCTCGAGGCAGGCGGAGATGCAAAAGCAGGTTGAGGAGGAGGCCGCCCGGTTAGCGAGCTCCCTGGACCCGAACGCGGAAATCCTCCAGCCGATCGTCCTCCGGCCAAAGAAAAAGGACGTCATCGTCCAGTGGTCCGGCCTGCTCTGGCTTCCCTACTGGCATCTGGACGGCGGGGCGGTGGAAGCCGGATTCAAGCCGGCTTAAGAATAAGAAAATCCATGAGAGGAGGGAATTGCGATGCTTAAAGAGTTCAGGGAATTCATCACGCGCGGGAATGCGGTGGACATTGCGGTGGGCCTCATCATCGGGGCCGCCTTCGGGGCTATTGTCGGCTCCCTGGTGACGGATGTGCTTATGCCTCCGATCGGGCTGGCACTGGGGAAAGTCGATTTTGGCAACCTTTTTGTCGTCCTTAAATCCGGGGCGATCCCCGGCCCGTACGTTTCTGTCGCAGCGGCCAAGCAGGCCGGAGCGGTGACGCTGAATTACGGTGTTTTCATCAACACCATTGTCAGTTTCCTGATCATTGCCCTGGCCGTGTTCATGGTCATCCGGCAGTTCAATAAGTTGAGGAAGAAGGCGGAAGCGCCGGCCGCGGCTCCGACGACCAAAGAATGCCCCTATTGTCTTTCAGCCGTCGCGATTAAGGCAACCCGTTGTCCCTTTTGTACATCGACCTTGAAAGTCGAATAGGGTCTGGAGGATAGACACCCGGCTCGATTTAGCGGGGACTTCCCGGACGCATTTCCAGCGGCTGTGGGCGGGGACGGGCGTCTTGCCAACAGTCATCGTTTAAGGTTTTCGTCGCGGAGATGGAGACCCGCGCGTACCTCGCTTCCTTCGGACGGCAGGGACAGGGCCCCGGGGAATTCGCCTATCCGGATTCGATCGACGTCGACGGCGCGGACATGGTCTGGGTCTCCGACCCCAACAATCAGAGGATCCAGGTCCTCACTCCGGAGGGAGCCGAGCGAAAGACAATCGGCTTCGTCAAGGATCGGGTCGGAAAGATCCGCCGCACCAGGTCGGGCCTGGTCATGGCGGGCGGGGGAGGGGTTTTCTTCGCCGATCCCGGAGGGGAGGAAAAGAAGCAGCCGCTGCCCAAGCTGCTAAAAAAACTCGACCTTGAGGGAAAGGTGGTGGGGGAATACGGCGAGCCGTTTGACGAGCGGCGATTATGCCCCGTGGCTTGCCACGGGGAGCCGCTCGTAGAGGGTTCCAAGGGGGAGCCGCCCCCTTGGTCGAAGGGCGGGGTTGCATGCCCCGCCCGAGAAGGGGAGGCAGAGAGGCCGATGAAATTGGCCGAACGTCGGAAGGGGTCTTCCCCTCCGAGTTGACTTCCGGCATCCGCTGCTCAATCAAATGGGAAATCAGGTTGCGTTCGTGGTGGATGAGAACGACAGCGTCTATCTGGCCTATCTCTACCAGAATGGGATCGAAAAATATTCGCCTGACGGGAAGCTCTTGTGGCGGGCCGACCGGAAGCTGGACTACAGCACCGATCCTCCCAAGGACAAAGGGAAAAGGGAGGCCAGCGGAGGCGGGGTGATGATCCAAATGCCGCGGATGAACCAGTGCGCCGAGGGGATCGCGGTCGACGGTTCGGGGAGGGCCTGGGTCGTCACCTTCAACCGGCAGGCCAGGGAGGAAGAGCAGGTCGGGGTGAATATGAGCGTAAGCATGAGCGGCGGAGAGCGAAAGATGTCCATGAAGCCCGCCGGAAACACCGAGTTGAGGACGACGGATATGTACAAGCTGGAAATCTTCAGCCCGGAAGGAGAGCTTCTCGGCAGCCTCGCTCTCGACCACTTCGTCGACGGCCTATACATCAAGGGTGACCGGTTGTTCCTCTGGGATGCCATGCGCGGAGCTAAGTTTTTCGAGTACAGGATAAAAGGGTAAAAGCGGAAGAGGGGGAAAAAGGGGAAAAAAGGAAAGGAAAGGGGAGGAAAGGGGAAAAGGGAGATCGGACCATATTAAGTTATTTATATTAAAAAGCCTATCGGGGGAAGTATCTTCTCTGTCCGGCGGGGCATCCCAAGTTCGTGAACCAGAAAGGGTGCAACTATCTCCTTCGGCTTTCGCCCAGCATCCGTGACACCATCGATTGAGGAGCATCCCGAGCGCAAGTGTATCGTCGATATCTGCATCCCCGTCAAGCCGCTCTGAGGACGGGCCGTCCGATGCGGATAGGGGAAATCATATCTCGGTTTGGAAATTGGCTCTGAGATCCGGCGGCTATCCTGCCCCTGCTTTCAGCAGACCGGCCAAAATCTGATATGCGCCTAGAAAGGCGAGGATAAAGGCCGAAACCAGGATCAGCGTTCGCTGGCGGCGAGCCCCCAGAAAGCGTGTCGTCCCAAAAAGAAAGATCGTGCCCGCCAGGCAGGCGATCATAATAGCGTAGAAAGTGATTATGAGGGCTACTGAGTTCAGGGGATTCTCGCGCCATGCTTTCAAGACCGCCGGGCCCATGACAAGGCTCCAGCCCAGGTAGGGATTTGGGTTGAGGATATTGACTGTAACGGCTTGGATGAGCGTGCTTGGTGCCCGGCTGCTGGGTTCGGGACCGGCCGCTGTCTGCCGCTTCCATCGCCTGTAACTCGCCCAGGCCAAATATATAAGAAAAGAACCACCGGCTACCCTTAAAGTCCGGCTCATCACCTCAGGGATGCGGTTGAGCACAAACAGCGCCAGAAGGGCAATCGGTCCGTCACTAATCAGAGGGGCGAAAGATGCGGGAAGCGTGCGTTTCCAGCCCTTCTGAACGACGGAGGACAGAAGGAAGGCCTGCAGTGGACCCGGTTGGATGGCCGCGGCGAACGCGAAGCCGATCCCAATGACGAAGTATTCAGGCACTCTCGCAGGAGAGTATAGGATCCGGCCCAAAAATATGTCAAGGACGAAATGGATATGTGCAGGTCTCGGCGGATAAAAGAAGCCCTGGGGCGTCTGACCGGGGAACAACGGGAAGTCTTGATTATGAGCCGCTACCAGGGGCTGACGTACATGGAAATCGCCGAGATCCTGAGATGCCGCGTCGGCACGGTCAAGGCCCGGGTGTTCCGGGCCATGGAGAAATTGCGGCGTGTCTATCGCCAATTGGAGGAGCGCTGAAATGAAAAAACAAAAAGATGCCAAGCGCTTAGCCGAATACGAATCCCTGTTGCGGGACCTCGATGAAATGGAAGTCCCTGAACCGTCGGCCGAG
>CAYGXD010000026.1:0-30276 GCA_964353705.1 uncultured Eubacteriales bacterium | reverse complement strand
GCTGGCCACGGTCGTCAGCCTGCTCGTCGTGGGTTGGTTTCTGGGCTATCAAGTGACCCCGCGGCCCGAACGTACTCGGCTGGACCTTCTGGCCTCGGAGGTTCGCGACATGAAAAAGACGGTCATGCTGGCGATGCTGGAGAATTCCTCCGCGGCGGAAAGGATGAAGGCCATCCAATACGCCCAAGAAGTGACCGGGCCCGACGAGTCGGTCCTCGATGCCCTGGCCCGAACGGTCAATGACGACCCCAATGTCGGCGTCCGGTTGATGGCCGTAACCGCTCTGGCCCATTACGCCGCCTACCCCAGAGCCCGGGAAGCGCTCATTCAGTCGATCGTCCGGCAGAAGTCCCCGCTCGTCCAATTGGCACTGGCCGACGTCATGTTGGCCCTGAACGAGAAACGGGCGGTCGAGCCCATCCGCCGGATTATCGCCAGTCCAATAGTCGACGATTCGGTCAGATCCAAGCTCGAAACGACGCTCCGGCAACTGCTTTGAGGACGAGGCTAAAGAGACTCCGCCTGAAGCGTAACCTTTTGCCCGGCGCCGCTGTAGTTCGAAGTGAAAATCCGAATGACGACAAAGAGAGGATAGAGCCATAAAAAAAGCTCCGTTGATGAGTCTCGCGATCCTGGTCTTTGCGGCGGCGGCCGCGGGGATGGGGAGGTCCGGAGCGGGGACGATCGATGGGTTATGGGCGGCCACCGTATCCGACTCCCAAGTCAAGCTCCGCCTGACCGTGTTCGGGGAAGGCGACAAGGATGAGTGGAATACAACCCTGGCGGTGCCCCGCACGCGGCTTACGGGGTTGGAGTTCGACAAGGACACTTCGTTCAAGCTGACGGGAGAGGCCGGGTCGATCAGCTTCAGCGGCAAGTTCACCGGGACGAAAGGCTCGGGCAGCTTTACCTTTGCTCCCGACGCCGGGTTCACGAGCTTCCTCGAGGGCAAAAAATACGGTCGCCTAGAAGACAGGGATTTGCTCTTCCTCCTGACGGGGAATATCGACAGAGCCTACATCCAGGAGCTCGAACGCCTCGGGTATACCGACATTTCTTCCTCCCGGCTTGTCGAATTGGCCATCTTCGGGGTGACCCTGGAGTATATAAAGGAAATGCAGTCCATGGGTTGGAAGGCTCTCACCCTTTCTAAGCTCGTCGAATTCAAGATCCACGGCGTCACCAAGGAATACATCGACGAGATGGTCAAGATAGGTTTCAAAGACCTGAGCCCGGACAAGATCGTTGAGCTCAAGATCCACGGCCTGACGCCCGCGTACATCAGGGAAATTCGCTCGGCCTGTTTCCCCGACCTTTCGCTGGATAAGATCCTTGAATTTAAAATCCACGGCATCGACAAGGACTACATCCAGTACTGCCGGGATCTTCTGAAAGGGAAGAAGGAATTGACTCCGGACCGCGTTATCAGCATGAAGATCAACGGGATTTGAGGGGGCTCGCGGATTTCTCGATTTCTACCGGTTCAGCTGGCGCGGGCGCGATGCCCCCTTCAGCCTATTTGAGATCTAGGAGCTTCTCATCCCTCCCGCCCTTTTCCGAAATCACGACAACCTTGAGGGAAGCCTTCCCGCCAGTTTTTTTCAATACCCAAGAGACCGTCCGGCTTGTTTCCGAAAACAGCCCTTCCTCTGAGACAGTGGACCGGCCGGGGATGTGGCCCAGACGAACCTCGGCCTTGCCGTCCAGAAGGACACATTCCTGCGGGACAATCGTGACGAGAATGGGTTTGGCCAGGCCGGCTTTGACCGCCCATTCCGTGACGTTCGTCGGCAGGAAGCCGCGGTTCTCGATGGTCGCTTTCACGCTGACCGCACGGCCGTCAAGCGGAGTGACGGTCGCGTTCTTGATCCTGACCTCGGGAGCCAGCTCGGCGAGATAGAGATACCAGGGCATTTTGAATTTGAGCTCTTTCTCCAGAAGGTTGGGAGGGGGATTCTGGGCGCAGAACTTTTCCACCACCCCCCCGATCTCCACCGGCCCGAGCTGCGGATGGTTATAGGGTTTCCAAGGCGCGAACCACTTTCCGCCGGCCTCTTTGTCCAGGAACTGGAGGAACTCCTCGGGAGATATGGTCT
This sequence comes from uncultured Eubacteriales bacterium, assembly GCA_964353705.1. Classification (GTDB taxonomy): domain Bacteria; phylum Acidobacteriota; class Aminicenantia; order Aminicenantales; family UBA8522; genus UBA8522. The sequence continues at coordinate 28,180 of CAYGXD010000026.1, read as the reverse complement.
TGTCCTTGTCGGAGTCATAGGGATGCAGGAATGGGTTGGCGTAGTCGTCGCCCCACATTTCTTCGCACCACCCCAGGATGCCCAAGTTGTAATACATGAACGGTTCGGGATCTCCCATCCCGAGTCTCCAGATCGGCTGGGGGAAGTCCTTCATCAGGGGGAGAATGTCTTCCCGGCCGCTGAACTGAGCGTACGCCGTCGCCAGCCGTTTATAAAGGTCCAGATCGGACTCCGGCATATCGGGGCCCCCCGGAAAATAAAGGAGCTCATGCAGGCTTCCGCTGGTATGAAGGTCCACCGCCTGGAAAATATTGGGATGCTCCGCCCAGAACTTGACCGTCGCTTGAGTCTCGGGCTCCGAAAGTGTGTAGGGGCTGCTCAGGATCTGCTCCCGGTTGAGATTTCCCCACGAATAATTATGGCTCAGGTTGATGCCGCCGACCCCGTCCTCGTTGTACTTGTTGTCCCCGTCGTTGTCGATCCCTTCCGGCAACAGGTCATAGAATACGCCGCCCGTTTCGTTCTCCTTCCTCTTGATCATCGCCCGGGGGTCTTTCGGTGACGCCTTCCAAGCGCCGAATGGGGCCCTGATTCTCATCCTGGTGACTTGGCCGTCCCCGTCCAGGTCCTCGGTCGGGTCCTCATCGGCGACGCCGTCCAGGTCGTTGTCCCGGGGGCGCACGCTTCCCCCATAATCCGTGTCGCCGGGATGAGCGAGCCACCAGTCGGCCGCATCCACCTGGTACTTCGGGCGGAGATAAAAAGCCCTCGTGTCGACCAGCCGTGTCGCCTGGGGGTCCTTTTCGTAATTGGTGAGAAGCCAGTTGATGATGTAGAGCGTCAGCATGGCCCCCGTCTGCTCTCCCGTGTGCATGTTGCCGTCGATGTAGACGGCCGGCTTGGAGAGGGCCGGTCCCGTGTCGGGATTGAAGATCTCCATAAGGTGGAGGTCTTTCCCCAGGTAGCTTTTCCCGATGACGTGAACCTTGGCCAGCTTGGGGTAGGCTTTTTCAAGGTCAGTCATAATACGAAGGATCTCATCCGAGTTCAGGTAGCGGGACCAGCCGATTTTGGGCGGCTCCTTCGCGGCGGCTGTGTTCAGAAGCAGAAAGGCGAGGGCCGTCCAAAAGAGAATAACCCGACGGACTCCACGAAAAGACATGGCCAACCTCCTTTTAATCGTTTGGTGCGGGCGCCGCCATCCGAGAACACCGCGCGGCCGGGCCGGCGCCCGTCCGGCCGCAGGCCGGATCGCGGTCTCCACGGTCGCCGATACCGACGCTATTGGATGCCTCCTGCCCGGCGCTCCTCGAGCAAGCGGATCTTTAGGATAATCGGCAAATGAAATGCCGGATCTCTTTCGGGAGCCCAAGCGAGCTTACCCAACCTTCACGAATCGCCGGGTGCTGATCACGAAGGCCGCCACGTTGTCTTTGGTGGCCCCGTCCTCAAGGTGGAGGTTGGCCCGCACTTTGCGTCCGTCGCTGTACAAGAGAACGAGCGAGTTGTCGGCCAGACGATAGGTGCCGCGGCCCGGAGCGAATTTGGCCTCGACCAGGCCCCGGTCGGCCCACCACCAGGAAGAAATGGCTGCGGTCAGGAAACCTTCGTCCACAAACGTGCCGTCGCGCGAGAAGGTGATGCCTGCCTTGGGCATGTTCTCGTCTTGCCATCCTTCTCTTTTAAACGTGCCCTCGAGTCTCAGTCCAGCACAGGGATCAAGCGGCTCAAAGGCATCGGCGGTCCGTCCGATGAGCAGCGTCCGGCCGCTCCGGCGGAATCCCACCGCCGTGCCTCCCGTCCCCCATGCGATAACACCCTCCTCACCCTTCAGCGTATAAGTGCAACACCACAGCGGGTTCATCCCCCTCACGTAGTCATAATTGAAATTATCCAGGCCTTCGGTGGGCATGGAGTAGTAGCATCGGCCGTCGGGAAAGAAACACCAGTAGGTGCGCTTGGCGCGAAGAATGAACCGACCGGCGGCAACGTCCATTTCCTTGACAGTCCCCAACCTGTGATAGACCCCGGAGAGGCCGGCCTGACCTGTCGGCGGCGCGACCCGGCCCCAGGTGAAAGAGGGACTCAGTTTATCATTCGGCGGAGGAACCCGCGAAGCCGCCTCTCCGCCGAAAGCGGCCCAAGCCGCCAACAACAGGGAAAGTCCATGGACCGTCAGATACGAATGCCGCATCGAAGTCACCTTTCATCCGGCTTTTTCACGCGCACCTCATAGACCACGGACAGGATGTTTTGCGCGACGAGTTCCGGAACATCCAGATAAAGATAATGCGAGGATCCTTCCGCGAGGATGAACTTGCCGTTGGCGGAAGAAAAGAAACTCCTTTTCTGCTGCGCTGGCCGAATGATCTTTTGAGCACCAATTGGACCTCAGGCCATCGTGGGGAATGATAAATGGGGGCGTTGACGGATGTCAAATTGAGCTGAAAACCGGTCGAAAGGGGCCAGCCGGTCGCAGGCCAGGCTAAAAGAAGCGGATATCAGCCAGACCTCTCCGGCCGGGCGGGAAGCATCTTCTGCGAAACTTCGACGTAGCCCTGCCAGGAATAAGGGATGTCCTGCTGCGCTTCCGGCCGCGGAGAGGCGACGAAGATCAGGCCGACGACTACCGCTAATCGCAACTCCAGCGCTCCAGATGGATATGGGCGTCAATCAGGCCGGGGATGATGAATTTTCCAATGCAATCAATAACTTCATCATCCGCTGACGCCTGAAAACTCTCTTTTTCCCCGACCTCTTCAATCCTTTCACCCCGGATCACAATCACGGAATTTGAAATAACCGCTCGGGTCCGCGGATTGATGAGAGTTCCACCGGCGAGCACCAGCCGACCCCCAGGTTGGGATTCAAAACGAAGGACGGCAATATTTCTCGTGATCGGCGGGATTTGAATTTTCGGGTGCCGATGGATTAAACTAAGTCCGACGATTGGATGAGGACGCGATAGGACCCAATCTCGAAAGGGATTCGAGTCGAAACCGTCGAAAAATCTAACCAAGGAGGATTCTAGCATGAAAAAATCGGGAATCTCTCGTCGGCGATTTGTCGGAACAGTGGCGGCCGGAGCCGGGACCTTTACTATGGCGTCCGCTTCCCGGCTCTTTGCCTCCGGGTCCGCAGCCCTGGCCCCCACCCTGAAGAACGTCTGGATTAAGGCCAAGGAGTACACCCTGGAGTTCGCCCAGGCCATGCCTGACGACCGGTATGGTTTCAAACCGACCCCGGAGGTCTTCTCCTTCGCCGAACAACTGGTGCACATTGCCGGCTCCAACTACTGGTTTTTTTCCGCTCTTAAGGGAGAAAAACCCCCGCTCTCGGAGGAGGCCTTGAAAGCGCAAGGCCAAAGCAAGGATGACGTCGTTAAGCTCTTGAAAGAGTCCTTCGCTCTGGGCGATGCCTACGTCGAGGCGCTGACTGAGTCCACGGCGCTCGAGGAACTGGAGGTCGGCAAAAACAAAATCGCCAAATGGAAGGTGCTTCTTTTTGCCGTCGACCATCTGACTCATCACCGGGGACAGCTGGTGGTCTACCTTCGGCTGAACGGAACTAAGCCGCCTGAATACCGGTCCGGACTCTGGGGGTGAATCCTCCATTTTCAAGAGGTCGAAGGGGACCGCAGGCTTAGACGAGGCTTTTTCCCCGCCTCGGGCCAGGCTTTAAGCCGCCGCCTTGTAACGCTTGACCTTCTGTCCAAGGGCGCGAACCTCGTCGGAGGCGGCGTTGGATTTTCTTCCTGAAATGCAGATGGTCTTTCTTGTAGATCTTTCTCAGTTTTAAATCATCATTAAAGACCAGCGCGGCCTTCTTCGGATAAGCGTCATATGTGCAAGCATGCCGGAAAGAATGACGGAACGCCCGCAGAGAATCCAGCAGGGCGAAGGCTTCTTGAGATTTCAACATAAGGGGAAACTTCAAATAATTATTACAGCTTTCAATTTTTAAGGAGAAAATGACAATGAAGATACTCATAACCGGCGGCACAAATGGAATGGGAAAAGGAGTGGCCAAAGTATTGGCCGCCATTGATAACCAAGTTCATGAAGTCATCATACTTTGTCGATCCCAAGAACTCGGCGAGTGCGTGATCAAAGAACTTGAAAATACCACTTTGAATAAAAAGATTTCGATTATTCTATGCGACCTGGCAAAACTCAGTGCTGTCAAGAAGGCCATAAACGAGATTCAAAGCAAACATGAGTTTTTGGATGGGATATTCATCAATGCCGGCTTAGGTTATGCTGCCAAAAGGATAGAAACTGAAGATGGACTGGATTCCCATTTCCAAGTCAATTATTTATCCCAATTTATGTTGACCTTGAACTTATTGAACCTGGTAGAAAAGTCCGAGAGCGGAGGAAGAATTATCTTTAACGTCACCGAAAAAGGAAAAATATTTTGGGATGACATGCAGATGAAAAATAAGTGGGGTTATGAGGATGGAATCCATCAGGCGATGGCAGCCAAACGAATGTTTCTTGCTAAGTTGCATAATTTGCCCAGAAATAGAAAAAATTCCAACCTGTCTTTTATAGGTTTTCAAATACCGAAAACTGTATGGAGTAATCAAATTAGCATTATTCCTGCTTTTATGAAAACAATGGCCACCATAATGAAGTTATTTGGAACATTTATCTCCATAGAAAAATGCGGAGAGATAATGGCTCCTTTGTTTACTGAAAATCAATTAGAAAGCCTTAAAAAATCCGGAAAATTGATCACGTGGAAGAACAATAAATTTGAAGATATTAAAGAAGACGCGGATATATTGAATCCGGAATTACAGGATAGATTATGGAAAATGAGTTTGGAATTATGTGCGGACGAAAAAACCGCTCAAATTTCGAAATCACTTTCCCATTTATAAGAGCGTCACTTGGAGTTGCCGCCCGGCCGAGGATAAGGCCAACGGTCGGGGAAAGGGACCGGTCCATCCATTCTTTCTGTTCGGCCTGGGCGTAATCCAGGCAGGACGCCAGACTGGCAACGTAGGAATGCTGAATCCCTGGCTCCTTGTTTTTATGGGCTTTAGGGTCAGAATACCAGACGACTTTATCGAGTTTCTTAGCCGGCATTTCTTCTGTGTTCTGGTCCTATTGGCAGGACAGAATCCTATCCTTGCGAAATTCCAATGTCAATGGAAAGGCCGGCCATGGCGGCCGATTGGAACGCGGCGCCCCTTCTAACGAGCCTCGCCGCGTCCGAAATTGGCTGGTAATAATCTTTGAATAATTGGCTGTTGCGTTAATCCAATTTTATGCGACAATGGCCCCGTCCGCTGGCTAGTGACGCGTCTCACAGGTCACTTGGTTTTATGACAATCATCAGAAGACGCGGCACCGCGGGGGATTATGAGGGGGACGGCGGCGTTCCCCTCAGGGGGTCAGCGCAGCGGAGCGAAGCGCCGAGGGGGGAGCGTGACTCCCCCCTGGAAGTGTCCCGTCTTTGCAGAGGACTCTGAAAGGGATTTAATGAGACGGGACACTAGGAGGTGAGGCCATGCTCCTTAAGATTGACAGGAAAAAACCGGAACCACTCTACCGGCAGATCATCGCGGGCATCAGCGCCCTCGCGGACAACGGGACGCTCAAAACCGGGAGCCCGCTGCCCTCGAGCCGGCGCCTGGCGGCCCAGCTCGGCGTCGACCGGACGACGGTCATGGAAGCCTACGCGGAACTTCAGGCCATGGGATATGTCCACAGCCGTCCGGGCTCGTACACATTCGTCCAGGCGCGGAGAGGGGAAGCGCCGGGCACGTCCGGCCAAAAGCCGGCGATCGACTGGCGGCGTCTGGTCAGGCCCGAGGCCGAGGCGGTCTACCGGATCTTCAAAGGCCCCTCGCCCGAGGCGCCGGCCGGCGCCAAGCCCCGGCCGGACGCGATCAGCCTGGCCGAGCTCGACCCGGACCCGCGGCTCTTTCCGCTGGCCCAAATCCACAGGACGTTCAGCCGGACGCTCTGGAGCCATGCCGCCGAGCCATTCGAGTACGGCTCGTACCAGGGATATGGGCCGCTGCGCGACCACCTGGCCAGGAGGATGAGGCTTCATGGCATCGCCGCGACGGGGGACGAGATCCTGGTCACCAACGGCGCCCAGCAGGCCCTCGACCTTATCATCAGGCTCTTGGCTCGGCCGCGGAGCAAGGTCATCATCGAAGCTCCGACTTATGCCCTTGTCATCCCCCTGCTGCGGGCGAACGGCGCGGGCCTCGTTTCCATCCCTATGCGGGACGACGGGATGGACCTTGACCGCCTGGAGAAAACGCTCGACAAAGAAAAAGCCGCCTTCGTCTACACCATGCCGAATTTCCAGAACCCGACGGGGATCACGACCGGACACGATCACCGGAAGCGGCTGTTGGGCCTCTGCCGCGCCCGCGGCGTGCCCATCGTTGAGGACGGGTTTGAGGAGGACATGAAGTACTACGGCAAGGTCGATCTGCCGATCAAGTCCATGGACGAGGGGAATATCGTCGTTTATGTCGGAACGTTTTCGAAGGCCCTTTTCCCCGGCCTGCGGGTCGGCTGGATCGCGGCCGACGGGGAGTTCGTCAGGAGGCTCACGGCCATCAAGCGGTACGCCGACCTGACCTCGAATCATCTGGCCCAGGTCTTCATGTACCACTTCTGCGAAGAGGGGCATTACGACAAGCAGCTCCGGAGGCTGCACCGCGTCTACCGCAAGCGACTCGCCCTGACCCTTCAGATGATGAAGGAAACCTTCCCGGATTCCGTGGCCTGGACCGAGCCGCCGGGAGGCTACACGCTGTGGATTCGCCTGCCCGAGCGCCTGACCAAGCCGGAACTTGATTCTTTTCTCAGGCCTTACGGCGTCATCGTTTCCGCCGGCCAGAACTACTTCGCCGGAGCTGCGGCTTCGGAGTATTTCAGGCTGTGCATCGCCCGCACGGACGAAAAGGAAATCCGCAAAGGTATCACCCGGCTCGGCATGGCCTTGTGGAGACGATTTGGGGGCGCGCGCCGGAGGCTCGGCCGATGATCCTGGAACTTAAAAAGGGACCGACCTATGGCCCGGTCCGCTCGAGGCGCCTGGGACGTTCCCTGGGGATCAACCTATTTCCCGGCGACGAGAAGCGATGCCCTTTTGACTGCGTCTACTGCCAATACGGATGGACGCTGCGGACGGCCGTTCACCTTGACCGTGAAGTAACCCACCTGCCGACACCCCGTGAGGTCGAAGCGGCCGTCTCTCGAGCACTGGGGAGTCTCCTAGAGCCGCCCGCCTACCTAACGTTCTCGGGGAACGGCGAGCCAACCCTTCATCCCGACTTCCCGGAGATGGTGGACCGCCTTGTTGCCCTCCGAAATCGCCTTGGCGGAGGCATGCGGACGGCGGTGCTGTCGAATTCCGCTCTCGTCACCGAGCCGGACATCCGCGGCGCGCTGGCCCGGCTCGATGTCCGGATCATGAAGCTCGACTGCGGCACTGAGGAAGTTTTCAGGCGTTACAACCGCCCCGCTCCCCGGCTCAGCTTGGCTGGGATCACGGAAGGGTTGAGGAGTCTGGCCGCCGCGTCGCCCGTCACCGTCCAGTCTCTTTTCGCGGCCGGGGCGGACGGGAACATGGCGTCCGAAAACGCGTCGGCCTGGGTTGAAAGGCTGATAAGAATCAAGCCCGCCGTGGTCCAGCTTTATAGCCTCGCCCGCGGTCATCCCGCAAGCGACCTCCGCCCCGCATCGAAGTCGGAGCTTGAGACGCTGGCTGATGTGGTTCGTGCCGCCGGCATCAACGTGACCGTCTTCTCCTGACCGCCGGCCCCAGAACGATTCGTTCCGCATTAGTTAACGGGCACGACCTTTGTTGACTTCCGTTGGGATGGCTTCCTGTTTCCCATAAAGATGATTGATAAGCGCCATGAGGGCATCGGGAATCCCCGACTTGAACCTCACTCCTATTTCATAGAGTCCGTCATTGCATTCTTTCTCCCATTTGACAGTGCCGCGAATCCGGACGATTTGTCTCGACCGGGAAAGGTACAGTGTCAGGTCGAGCTTTGAGTTCAACGGAAAAAGCATGTCTGTCCAGATTCGGGCTCCAGAGAGAGATATGTCCCTGGTGAAGGCATTGATGGCCACACTACAGCCCGGAGCTCCAGGAGAACAGGCTTGGATGAGCACCCGGTTCTCTTCCTTGATTCGCTTGTCTTTGCGCTTTTCTATCATCGGACGAACCTCTGGCCGGCGCCTTGGTTTTTAAGACTACCTGCGCCGCTTCTCTCGCCCTCATGATAAAGGTTATCGATGCTCTTGGGGAATCGCCCGTCCCGATGAATCCAGGGGTGAAGTTCCTCTCTCCATCTCACCCCCGCCGAGCCCCCCCTCCTCCCCGGCTGTCCCTTCGTCCTTTATGGCTGGATCAAGTTTCACTCTTCCGGCTGTCTCGCGACAACGGGAACAGTCAGATGGGAAGCGCATTCGGCCGACCGAAAGATTTGCTGGGTAGCCACCCGGAAATCCTCGCTCGCTGCTTCGAAAATATTGGGGACGAATGTCTGGGGATTTCGGTCGACGAGCGGGAACAGGCTGCTCTGGACCTGCACCATTATCCGATGCCCCTTCTTGAAACAGTAATTTTGGGTGTGCAGGTCGATGGTGTAGGCTACAACTTCGTTTGGCGGAATCGCCCGGGGCCGCTCAAAATCCTGCCGATAGCGCCCCCGGAAGACTTCGTTGGCGACCATCAGCTGGTATCCGGCCATCCTCCAGTCCTCCGGCATGCTTTCGGGAAAGACGTCGATCAACTTGACAACCCAGTCGCTGTCTGAGCCAGTAGTCGAAGCGAACAAGTGAGCCACGATCCGGCCGGCGATCGAGATGTCCTCTCCGAGCGGGTCGCTTTCCCAACTCAGGACATCCGGTCTGTCATCCACAAACCGCTGGTCCTCGACGAGCCAAGTCGACCAATACGAGCCGTGGGGAAAATAGGTGGCTTGGACCGGGCGATGGCGATACGGAACCGGATGACCTGGGTCGGAGACATAACTGTCGAAGGCGCCTTCAGCGGATTCCGCGGGGGGTTCGAACGAAAGCCGGCCGTCCGCGCGAAAATAGAGGTTCTTGTCGCTGGCGGGTGACTTCGGAGGCCAATCATCCCAGGTGCGCCAGGCGCCGGCCCCGGCTTCGAATGTCACGGCCTCGAAATCCGGAGGTTCCCCTTTGTCCTTGAGGTAATAAGCAAACCAGGGCGCCTGGATCTTCTCGCGGAAATAGAGACCGGTCGGGCTGCCGAACTTGACGCTCCCCAAGCTGCTGCCGTCGCCCCGGTACCAGCCGCCGTGATTCCAGGGACCGACGACCAGGAAGTTCAGGTTCTTGTCATCGTGTTGTTCCAAGGCTTCGTAGATTCGCAGGGGACCATAGAAGTCCTCCTGGTCCCACCAGCCGGCGACGTTCAAGGTGGGCACCCGGACGCTTATGAGATAGGGGACGAGTGTCTGCCGCTTCCAAAACTCATCGTAATTCGGATGGGCCACGAAGTCATTCCAGGTCGGGATTCTTCCGTGCAGGTACTTGGCGTTCACGTTCGACAGGGGCCCGAGGGCCAGGTACCAATCAAACGTGTCATAACGATCGAAGGCAAACGATGCAGTCTCCTTCGAGGATTCCATGGAGGTGGCGTATTCGAACCCGTAGCTCAGGCGGAAGGCGCCATTGTGAAAAAAGTCGTCGCCCAGCCACATGTCCGCCGGCGAGGCTTGGGGCGAGACTGCCCGGAGCGCCGGGTGCGGCTCCAGCATGGCCATGGCCGTCAGCCAGCCATCGTAGGATACTCCGGTCTGGCCCACGCGGCCGTTATTGCCGGGAACATTGGCGATAAGCCACTCCACCGTATCGTAGGCGTCGGTCGCTTCGTCGATAGACCGGGGGTCCCGCCGGTCCCGCACCGGCCTCTGCATCACGAAGGTCCCCTCTGAGCCGAAGCGCCCGCGGATGTCCTGGAAGACAAAGATATACCCGTCGTCGGCCAATTCCTTGCAGACCCCGCGCAGGCGGCCGGCGGAACCGGCTATCCCGTAGGGAGTCCGGCTGAGGAGGATCGGCAGCGGCGACGTCAGCGGTTTTGGAGTGAAGATCAGGGTGTGCAACCTGACCCCGTCGCGTGCCGGGATCATGACTTCCCGAGTTTCAAAATCCCGGCCGGGTCTGCCCGGCTTCTGGACGTCCTGTTGCGCGGCGGTCAACCAGACGAGAGTGCCGGCTGCGGCCACAAGGAACGCAATCTCTATCTTTATTTTCATCGGCGATTCCTTTCCTCAGGAACCATACTACCGGGCGGCCCGTCAGGTCAAGAAGAACCCTGATCAGGCAGAGGCAAATTCTCAATATGTTGACAGAGCGAGTGACCCTCCCGAGCTCTCTCTGGAAAAAAAGCGGCAAAAATGGTAAATTCAAGGGGCTCCCGACGTGGAGATTCCGGTGGGCGGTTAGCTCAGCTGGGAGAGCGCGGCGTTCGCATCGCCGAGGCCGGGGGTTCGAGTCCCCTACCGTCCACCAATTTTTTTCTCCGGCCGCAAGAGGCTTGAACCGATGATCGAAAAGGAAATCTGGGTCCTTGTGGGAACGGCGGCGACGCTCGGTTTCGTCCACACGGTCATCGGTCCCGATCATTATCTCCCCTTTATCGTGATCGGCCGAGCCCGCAACTGGGCTCTGCGCAAGACGCTTCTTGTGTCTTTCCTGGCCGGCCTCGGCCATATCCTGAGCTCGGTGGTACTCGGATTCGTCGGAATTGCCCTGGGCATCGCCGTGGCCAGGCTCGAGGGTGTTGAATCGGCGCGCGGCCAGATCGCGGCCTGGCTTCTTATCGGCTTCGGCTTCGCCTATTTCCTTTGGGGCATGCGTCGGGCCTGGAGAGGCAAGGCCCATACCCATCCCCACCTCCATGATCACAAAGGCGCCCATACCCATCCCCACGGACCGGACCAGGGCGTTCACGATCCTGCCCATGAGCATGTCCGTCAACATGCCCACGCCCACACTCACGAGCTCGCCGAGCACGTGCATCCCCACGGCGAAGTCATCGAGAAGGCCAACATCACGCCCTGGGTCCTGTTCACGATCTTTGTCTTCGGACCTTGCGAGCCGCTCATCCCGCTCATCATGTACCCGGCCGCCCGCCACAGCACGGCCGGGGTCGCCCTGGTCGCCTCGGCCTTTGGTCTGGTGACCATCGCGACGATGCTTATCATCATCGCGGCCGCATCGTTCGGGGCAAGCTTCGTCCGGCTGGGCAAGCTGGAGCGCTATTCCCACGCCCTGGCCGGGGCGATGATCTTTGTCTCCGGCCTCAGCGTTCAATTCCTCGGCCTTTAGCAAGGAAATCAGGAGGGGGGCAACCCCCCTGGATTGCGGCGATGAAATTTGTCGTTGATTGTATGCTGGGGAAGCTGGGCAAGTGGCTCAGGATCCTCGGGTTCGACGCCGTCTACATGAACAAGGCCGAGGATCGCGACCTCCTTCTTCTGGCCCGGCGCGAAAAACGCACCCTCCTGACCAAGGATCATGAGCTCCTTCTCTCCGCGGTCGGCCATCCCTGTCTTTTTGTCGAGAGCGATGCCTGGCCGGAACAGCTCAACCAAGTCCTCGACGCCTTCCGGCTGCGGGACAAGGCCAAGCCTCATTCCCGTTGCCTGGCCTGCAATGTCGGGCTCAAGCGGATCCCAAAGAGATCGGCCAAGAACCTGGTGACGCCGTTCATCTTCGAGAGGGCGTCTTCTTTCGCCGTTTGCCCGGCTTGCGGACGGATATTCTGGCCGGGGACGCATTTCCGGGACATGGACCTGACGATCGCCCGGTTCCTCGGGGCAGGGAACGACCGGAGGAAAAGGAAGGTGGAGAAAAGGGGAAAAAGTCGGGAGCCGCGGAGAAATATAATCAACGGAGCTTAAATTTCGTATAATAAAGCGTGAATAGAAAACAAGGAGGGCACATGCTCATTACGACGACTCCCCAGATTGAAGGCAAAAAGATCAAGACTTACCTTGGTTTGGTCAGCGGCGAAGCGATCATGGGCGCGGACATTTTCAAGGACCTCTTCGCCGGAATCCGAAATATCGTCGGCGGGCGCGCGGCCGCCTACGAGCAGGAACTGAGGCGGGCGAAAGACATCGCCCTCGAGGAAATGGCGGAGAGCGCCAAGAGCCTGGGGGCAAACGCCATCGTCGGCGTCGACCTGGATTACGAAACTCTCGGCCAGGGCGGGAACATGCTCATGGTCAGCGCCAGCGGCACCGCCGTCAAGTGTGAAGAGGCATAGGGAGGGAGCGGTATGGACAAGCATGTTCAGCTCATCGGCATCCTCTGGATCGTCTACGGAATCATGGGGCTTCTGTTCGCCTTCTTCGTCTTCCTGGTCCTCTTCGGCGTCTCCTTCATCCCGGACATGGGAAACATCGCTCCCGGGATACTGAGGCTCATCGCCTGGATAGCCAGCCTCTTCTTCCTGGCTTTGGCGGTCCCGCAAATCATCGCCGGGATGGGACTTATGAAGCGCAAGGAATGGGGACGGATCCTGACACTTATTGTCTCGTTTTTCCATCTGATCAGCTTCCCTCTGGGGACGGCCCTGGGCGTCTACTCGTTTGTCATCCTCCTCAAGCCGGAGACGATCAGGCTCTTCAATCCTGTCCCCCGGTAAACAAATGCCGTCGCCCGCTTAACTCATCCGCGGCATCTTGACAGCTCCTCCGGAAAAGAATATATGAGGATGCTTGCGAACAGGCCGATATCGAATATCGCCGAGTAAAGACGGGCCGCGGCTGATCTTTTTGATCCGATCTGGAAGAAGGGATATAGGGAGGACATCAGATGAAAACTGTAGCCGGGAGCCATTGGGGCGAATGATCAAACCGGTACGGAGGCGGCTCCCCCTCCTGACAGCCGGGCTCCTGCTCGCCGGCATCCTTATCCCCAGGCCGCCCCTCCTGCCTTGCTCGCAACAACAAAGCCCGTCGGGCGATCAGCCGGCGCCCGGCCAAACCCGGGTCCGAGAAGGGGAGAGGGTGGGGCACAGGCTGGACGAGTATGCCATCAAGGCCAGGGTTCCCATTATCGGCGAGATCGGCTATGTCGGGACGTTCGCCATCGAGGGGGAAGTGCGACGGAACGGTGATTTTCTGGACAATTTTCTTCGTATCTTCGGCGCTTCAAAGCCCGAGCTGGTCAAGGACAGAAAAGATTACAGCGGTGAAATGGAAGCGGTCAGCCGGGTTCCCTCCAAAAGAGAAGGGGGGGGCGATGGGCCGGGAGGCGGTGAAACCGGGGCGGCGGTCGGATCATCTTCGGGATTCTTCAAGAAAAACGGCGTCATTCAATCCGAAAACATTATTTTCTTTTCTGACTACGCCATTTCGCGCAGGGAGAACGGCCAGGAAACCAGAGTCGAGGGAAGCCACAACGGTCTCATCTCGGCCCTCGGATACTTCCTGGAGCACGATGTCAGGGAAGGCGATGTCCACAAGTCGACGTTTATCTTTGGCGGCCATCCCTATCTCTTCCGCTGCGAAGTGGGACGGCCCACCGTTATCCAACCTCAAGGGGCCAAGGCCTTTCCGATCGATTTCACGACCTTTGACATGCTGGCGAGGGATGGGACGGGGATGTATAAAGCCGTCAAAAAGAAAGGCGGCATCCGCCTCTATCTGAGCAAGGAAGAACCGTACAAGAATATCTACCTTCGCTTACGGGTCGAGTACAAGTGGTTCCTCACCCTTCAGATGGAATGGGTCAAGCGCACCGGCTCTGCGCCGTTTGACAATCCGGCGGCGTTTCGCTAGATAGAAGGCGTTAGATCTTCTCCTCAAGGAGGGATGCCCGATGTGGCGAGCCTTCAATCAGCGTTTCCTCATGACGGCGCCGGGTTTTTTAGCCGTTCTTCTTTTTTCCCTGGCCTGCCTGAGACCGGCGACGGCCGGGTACAGTGAGATCACCCCAAAGCCCAATTTCCCTCAAGACCTTTTCCGCCTGGGCGGGCAGAGGGTATTCGAGGGTCCCGCCCTCCGGGAAATCGCCTTCCCCCTCGGCGGCATCGGCACCGGGACGGTCTCCCTCGGCGGGCGGGGCGATCTTCGCGACTGGGAGATCTTCAACCGGCCCGGAAAGGGAGTCAAGCTTCCTTTTACCTTCTTCGCTCTCTATTTTGAGGAAGAAGGCGGCCGCCGCGGGGTCCGCGTGCTTGAAGGGCCGCTGACTCCTCCTTTTACAGAACAAGACGGCTATCCGAGGACGGAAGTCCCGGGGCTTCCGCGGATGGAGAAAGCCCGCTTTTTCGGTGAGTATCCCTTCGCCCGGATAGAGTTCGAGGACGGCCGGGTGCCGCTCCAAGTCACACTGGAAGCGTTCAACCCGATGATCCCGCTCAATCCTGAGGACTCGGGCCTCCCCGCGGTCCTTATTCGCTTTCGCGTCAAGAACCTGAGCCGCGGACGGATCAAGGCCAGCGTAGCCGGCTCGCTCTTCAACTCCATCGGTTTCGACGGCCAGGGAGACCTGAATTCTATCGGCAGTGAGAAGTTCGGCCAGAATCTCAACGAGATCCGGAAGACCGACGTCCTTTCCGGCCTGGTCATGAGCTCGAAGAAGGTCGATCCGAAGTCCCCCGTTTTCGGCACAATGGCCCTGTCAACCTCTTGGAAGGACATCACCTCTACCTCTCACTGGGTGAGAGGGGACTGGTGGGACGATCTCCAGATCTTCTGGGACGATTTCTGCGATGATGGGCGCTTGAACGATCCGGGAGAAGCCGGCCCATCGCCGGACGGCCGGACCGATATCGGCACGCTGGGCCTCACCGTCTCGCTCGGGCCTTCCGAGGAAGCCGCGCTGCCGTTCGTCATCTCCTGGAATTTTCCCAATGTTCTGAACTATTTCGATGTTGTTCCCCAACAGAGGGGAGGCCTGTTGCGGAATCATTACGCCGAGCGCTTCGTCGACGCCTGGGCGGCGGCCGAATATCTGGTTCAGAACCTGGACCGTCTGGAGAAGGAAACCCGGCTCTTCCGTGACACCTTCTTTGCTTCTACGCTTCCTCCCTATGTGCTCGACGCCGTCTCCAGCCAGGCTTCGATCATCCGGACGACGACCTGCTTCTGGCTCGAGGGCGGCCGGTTCTTCGGATTCGAGGGATGTAACGACAGGGGAGGATGTTGCCCGTTGAACTGCGCTCACGTCTGGAACTACGAGCAGAGCCTGGCCTTCCTTTATCCGAGTCTCGAGAGGTCGATGCGCGAGACAGACTTCCTGAACCAGGTGAGGCCGGACGGCGCGATGATCTTCCGGACCTCGCTGCCTCTGGAGAGCGGCGTCTATTGGGATTTCCGTCCGGCCGCCGACGGCCAGATGGGCAGGATCATCAGCCTCTACCGCGATTGGCAGATTTCTGGGGACGACGGCTTTCTCAGGAAGCTCTGGCCTCAGGCTAAAAAGGCTCTGGAATACGCCTGGACGTCCTGGGACCGGGACCGGGACGGGATGATGGAGGGAGAGCAGCACAACACCTACGATATCGAATTCTACGGTCCGAACAGCATGCTCAGCGGGTTTTACCTGGGAGCGCTTCTGGCCGGTTCCCGTATGGCCGAAGCCGTGGGAGACAAGTCGGCGGCGGCGCTCTATCGGGATACCCTTGAGAAGGGGAAAAAGAAGTACGATGACCTCCTTTGGAACGGAGAGTTCTATATCCAGAAATATGACGGGGTGATGGAGAAGAAATATCAGTACGGCGTGGGCTGCCTGTCGGACCAGGCACTGGGTCAGTGGCTGGCCATGGTCGCCGGGCTGGGGCGGTTCCTCCCGGAAGACCGGATCAAGACAACGCTCGGATCCATCTTCCGGCACAATTTCCGGACGGACTTCCGGGATTTCTCCAACTGCCAGCGGACCTATGCCCTCGGAGACGAAAAAGGATTGCTCCTTTGCTCCTGGCCCAGAGGCGGGCGTCCGCCGCTCCCGTTTGTCTATTCCGACGAGGTTTGGACGGGGATCGAATACCAGGTGGCCTCCCACCTGATCTACGAGGGGTTGCTCGAGGAGGGCTTGAGCATCGTCAAGGCGGTTCGAGACCGGTACGACGGTGGGCGCCGCAACCCTTGGGATGAGGTCGAGTGCGGCCATCACTATGCCCGGGCGATGGCTTCCTGGGGTCTCCTGCTCGCCCTCTCGGGATATTCCTATTCCGGCCCCGCGATGCGGATGGGTTTTGCCCCGCAGCTCTATGCCGGGGATTTCCGGACGTTCTGGAGCGCGGGCTCGGGGTGGGGAAGCTATTTTCAAAAAGCGGAGGATGACGGACATCTGAAGGCCGGAGCTGCCGTACTCTCCGGGAGCGTGAAACTCCAGGAACTGTCCCTGCGCCTGCCGCCGGAATTCTTGGACAAAAAGATCGTCTCCTTCCAGGGATCGTTGGACGGAAAGGCTCTCCAGCTTCAGCCGGCCAAGGACGGCCGGACCGTTGTCGTGCGCTCGCGAAAACCCCTGACCGTTAACGCGGGACAGGAGCTTCTGCTGGAAGTCGTATTCTGAACCTCCCCGTTACCAGCGATAGCCGGTGCTGATAAAGAGGGTATTGCGGCGGACATCCCCCTCGTCGCCGACAGCATAATAGGCTTGGAGTTTTATTTTTCCCAGGAAATACCAGTTGAATCCGGCCTGGAAGATCCATTCCTGGTTGGCCCGATAGTCTTCCCAGGTCACGATGTCCTCCGTCCGCAGACCCTGGCCGGCGGCGATGAAAATATAACTGTCCGCCGAGAAATAACGCCTGATGTTGGCCAGCCAGGCGAACCGGTCTCCCGGGTCCTCGGCTGAGTAATACCAGCGCCAGTAAGCATAGCAATTTCCCCAGTAATAGCCCAGGCTGCCCAAAAACTGGGAGATCCCTTCCGCGGCAAAATTCAGCCGGCGATATCCCAAAGAGATCTCAGCCGAGGAAAAGACAGCCTGGTAGGCCTCGAAAAGATAGGCGGTCTCGGGATAGTAAATGCCTCGTGGAGAATAGGCCATATCCAGATAGCCGTAGGCTCTTTTCCAGAGGCGGGGATAGAATTCCAGGCCGTAACGAAGATCCTGGCCGTCCGCCCTGTCCGTATGGTTATATTTGAGGACAAGGGGTCCGGCGTTCTTGGGGAGGCTCATCTGGAAGGCGAGATTCTGGTCGAGGTAGCGGCCTCTCCCATCGCTGAAGTTATCCGCCTGGCGCTCGTAGCGCAGTTCGAATTTCTCTTGCAGGCGCGGCTTTGTTTTTTGAAGCGCCCTTTTGTATTCCTCATTCTGAGGATCAAGACTGAGAGCCGTTTTAAAATTCTCTTCGGCTTGAGCGAAGCTTCCCTGCCAGAGCCAAACACGGCCGATCCGGAAATGGAGATCCGCGTTGGCAGGCTCCTTTTCTCGAACCTTTCCATAGAGAATCAGGGCCGCGGTATAGTCCCCCTGCCAGGAGGCGATTTCGGCCAGCCCGATCAAGGCTTCGCTGTTGCCGGGATCGAGCCGGAGGACTTCATTATATCCCGCTTCCGCCGCCCTGTAATCGCGACTCCAAGCTTTCACCCGCGCCCGGAACAGAAGGACATCGGTATTCTCAGGATGGGCCAGCGCCAGGTCGTCGAACACCCGGACGGCTTCCTTGTATTGTCCGGAAAAAGCGTAGGCCCGGCCGAGGAGAAAATTCAGCTCATAGTCGGAGTGGTTCTGACGGAGGCCCTCGAGACAGAGCCGGATCGCCGCCTCGTTGTCTCCCTCCCGGATGGCCGCGGAAGCTTTGTCCCGGATATCATCCTGTCCCCAAACCCCGCCGAGCCAGAGGGGGATTGCCACGGCCAGAAGGAGGAACGGCTTAATGATCGGCTTCGTATTCATTTTTCATCCCGCTCGGACAAAGCCCTTCTTGTGCATCGCCCCCCATTCTTCCTTTCCCTTGAAAAAATCGACAAAGGCCATGACCCGGACGAAGGTCAGCCACTGCCGGTAGAGGATGTTCTCCAACAGGCTGTATAGCGTCAGGATCAGAATATCCTTCAAGCGGGGATAGCGCTCGCTGGAGTATTCGCCCAGCAGGAGGGAAAGGAGAGAGAGGAGCGTCCCCAGAACCACGGCGACCAAAAAGAAGAGCACGGCGAACCAGTGGTTGAGGAGTCCCAGGGCAATGCACACCGCGAACATGCCGTACCCCAGGAGCTCGATGAAGGGACCGAGCATCTCGAAGACGAAATAAAAGGGCATGGCAAAAAGCCCCGTAACCCCGTACCGCGGGTTGAAGAGCATGACCTTATTGTAGAGCAGCGTGTCGAGGAGCCCCCGGTGCCATCGGTTCCTTTGCCGGGAGAGCGTCCTCAGCGTCTCCGGAGCCTCGGTCCAGCAGATGGGGTCGGGGATGAACCGGATCTCATAGGGTTTTTTCATGTTGTGGAGATGGCGTCTCATCCGGACGATGAGGTCCATGTCCTCGCCGATCGTCCCCGTCCGGTAGCCGCCGCATTGGAGGGCCACATCCTTTCGAAAGAGGCCGAAGGCGCCGGAGACGATCAGCATACTTTTGAGCATGCCCAGCGCGATCCGGCCGCCCAGGAAGGCCCGGAAGTATTCGATGATCTGGAAACGGGCCAGCGCGTTCCGGGGCAGCCGGACCTCCAGCACCTGCCCGCCCTTGACCGTGCAGCCGTTGGCCAGGCGGATGATCCCGCCCGCCGCCACCGTCTTCTCGGGGTCTTCGAGGAAAGGGCGGACCATCTTGAGCAGGGCGTCTTTTTCCAGGAGCGAATCGCTGTCCACGGCGCAGAACAGGGGATAGCGGGAGATGTTCAGGCCGGCGTTCAGGGCATCGGCTTTTTTCCCATTCACTTTATCGACCACGACGAGCTTCGGGTGGGTGCGGGATTTGTAGATGCCTCTGACCGGCTGATGGGCCACCACTTTACGGAAGACCCAGCGGCTCCGTTCGAGCTCGAAGGAGCTGATCAGCTTGTCCAGCGTCCGATCGGACGAGCCGTCGTTGACGACGATGACTTCGAAGACGGGGTATTCGAGGGAGAGGAGCGCCCGGACGCTTTCGACGACCGTCTTTTCCTCGTTGTGGGCCGGGGCGATGATGGAGATCGGCTTGACGAGCGGCAGGCGAAAGACCTCCTTGAAGCTGACGAATCGGGTCAGCTCGCGGTGGCGGAACAGGCCGATAAGCGACAGGACGACGAAGAGCAGATAGAAGGCGTTGATCAGGAAAAAATAGGCCAGGATCAAGATATTGAAGGCGTGCAGCAGGAGGTGGAGTATCTCGCCCATCTTCTCAGGCCGCCTCTCCCGGGAATATCAGGTCATTGAGGACCATCTCCGACATGTCGCGGGCGTATTTGTCCTCTTCCTGGCGCGCCACTTCCCGCAGTTGTTTCAAACCCTCCTCGCCCATCTCGGCCAGGCCGTGGCCGGCATTATACCGGACGTACCAGAAGGGGGAGAAAAGGGACCTGGTCAGGATGTCCAAGGCCCCCCTGTTATTCAATTTACCCAGGCTCTTGACCGCCTGGGCTTTCACCTCCCAGGCTTCGTCCGAAGCCAGGCGGACGAGCGTATCCGCGGTTTCCGGTACGAGCAGCTTCCCCAGCGCCCGGGCGACCCGGATGCGGATTTCCTTGTCCGGATGTCCGGCCAGGGCGACGACCTGTTGTGAGAGGTTCCTCAGCGGGATGGCGCCGATGAGCTCAACCAGAAGGCCAAGCTTGCCTGCGGGAAGAGGCGTGGATAGGGATTCCTTGACGAGCGGCTCGATCCGGCTCCCCAGGCTGAACATGACGTTGAAATAGGCCTGCACGGTAAAGCCCATGTCCTTCTTGAAGGCCGTGAAAATGAGCCGCAGAGTCTCCGGAGAGGGAAGGCGGGACAGCGCGTTGATAACGGCCAGCTTGATGATGGGTTTGTCCTCCAGGAGCCGGAAGAGGAAGGTGCTTTCTGGCGGGTCGAAAAAGATGACAAAGAGACGGATGCTTTGGAGCCTGCGGGCCGTTCTTCGGGACGCCAGGCGCTTCAGGCAAAGGTCCTTGACCGAATGTTTGAATATGATTCTCAATTGATCCCGACCTCCGCCGACGATGATATCCCCGAAATCGAGGAGGGCTTGAGTCAAGACGCTGGGATGGCGGCCGTGCTTCCGGGCGACTTCCAAGGAGAAGTCCGGGTCGAGGCGGGAGATGGCCTCCAGCACGTCGGCTTCGATCTGCTTATAGATTCCGCTGAACCAGGTCATTCGCCGGGCGAGGATGAGCCGCCGGACGACGATGAATGCGAACACGATGAGCGACGACAGGAACAGAAAAAGAAGGCTCCAGGCCGCAAGGACGAGGGAGGTGCTCATGGTGAGTCGTTGAGGTTCTTCTTGATTTTGGCCATCAGGACCTGAGGAGAGAAGGGCTTGGTGATAAAATCGACGGCCCCGATCTCCAGGGCTTTGAGTATGTCGGCCTCCTCGGCGAGGGAGCTGAGGATGACGACGGGAATCCGGGCGTTCTCCTCTTCCTTCTGGTAGATCGACAGGAACTGGAAGCCGTTGAGGTCGGGCATCATGATGTCCAGAAGGATAAGGTCCGGGTCTTCCTTGAAGGCCTTTTTCAGTCCGTTGACGCCGGATGTCGAGCTGCTCACGGAAAAGTTTTCCTTGTGCAGGAAGTGGGTGATGATCTTGAGCGTGGTCGGGTCATCGTCAACGATCAGGATCTTTTTGCCGCCGTTGGAAACGGGCCGGGCACCGGCACCCTCTCGGTCTGGGAGGGACGGCGCGACGGGGAGATCGCTGGCCCTGGCAGCCGGGAGTCCCGTGTCGGGTTCATGTTCTCGGCCGTTCTCTCCCAGGGTTTCGACGAGCTTCTTCAGCTCCCGGATTTGAGCAAGGGCCTGGTTGGTCGTCCCGGTCAATTGTCCCAACTCAGCCTTGAGTTCGGCGGTGCCCCCGACATGCTCTCCGACTTCCTTCCGGACTTGAGCGAGCATTCGGGCGACTTTCAGCAGGTTAAGGCCGGCATTGACCTTCGGCCTGGACGCCTTTTTACGGCGCTTGACGCGGCCGCTCTTGGACCCGGACTTCGGCGCCCTGGGGAGAACGACCGGCTCGGCTTTTTCCATTTTTTTAGTTTCCATACGGAATCTAGCTCGCGAATCCTATTAACTTACAGATGGGCTTAAGATTCCATCCCCTATGCCGGTGAATCCAGGGGGGATTTTCCCGCGTTTGTCCTCCCCGGGAAGGGGGATGGACCGTCACCGCGGGGGTGGGGCCGTGTTAGTAGCGGGCGTACTCCCTTTGTTCGTGGGTATACTGATGGAAGCAGTTGCGCCCCGCCGCCTTGGCGGTGTACATGGCGATGTCGGCGTTCTTGATAAGGGTATCGGCGTCGGAGCCGTCATCGGAGAAGATGGCAATCCCGATACTGGCGGTGATCCTTATTTTCAGCCCGTCGAAATCGAACGGCTTGTTAAAAGAATCAAGAATCCGGCCGGCAACGCTCTTGGCCACCTCCGCCTGGCGGATCTCGGGCAGGAGAAGGATGAACTCATCCCCTCCCCAGCGGGCTATGGTGTCTCCCTTGCGGAACATGCCGAGCAGTCGGTCGGCCACGCCCTTGAGCAGCTGATCGCCGATATTATGGCAGTGGGTATCGTTCACCTCCTTGAAATTGTCCAGGTCGAGCATCAGGACTCCCAGTTTCTGGAAATCCCGCTGAGCCTGGGCCAGCGCCATGTTGAGCCGGTCGAAAAAGAGGAACCGGTTGGGCAGCGCCGTCAGATGGTCGGTGACCGCGTTGTAGCGGAGTTTCTCTTCGTAGCGTTTGCGTTCGGTCAGGTCATGGAGCACCAGGACGAGGCCGCAGGTATTCTCTTTCTCGTCCCGGATGGCCGTGGAGGTCAGCTCGATGGGCGTCTTCTCGACATAGTTGACGATCTGGATGTTACCGCTCACCGGGTTGGAGGTGATGTTCGCAAGCAGCTCCGGGATCCCCAGGCGGACCAGCTTTCCGGAATCCTCATTCATCAGGTGGAGAACGCTGGTCAGCGATTTTCCGATGCTGTCCGGCTGGTTCCAGCCCGTCAGCTTCTCGGCGATGGGGTTCATGAAGGTGATGTTGCCGAACCTGTCGGTGGCGATAACCCCCTCGCCGATGCTCTGGAGGATGGTCGTCAGCCAGCCCTGGCGCTCCTTCAACTTGATCTCCATCTGGTGCTTGTAGAGGGCCATCTCGATGACCGTCATCAACTCCTTCTGCTCAACCGGTTTGAGGGTATAGCCGAGGGGCTCCGTCAGCTTGGCCCGCTGGAGGGTGTTTTCATCGGTATGGGCCGTCAGGTAGATCACGGGGATGCTGAACTGCTCGCGGATCTTCTCGGCCGCCTCGACTCCGTCCATTTCGCCGCGCAGGATGATGTCCATGAGGATCATGTCGGGATGGGTCGTCTCGGCCTTTTCGACGGCCTCTTCCCCGGTTCCCACGACCGCGCAGATCTCATAGCCGGCTTGGCGGACCATGTCTTCGATGTCCCGGGCGATCAGGCCTTCGTCTTCGACGATTAGGATGCGGATCTTGTCCATGGTTAAGCCCTCTGTCCGTAACTGACTTCCTGGAAGCGGATCGTGAACTCGGTTCCCCTGCCGCTGGCGAGTTCGATGGAGGCATCGATCTGGCTGACCAAAGTGCTGACTATCTGCATGCCCAGGGTCTCTGTCTTGCGGAAGTCCAGACCCTCCGGAAAGCCTACGCCGTCGTCTCTCACTCGCAGCACGTACCCGTTCCCCGCCGCCCGGCGAAGGTCGATGGCCAGTTCGCCGCTTTGATTCTCCGGAAAACCGTGCTTGAGTGCGTTTGAGACGAGCTCGTTGACGATCAGGCCGCAGGGGATGGCCGTGTTGATGTTGAGGTGGACCTCTTCGGCCTCGATCCTCAGTTTGATCCGGGAAGCGTCGACCTGGTAGGAATGGAACAGGTGAGTGGCCAGGTTGCGGAGGTACTGGGCGAATTCGATGTGGGAGAAGTCGGATGACTGGTAGAGACGTTCATGGATAAGGGCCATGGAGCGGATGCGGCGCTGGGACTCCTTGAACATCTCGAGGACGTGGGGGTCCCGGACCTGCCGGGACTGGAGGTTGAGAAGAGAGGAGATGACCTGCATGTTGTTCTTGACGCGGTGGTGAACCTCCCGGAGAAGGACCTCTTTCTCCTCGAGCGATGACTGCAGCCGGTCCTCGGCCATCTTGCGCTCGGTGATGTCGCGCACGTATTCGATAACCCCCTTCATCTGGCCCGAGTTTTTGTCGATCAGGGGGAAACTGTAGAGATCGAGCCAGCCGGACGTCTCGCCCCCGGGCCCCACCTTGGGGACGACCTCATAAGCCGCCTCGGACGTGGCCAGGGCTTTTCGCGTCGGGCAGCTGTCACAGGGTTTGTCCCGGAGGTGATAGGCTTCGTAGCATTTCTTCCCAACGAGCGGCGTGGCGTGGGAGTACCAGTTCTCCATGGCCCTATTGACCCGGAGGATGGTGTAGTCCTCGGCCAGGATGGAAATCCCGTCCTGGATGCTTTCAAACATGCTGGACAGGAAGCGTTCCCTCTCCTGGACCTCCTCCTCGGTCTTCTTGCGCTGGATGACCATGGCGATCTGGTCGCAGACGAACTTGAGGAGGTTCTTGTCTTCCTCGGTGTAGCGGAGGCCCTCGGTGTAGGTCTGGACGACCAGGACCCCGATCGTCTTTCCGTCGATATTGAGCGGCACGCCCAGCCAGTCGATGGACGGGGCGCCGATGGACTCGACCTCACCCCGCCGCTCGAGCTCGGAGAAGACTTCAGGCAGGGCCAGGAGGGCCTGACCGGTCCGCAGGACGTACTCGGTCAGCCCCCGGCCGAGCGGCTTGGGCTCGGGAGGAGTGTCGAATTCGTCCACAAAGTAGGGGAAACTCAGGATGCTGTGGACCGAATCATAGAGGGAGATGTAGAAATTGCTCGCGGGCATCAGGCCGGAGATGACCTGATGGATCGAGTGGAAGAGTTCCTGCAAGTTCGGGGCGGAGTTGGCGGCCTCGGAGATCCGGAAGATCGACTCGTTGATCCTCTCCTTTCGCTTCCGCTCCGATGTCTCAAGGGATAGGGAGACGGTGTCCCCGACGGAGATGGCGAAGTGCTGTTCTTCAGGAGTCCAGGTCCTTGGAGCGGAAATATGTTCGTGGCAGATGATCCCGATGACCGAGCCGTTCCTCCGGACCGGGACGTCCATCATCGAGGTGATGCCCTTGGGTTTCAGGTAGGTATCGCCGAATTCATTGGTACGCGGGTCGTCCCGAGCGTCTTCGGCGGCAATGACACGGGATTCCTCGAGGGCTTTGAAGTAACGCGGGTAGTCTTTGGCTTTGAGCACCATTCCGTGGTCGTGGCGGTCTTCTCCCCTCTCGTAGAGTTCGTGGCAGCGGATCTCGCTGTGAGCGGAGTCGAAGAGCCATATGCTCACCCGGTTCACGTCCAAGGTGGTGGAGACGATCTCGGCAACCGTCTCTAGCGTGGAGCCGAAGTCGGAGAGGTCGAGCTTGGCCAATTCCAGGAGGGCGGCCTGGTGGCGGATGACCTGGTCGGCCGTTTCCTGCAGGGTCTTCTCCTCGTGCCTCTGAAGCGTGATGTCGAGGAGGCTTCCTTCCAGGTAAAGTACCCGGCCGCCGGAATTGCTCACGGCGTTGACGTTGGCCTGGGCCCAGACCACTCGGCCGTCGGCTCGCTTCAGCTGGAAGACGAAATTTCGCACGGCCTTTTCACCGGACACGACGGCGAGCGCCTTCTCGTAGTCCTTCGGGTCGAGAAAGAAATCGAGCGGCTGTCTGTCCACGGCGGCTGCGGTGTCTTTGAACCCCAGAATCCGCGCCATGGCCAGGTTGACGTCGAGGATCTTCCCTTCCGGGTCTGTCCTGTAAAGACCAACGGGAACGCCATCGAACAGGGCCCGATATTTTTTCTCGGATTCCTTCAAGACTTCGTCGGCCCTCTTGCGCTCGAGGGCGTTGACGAAGATCTCGCCGACGATCTTGAGGAGGGCGAGAGTCCTTTCTGACCACCTCGCCTCCCGGCGCATCGAGTCGAACCCGAGAAAGCCGACCGGACAGTTGTTCAGGATCATCGGCACGATGACGAGCGACTTGGTCCGAAAACTCTGGAGCAATTCCCTTTCTGCCTCCGCCTCGGGGGGAAGGTCATCAAGGCGGGGGATATGGATGTTCTCCGCCCTAGAGAGTTTGTCCTTCAGCCAGGGGAAGGACTGAAGGGGGCGGCCCTGCAGATTGTCTTTTATGGACGGGATCCCCCGAGCGCACCATTCATATGTGTCATATCCATGACCATTTTTGAACAGGAAGACGGCGCTGCGGTCCGCCCCGGCCGCCCGGCCGAGCTTTTTCAGCGCCTCGATTATTCCCTTATCGATGTCCTCGAGGGCCAGGTTGATGAATTGCGTGGAGATGGCCGTGATCAAGTCTTCGAACTGAACCCGGGAGCGGATGGACGGCTGGACGGCTCGTGAATTCACCGGCTTCCGCGCCGTCCGACGCGCCTCCGGGACCGAATTCTTCACTGCGACAGGCATTTTCCTTGCGCTTCTCTAAGCTTTATCCTTGGGTGGAAGCCACCCCGCGGACGCTCTTGCCTACTCTATTTTGCGGACCCCATCGGGGCAATCGCCCATGAGGATGAATCGTGGGGGGATTTTTATCCCTTTCTTATCACCCCTAGAGGTTATTGTGGCAGAGAGTATGATAAAATAGGGGGCTTCGGAGGACGAAATGAAAAAAGCCTGGCCCCTCCTTATTTCATTGCTGGCCGGCCTTGCGGCTCCTTCGTATTCAGGGGCCAAGGGAACCCTTTTCATCATCGGCGGGGGAGACCGGCCGGAAAGCATGATGAGACAATTTGTCGACCTGGCCGGACGGTTTGGAAGCGGGAAGATTATCGTCTTTCCGATGGCCAGCAGCGAGCCCGCGGAAACCGGCGCCCGTCTGGTGGCCGAGTTCAAAGGGCTGGGAGCGAAGGAAGCGGAATATCATATTCTGACCCGCGAGCAAGCCCTCGCCGGGGAAAGCGTACGGTTGCTGGACGATGCCGGGGCGGTCTTCTTTTCAGGAGGAGACCAAGCCCGCCAGATGGCCGTCCTCCGCGGCACGCCGATCCAGCGGCGCCTGCTCGAGCTTTATAGCGAGGGCTGTGTCATGGCGGGCACGAGCGCCGGGGCGGCGGTGATGAGCGAGATCATGATCACCGGTGAAGAGCAGAGAAAGGCCGAGGAGGGCCATGAGTTCGAGACGCTCGAGGCGGGCAACATTGTCACCGTCGAGGGGCTGGGCTTCCTCAAGACAGTCATCATCGACCAGCATTTCGTGACCCGGAAAAGGCATAACCGGCTCATCAGTCTGGTCGCCGAGCATCCCCGGCTTTTGGGGATCGGTATCGACGAAGAAACGGCCATCGTCGTCTGCCCGGACGATCGCTTCGAGGTCGTCGGGAACCGCAATGTCGTCGTCTACGACGCCGCCCGCGCCTCAGTGACCATCACGCCGGCCAAGGCCATCAGTTTCAGCGGAGCGGTCATGCACGTATTGGGGGCCGGCGACCGGTTCGACCTCAAGAAAAGAAAGGTGGTGCGCTGATGCCGGCCGGGAAAATCCGCCTCCCCCATACCCTGGTCCTGATCTATGCCATGGTGATCCTGACGGTGGTGGCCACCTGGATCGTCCCGGGAGGCCAGTACCAGAGGGCCGAGAAAGACGGCCGGACCGTCCCCGTGGCCGGCACTTTTGCCTTCTCCAGCCGCAACCCGCAGGGCTTGGGGGCGCTCTTCGTCTCCCCGGTCAAGGGGTTTGTCGACGCTGCGGCGATCATCGCCGTCGTTTTTGTGGTCGGCGGCGCTTTTTCCGTCATCCAAAAGACAGGCGCCGTGATGGCCTTCATCCACAACTTGGCCCTGCGGTTCGGTCAAAGCCGCGCCCTCCGGACCCTGCTGATCCCGGTCACGATGATCGTCTTCTCTCTGGGCGGTGCCGTCTTCGGGATGTGTGAAGAAGCGATGCCCTTTGTCCTGGTCTTTGTTCCTCTGGCTCTCTCGCTCGGCTACGACTCGATTGTTGGAGTAGCGATCCCCTTTGTCGGGGCCGCCTCGGGTTTCGCCGGGGCCTTTTTCAACCCGTTCACTGTCGGGATCGCCCAGGGGATCGCGGGTCTTCCCATCTATTCGGGGTTAGGCTACCGGCTGATCATCTGGGCGCTGGGGACAGCCATCGCCGTCTTCTTTGTGGTGCGCTATGCCGCGCGGGTGCGAAAAGACCCCCGGCGAAGCCCGACTTTTAAAGACGACGTGGAACGGAGGGAAAGACTTCAGATCAACCTGTCACCTACTGAAATGATGCGGCTGACACCGGCTCACCGGCGCGTCCTTGTCCTCTTCCTGGCGGGGATGGCCCTCCTTGTCTTCGGGATCCTCAAGTTCAAGTGGTACATCAACGAGATTGCCGGCCTCTTTTTGGCCCTGGGTATACTCTCCGGATTTGTCGGGAAGTTGAAGTCTGATGATATGGCCCGGTCGTTCGTCGACGGGGCGAAGGACATGGTCAACGCCGCTCTGATCATCGGCTGCGCCAGGGCTATCCTTGTCGTCGCGACCGACGGCAGGATCCTGGACACGACTCTTTATGCCATGTCGAGGGCGATCTCTCATTTTCATCCCATCCTCTCCGCCCAGATGATGTTCATTTCCCAGTGCATCATCAACTTTTTTGTCCATTCGGGGACCGCCCAGGCCGCCCTGACCATGCCCATAATGGCGCCCCTGGGAGAGCTCGTGGGCATCACCCGTCAGACTTCGGTCTTTGCCTTCCAGCTGGCTGAATATATCAACCCCATCCTGCCGACTTCCGGCGTGACCATGGGCGTCTTGGGTCTGGCCCAGCTGCGCTGGGAGAAGTGGGCCAAGTGGTTTCTCCCGCTGGCGGTGATCTGGGTATTATTCGGGCTGATCACCCTCATCCCCGCCGTCCTGCTTCGCTTGGGGCCGTTCTAGTGTCCCGTCCCGTAAATTCCTTGCCAGAGTCCTCTGCTTGGACGGGACACTTCCAGGGGGGAGTCAACTCGGAGGGGAAGACCCCTTCCGAC
>CAYGXD010000025.1:12022-36638 GCA_964353705.1 uncultured Eubacteriales bacterium | reverse complement strand
CTCGACCGGTTTCCCCACCTCTACGCGGATATCTCCTGGGTGGTGTATGACGACGTGATCACTCTGGAGCTGGAGCCCAAGAAGCACTGGCTGGAGACGATCAACCGCTACTCCGACCGCTTCTGCCTGGGGAGCGACCTCTGTGGGCATTTCGAGCACCTTGGTAAGAGCCTCGCCAGGTACAACGGACTCCTGCGCCGGCTCACTCCCCGGGTCCGGAATCTCATCGCCTCCGGAAATGCCCAGCGGATCTGGTTCGGCCGCAGGGCAGGTCGTCCAGGAGCGAACCCGAACCCATGATCAACCTCGGAACCTGGGATCTCGTCTTGCTGGCCGTGGTCAGCCTTCAGGCGACGCTCCTCGCCTATCTCCCCCACCCGAAGTGGAAAGCATTGATCATGACCCTCCCGATCCCCTTTACCTTGGCGTCGCTGGCTGTCGGGGTGCCGGTCAACACGACCCATGTCGTCGCCCTCAACCTTCTTTTAGGCTATACCCACGGTGTACGGCTTCTCCACGATCGCGCCCGGCTGCCTATCATCCCGGCAATCGTCATAACGGCGGCCGGCTACTGCCTGGCCGGAGCCCTCTTGCGGCCGATCCTGCCGCAGAGCGGGGCTTCCTTTTGGCTCGCCTGCGCCTTCACGCTGATTGTCGCCGGCGCCTCCCATGCCCTGTTCCGCCGGCACGGCGAGCCTGGCCACCGCAGCCACCTCCCCTTCTGGATCAAGTTCCCGCTCGTCGCCGGAGTGATCCTGGTGCTCATTCTGATGAAGCGCATGCTCCAGGGATTCATGACTATGTTCCCTATGGTCGGGGTGGTCGCCTCCTACGAGGCCCGTTACAGTCTGGGCTCAGTGTGCGTGGCCCTGCCCGATTTCATGTTCGCGATGGTGCCGATGATGGCCGTTGTCCGGCTGACCCAGCCGCGGATGGGACTCGAGGCTGCGCTCGGCATCGGCTGGGTGGTCTTCATTCCCATGCTGGCCCCGCTCATCCACGACTTCTGGGGCCCGAAACATCCGGAGGTGCCGAGATGATCAACCTGACGATTGACCCGAAAACACTCGACCGGGCTGTGCGGCGGGCCAGGGAGAGGAATATCATCATCCCTACTTTTAAACAGCAGTGCGACCCCGGGCTGATCCCGGCGGCAATTGCCAACCAGCTTAAACTCGTCGGCCTTTGGGACCTTGACCCGCTCAACCTCTTCCGGATCACCTGGCACAACGAGCCCACGCCAAAAGGTGGAGGTTTCGGACCGGTGAATACGTTGGAATTCCCGCCGGCGCTGACCGGAGTCGAGGCCCGGATCATCGCCCTGGTGGGCAAGTGGTTCCCGACGGGAGCCCACAAGGTCGGGGCGGCTTTCGGCTGCCTGGTGCCAAGGCTGGTCACCGGCCAGTTCGACCCCACGCGGCAAAAAGCCGTCTGGCCTTCGACCGGCAACTACTGCCGGGCCGGAGCCTATGATTCGGCCCTTCTCGGCTGCGAGTCGATCGCCGTTTTACCCGAGGGCATGAGCCGGGAGCGTTTCGACTGGCTGGCTAAGGTCGCCGGGGAAGTCATCAAGACGCCGGGGAGCGAGAGCAACGTCAAGGAGATCTTCGACAAGTGCAAGGAATTGCGCAGCTCCGGCCGGGATGTCGTGGTCTTCAACCAGTTCGATGAGTTCGGCAACTACCTCTGGCACCATGAAGTGACCGGGCCGGCGGGACTGGAGGTGCTCGAGCGGGCTATGCTGCCGGGCGATACCTACCGCGGTTTTGTCGCCACCACGGGGTCCGCTGGAACGCTCGCGGCGGCCGACTATCTAAAAAAGAGCTTCCCGGCCGCCAAGATAGCCGCCGCCGAGGCGCTGCAGTGTCCTACCCTTCTCCTGAACGGCTTCGGGGCGCACCGCATCGAGGGCATCGGCGACAAGCACGTTCCCTGGATCCATAACGTTAAGAATGCCGATCTCGTGATCGGGATCGACGATGACGCCGCCGTGAGCCTCACCCGCCTCTTCAACGAGCCCGCCGGGCGGGCGTACCTGGTTGAGCGGGGCGTGGCTGAGGGCCTCGTCGAGAAACTGTCCTGGCTGGGGATTTCGAGCGCGGCCAACCTGCTCGCAGCGGTCAAGTTCGCCCGCTATTTCGAGTTGGAGGCAACCGACGTTGTTCTGACCGTACTGACCGACTCGATGGAGATGTACGGAAGCCGATTAGAGGAACTGACGGCGGCGCGGGGAGAGTTCACGGACAGGGACGCCGCGGTTGCTCATGGCCGCTATCTGCTCGGGGCATCCATCGACTTCATCCAGGAGCTGACTTATTACGACCGCCGGCGCATTCACAATCTAAAGTATTACACCTGGGTAGAACAGCAGGGAAAAACATTCGAGGAAATCCAGGCGCAGTGGTACAGCCAGACCTACTGGAGCGATATCGCCGGGCAGGCCGAAGCCATCGACTCTCTGATCGAGGAATTCAACGCCAGGACCGGCCTCCTGCGCACCTATTGACAAAACTAGTCAATTTAACCATATTAAATGGGGAGGCGAACTCGTGAAATCGATTCCTCTGACCCAGGCCAAGGCGAGACTCTCCGAGCTCGTCGAGCGTCTCATCTTAGAGAAGGAACATATCGTGATCACCAAACATGGAAAACCTGTGGCCACGCTCTTGCCTTATGAAGAATGGGAACGCCAGCAAGCCGGGGCGGCCGGCGGGCTGGCTGAAGCAAAAGGTCCCAATAAGAACCTTGACGAGGAGATCGACCGGATGGTTGAGGAAATCTATGAGGCCAGGGCGAAATCCAAGGCGCGCAAGGTCCGTCTCTGATGTACCTCTTCGACACGGATATCCTCAGCGACGTTTTGAAAAAACGGCGGTCGGCAGGATTGATGGCCCGGCTCGAGGCGACCCCGCGGGCCGCCCAGTTCACGAGCGCCGTGAACGCAGCTGAGGTCTATTTCGGTGTTTTAAGGAAGGAGGGCCGGGAAGATCTTCTCCGCTACTACGAAGGCGAAATCTTCTCCCGGCTGGTGATCCTCCCCTTTGACCAGGACAGTGCCCGCATCTTCGGCCGGATTAAGGCCGACCTCGAGAGGCGTGGGTTGCCCAGGTTCGAGGCGGACCTTCAGATCGCCGCTATCGCCATCGCCAACAACCTGACCCTGGTTTCCGGCAACATCAGGCACTATGGTAGTATCCCCGGACTCCGGGTCGAGAACTGGATCGCCTGAGAATTTTAAAATCGTACGCTAACTTAGGCATCATCAGAACAATACCTCTATAAAAACGTATTTGTTTAGTGGAACCGACAACAGGAGAAAAAAGACATGAGATTGACGTGGAAAACAACGGTAGCCGGAGCCACAGCCCTCTGGGTGAGCCTGTTTGTATTCGCTCAGCAGCCCGCCGACTTAGTCGGGACCTGGTCGGGAGAGGCGACTCTCGAGGGCATGGATGAGCCGAACACTCTGACCCTTATACTGGAGCTAAAAGAAGGGAAGTTGGCGGGCCATATGACCGATCAATACGGGGCGGTCGACGGAGACCTTAAGGACATTGCTCTCGAACAGGGCGCCTTCAATTTCACCGTTCCGGTGATGCTTCCGCAAGGCGGGGAAGGGAGCATCCTCTTCAAGATGAAGCTCAACGGCGGCGGCATGACAGGCGAGATCGAAATCCCGGAGATGAGTGCAAAAGGCACCTGGCAGGCCACCAAACAAAAATAAAGCGCCTCTTAGCGTTACCGTCCGCCCTCAGAGAGGCTCAGCCGGTGGACGCGGCCATAGTTTCGTCCCATAGCGACCCGGACATCCCGGGCGGTCAGGTCGTAGAGACACGACCAGATCGTCGGATGCTCTCCGGTCTGGGAGACGCTCCGCAGGAGGTCCATTCCGTTTTCCGCTGAGAATTCTCCTTTGGCCAGGGAGAGCGTTTCGAAGACCCGATTGTACCGCCGGCAGGCGGTCCTGTTGTTCTGGGGTGGATTCGATGAGAGGAGGAAGTTTGTCGAAACCTGGAAACTCTTGTCGCCGCGTACCACCCGCATCTCATCGTCGATGAATTCGATGACCGCCGAATCGCCGGAAGAATCGGCGACGAGATAATGAATGGGAGGCCCGCCGCCGAAATCCACGTTGTAATGCCCCAGGAGATCGATGGCTTTGCCGACGCTATCCGCATAATCCAGCATCAGGCGGATGACGGCGAGGCTATCGATCGTGATCTTTTTGGGATCCCGGCCTCCTTCCGAGTGGGGCACGGCCATCATGGTGACCGCCAGGCCGCGCTCGTTCAGGCCGTCAAAGGGCAGGTAGGGAGCCTGCAGCAGCTGTCTCATATTCTTTTCGGCGGGAGCGCCCCGGCCGAAGCCCAGATAGGAAATATCAACCATGGAGAGCGAGGTGAACGCTCCGGGAGGTGCGGTAAATAGGAAAAGCGCCGGATGTTCGGACCAATCGAAGTTGCGGCCGACGAGGACCCGGCCGTCCCGCTTACGAACGGCGAAGCAGCTGCAGGCCAACGACCCAACCTCGGCCCGGCCGGACCGATCAGGCTCCGGATTCGTCCGGACTCCCCTTTTCAGGTACTCCCCGAACCCGTAATCGCCGTCGTAGTGCATAACATAGAGGGGATAGTCGTCAAGCTTCTTGAAAGAAGCCAGCGTTCTGTCGACGTTGGATTGGATTTCGAACGGCGGCGCCATGAGGACGAGACCGAAGATCAAGAAGCAGCCGATGGCCAGGCCGGCTTTATGCATGTTCCTCATCTCCAGGAAACAAACTCCGCCCGGTTTTGCCCGATCGGATTTAGAGCTCGCGCAGCGCCACGGCGATCGGCCTGCGGGCGGCGCGGATCGCGGGAGGAACCCCGCCCACGAGGCCCATCATGAGCGCAAACACAATCCCCTGAACGAGTAACTGCGGCGTAACCCGAAAGGCGAACGCCAGGTGGGAGAAAGTCTGCCAGTTCATAGTTCCCGTAGTAAAGCCGTTCATCGGGAGAACCGCCAAGCATCCCAGGACACCCCCCGCCAGGGCGATGAAGAGTGATTCCACGACGAACGAGAACACGATGGTGCCCCCCCCGAACCCCAGGGCCCGCATTGTAGCAATCTCCCGGGACCTCTCGGCGACGGCCGAGTACATGGTGTTGAGGGCGCCGAACACCGCGCCGACGGCCATCACCACGGCAACCACGAAGCCCAAGATACGGATCATCGCGGAGACAGCGCGCGACTGCTTCTCATAGTAGTCCGTCTCACGGTCCACCTGGACCGAGAGCCGCGGGTCGGCCGTAAGTCCGTCCTTGAATCCCGCGAGCGCCGAGGCCGAATCAAGGCGGACGGTGACCGACTGGAAGACGTTCGTCGGTCTCTTGTAGATCTCGCTGAGGACGTTGGCGTCGCACCACACCTCGGAATCGAAGGCGCTTCCCCCGGCGTCAAAGACCCCGACCACCTGCCAAGCCCCGCCGCCAAAGCGCACCGCACTCCCGAGAAGGAGCCCGCTGTAGGTTTTCGACGCGTTGCGCCCGACCACGAGCTCCGCGAGCCCGGGCTGGAAGAACCGGCCGGCGGCGATGCGCACGTTGTCGCGCACCTCAAGGACCCGCGGGGAGACACCCCGCACCTGGACGTTGGCGACGGTGCCCGTCCGGACGAGCGGAAAGGCCGCGATGACCACCACTTCCCCCGAAACGAGCGGCCCCCGGGCATCCCGGGCGACGCCCGCCGCGTCTTCAATTACGTGGAGCTGGTCCAAAGAGACCGCGCTGACCATCTCGGTGTCGGCGCCGGCCCGCCGGACGATCGCGTTGCGCGGCGACCCCGATGCCATCAGCGTAGCCCTAAAGCCGTTCGCCATCGCCAACACGGCCACGAACACCCCCACCGTACCGGCAATGCCGAGCACGGCCACGATCGCCGAGGTCCAGCGCTTCCAAACACTCCGCACGTTGTAGGCGAATGGAATCGCCATCTCACACCCTCCTCAGGGCAACAGCGACCCGCAGTCTCATGGCGCCGAGCGCCGGCAGCAGTCCCGCGACCGCCCCCACCCCAAGGGCGAGACAAAAACCGAGAAGCAGGGTTATTGGCGAGAGACGAAGCCCGGACATCATCGGCAGGGCGTGCGAGATCCCGGGGACCGCCACTGAGGCGAGGGCCAGCCCGAAGAGTCCGCCCTGTCCGGCGATAAGGACCGATTCGGCGAGGATGAGCCCCAGCACCCCGGCATCGGGGTAGCCGATCGTCTTCAGCACCGCGAGCTCGCCGGTCCGCTCGCGCACCGCAATGGCCATCGTGTTGCCGGTGACCAGAAGAAGAGTGAGGAACACGACAGTCCCGATGCTCATGATCAGAAACTGGACGTTCCCGATCTGCTTGGCAAAGGACGCGGCGAAGGCCTGTTCCGTTTGGGTGAGCGTTTCGTACGGCGAGTTGGCGAAGCTTTCGTCTATGGCCTTAACCACCTTGACCGCGTCGTCCGGGTCACCGAGCTTCACGACGTACCAGCCGACCGTGCCCTTGTCGAAACTCCGCCGTTCCTCCAGATAGTCGCTCCGGAAGAACATGGTGGTGGTATCGACATCCGACCTCTTGCCGTCATAGATCCCCGCCACATTGAACTCCCATGTCCCCAACCAGATCGTGCCTTTGAGCGGAATCCTGTCGCCGACTTTGAACCCGAAGCGCTTCGCCAGGCTGCGGCCGACCAGGCAGGCCTGACGGTCCCGCAAAAACGCGTCCTGCTGGTCCTGGGGGACAACATACTCCGAATACACATCGAGCCACGTGTCCTTGTCGACCGCGAACTGCGGGAAGAAGTTGCGCTCGTCCTGGTAGATGCCGCCGAACCAAGATGCGTAGGTCACAGCCGCAACACCCTCCATCTGCATAAGCCGGTCGCGATAGGAGAACGGGAGCGGAAGGATCAGGGAGACCTTGTTGATGGCATTCAGGCGATCGACACCCGCCACATCGACCCGGAAGCTGAAGGCTGTGCGGACTGCAGCCAGAAGCCCGAAGAGGAAGAGGGCCACCATAAATGAGCCGATGGTCAGTGTCGTGCGCACTTTCTTGCGCCTGAGGTTGGCCCAGACCAGCCGGAAATACTTCATGCGCTACTCCCGTTCCTGGCCGATTCCACCAGCATCCCTTTTTCCAGGTGGAGAAGTACCCGGGCGTGCTCGGCGGCGCGCGGGTCGTGGGTGACCATCAGGACAGTTTTGCCGTACTTCTCCACCAGCCCGTCAATGAGGTCCATGATTTCTTCGGCGCTCTTGCGGTCGAGGTCCCCTGTAGGCTCGTCGCATAACAAGAACGTGGGATCAGCCACAATAGCCCTGGCGATCGCCACGCGCTGCTCTTCACCTCCGGAAAGCTGGCGCGGGTAGTGCGACATGCGGTCGGAGAGCCCGACGACGCCGAGCGCGGTCTCGACGTGTTTGCGCCGCTCCGCCTTGGAGAGCCGGGTGAGAAGGAGCGGCAGTTCCACGTTCTGGAAGGCGGTCAGGACCGGGATCAGGTTATACATCTGGAAGACGAAGCCCACATGGCGCGCCCGCCAGGCAGTGAGCTTTCCGGCCGACATGCGAGTGATCTCGTCGCCCGCCACCGTGATGCTACCGGAGGTGGGAAGGTCGAGCCCACCGAGCAAGTTGAGGAGTGTCGTCTTTCCGGATCCGCTGGGACCCATGAAGGCGACAAAATCGCCCGCTTCGACTTCCAGGTTCAAACCCTGGAGGACGTGGATGTCCTCGCTCCCGCGAGTGTAGATCTTATCCAGGTTGCGCACGCAGACGAGGCACGAGCCGTTCCCTTTTCCATCAACTCTCACCATGCTACTCTCCTCATTGCTTCACCTTCACCCGCTGGCCATCGTGCAAACCCGCGGGGCCTTTCACCACAACTTGGTCACCCGGCGAGAGGCCGGCCGTGACCTCGACATCCGTGCCTCTGACCGTCCCCAGGCTCACCGCCCGCCTTTCCAGTCGGCCGTCACGGAAAAGAAATGCCACCGTCTTGCCTTCGGCTTCCCTAGTCGCCTCGCGCGGCACCACGGCACGAGGCGGTGCCTGGCCGGATGGTTGCTCAGCCGCGAGGAAGGAGACCTTGACCCCCATGTCCGGAAGAATCCTCGGGTCGAGCTTGTCGAAGGAGATCCGCACCTTTACCGTGGCTTTCTGACGGTCGGCCGTGGGTATGATAGTCCTGACTTGAGCGGGGATCCGCCAGTCGGGATAAGCGTCGAGCACGGCTTCGACTCGTTGACCCGGCTCAACCCGGGCGATGTAGGACTCGTTGACATCGACCTCGATCTCGATCGAGTCCATGTCCACGATCGTGGCGATGCCAGTGCGCGTGAACCCGCCCCCGGCCGAGATCGGGGAAACCATCTCGCCGCGCTGCGCGTCCTTGGAGACCACGACACCGGCAAAAGGCGCGCGCACTGTGCAGTTGTCCACGTCCTGCTGCGCCACCGTGATCTGGGCGTCAGCGGCCAGCACTTGCACCTTGGTCGCTGAGATCTGCGCCCTCAGGCTCTCGGCGGTCGTGCGGGCCAGGTCAAGCTCCTGCGCGCTGGTATATCCTTGCTTCTCGAGGTCCTCCTGGCGGCGGAACTCGCGCTCGGCGTTGCCCAGGTTGACCTCGAGGTTTTCGATCAGGGCGGCGGTCGCATCGCGTTGACTTTTGGTCGCGAGAAGACGGTATTGGGCGTCCGAATCATCGAGGCGAGCAAGGAGCTGTCCTTCGGTGACCTTCATCCCCTCGTCAACGTAGACTTCCACGACCCGGGCCGTTATTTTGGCCGCGACGGTGGCCCGGCGCCGGGGCGTGATATAGCCGCTGGCGTTCAGGAGCGCGGTGGACCCGGCATCACCCCCCGGCCGTACGGCCGCCACCTCGACGACCGGCACCCGGGCGCGCAACACGACCACGGCTACGATCACGAGCGCGAGTCCGAAGACAACCAGGATAACGGCGCGCAAGGGTTTGCGCCCGCGCGAATTGTTGCGCGACCGCTCCTCAATCTTCAATCCCGAAAGGTCGGGGCCCGAAGAACCATTGCTTTCGACCATCTCTCTGTTCCTTTTGGGGAAGGCAAGGGATATGAACCGGCCGTTCCGCCGGTGTTATATCTCTGATCTTTACCCTTTATTTACAACCTTTATAGGAATAATAGGATAGCGGCTGCCGCCGATCAAGTCAATATTCCCAGCTCAACTTGACAAAAGCGGCCGGCCGGATTGATAGCCCGGCTCGAGGCGGACCTTCAGATCGCCGCCATCGCCAACAACTTGACCTTGGTTACCGGCAACATCCGGCACAACGCCAGAATCCTGGGGTTTCGGTCCGAGAACTGGTTGGTTCAATAATCAGAAATGGCCGGTGGAGCCGAACCCGCCGGCGCCGCGCGAGGTCTCGTCGAGTTCGCCCTCCCCGACGTCCACGATCTCGACCGCGGGAACCGGCTGGATGAGCATCTGGGCGACTTTCTGCCCCTTCCTGAAAACATAGGTCTCTTTTCCAAGATTGACCATCACGACCTTGACCTCGCCCCGGTAGCCCGCATCCACCACCCCCGCCAGCCGATGAACGCCCTGGAGCGAGATCCCGCTCTTGTCCCAGATGAGCCCGACATATCCCTCGGGGATGGCCATCCTGATCCCGGTCGGGACGGCTTTCACTTCCCCTGCGTTCAGCGCCGTTTCCTCGGCGGCGAAGAGGTCCATGCCCGCGTCGCCGGGATGCTGGTATATCGGCAACCTGGCCCCGGGGCTGATTTTTTTCACTTTGAGTTTCATCTTCCGTTTCCGTCCTTAGCCACCCTCTCCCATCTAGGGAGACGGAATTTCTTTTATAATTCAGTGCCCCTAATTATGGGACCCCTTACTTTAATTCACACCTGGGCACCGAATTCAAATGCCTTCGATCCGCAACTCGTCAAAATACGGCTTGACCAGCCCCGCCAGCCGGTTGATCTCTTCCTCCGGGTATGGTTCGATCTGAGCGAAGAGCTTGTCCACCGGGTTCCTTTTGGAAAACTGCTGGATCTGGAAGCGTTTGGCCCGGTGGAGCATCTGGGCAATTTCGAGCAGGTCCCTCTCCCCCACCAGGCCCGGTACGAGGGTCGTCCGGAAAGTGTAGGGAAGCCCCGATGTCCGGACGAAGTCGATGCTCTGGGAGATGTCGTCTTCGGACACGTCGGAGCGGGTGACTTGCTTATACCGGTGCAGGGGCGCCTTGACGTCCATGGCGATATAGTCCACGAGCTTGGCCTCGACAAGGTCGGCCAGCCGCTCCGGCCGCGACCCGTTCGTATCGAGCTTAACCAGCATGTTCCGGTCCTTGATGACTCTCAGCAGCACCTCCAGATCGTCCTCGAGCAGCGGCTCGCCGCCGCTCACGCAGATCGCCTCGAGCCAGTCCTTCCGCGAATCAAGGAAGGTGACGAAATAGTCGAGCGGCATGGTATCGAGCGCCTGCGGCCTCAGGACAAGGTCGGCGTTATGGCAGAACGGGCAACGGAAATTGCATCCCCCCAGGAAGACCGTCGCCGATATGAACCCCGGAAAATCGAGGGGTGCGAACTTCTCTAAGCCTTTGATCTCAACCAAAGGTCGAGCTCCGCGTGGTTGTTAAAAATCCCGCTCACCTGCCCCTCCTCCCGCAGCACGAAGACCGGCAGAATGATCGCACCCTTGTCATCGCGCTTGATCGTGCCGAGGTACTCCCGGATGCGCAGCTTCCCGGCCTTCTCAACAAGGCTCAGCTCCTCACCCTGGAGGGGTGTCCCCTTGGGGAGCGTCCCCTTGAGATACGCCTTGAAGGCGTCGCACTTGTCGCAGTTCGGGTAGGTGAAAAGCAGATAATCCATAGCCGGCTACTGGATCTTCTCGTAGGGCGTCCGGTCCTTGAACTCCTGCTGCTTGCCGTCGTTCCAGGTCCGGATCGGCCGGAGGTAACCGACGATCCGCGAAAAGACCTCGGTCTGGGAGCCGCACTTCGGGCATTCCGGATGATCGCCCCGCACATAGCCGTGGTTGTAGCAGACGGAAAACGTCGGAGTGATGCTGAAGTACGGAATCCTGGTCTGGGCGATCTTCCTGACCAGCTTACGGCAGGTGTCGCGGTCGATCGCCTCGGGCAGGAAGGTATGGAAGATCGTGCCGCCCGTGTAAAGCGGCTGGATGTCCTGCTGGTGCTGGAGCGCCTCGAACACATCCCGCGTCGCATCGACGTTGAGCTGGGTGGAGTTGGTGAGGTAGGGGTACTTCTCCGTCCCCGAGGTGATGATGTTCTTGTACTTGGCCCTGTCCTTCCGGGCGAGCCGGTACGAGGTCGATTCGGCCGGCGTCGCCTCCAAATTATAGAGGTTTCCCGTCTCCTCCTGGAATTTCTGCAGGACGCTGCGCATGAAGTTCAGCGTCTCGATAGTGAACTCCTTGCCTTCCGGTGTCGCGATCCCCTTGCCCAGGAAATTCAGGCAGGCCTCGTTCATCCCGCAGATGCCGATCGTCGAGAAGTGGTTGTCGAAGTGCCCGAGATAGACGAGGGTGTAGGGCATCAGGCCCTTCTTCAGCATGCTGTTGACGACCTCGCGTTTGGTTTCGAGCGACTCCTTGGCCAGGACCATGAGCTCCTCGAGCTTGGTCCGGAACTCCTCAACAGTCTTGGCCTCGTAGCCGATGCGGTTGAGATTGATGGTTACTACCCCGATCGACCCGGTCGAATCGCCGGGACCCCACATGTTCCCCGGCCGGCGCATGAGCTCCCGCTGGTCGAGGTTGAGACGACAGCACATGGCCCGGATGTCGCCCGGGTTCATGTTCGTCCCGATATAATTCTGGAAGTAGGGAATCCCGTACTTGGCCGTCGCTTCGAAAAGCAGGTCCGCGATCGGTGTGTCCCAGGAGAAATCCCGGCTCAGGTTGTATGTCGGGATGGGGAAAGTGAAGACCCGGCCCTTCTGGTCGCCGGCGATCATAAGCTCCAGGAAGGCCCGGTTGACCATGTCCATCTCGGCCTGGAATTCGCCGTAGGTCGCCTCCTGCTCCTCTCCGCCGACAACCACCTTCTTGTCCTTCATATCAGACGGAACGGTGAGGTCGAAAGTGAGATTTGAGAAAGGCGTCTGCCAGCCCCAGCGAGACGGCACGTTGAGGCCGAAGATGAGCTTCTGGATGTCCTGCTTGACCCGGTCGTAGTCGAGCCCGTCGAACCGGACAAAGGGCGCGAGCAGAGTGTCCACCGACGAGAAGGCCTGGGCGCCGGCGAACTCGCCCTGCATCGTCCCGATGTAGTTGACCATGTGGAGGGTGGCCGTCTCCAGGTGCTTGGCCGGATTGGAGTGGACCTGGTTGGGGACATGGCCGAAGCCCTTGCGGAGGAGCTTCTCGAGCGACCAGCCGGCGCAGTAGCCGACGATCGGATAAGAGAGGTCATGGATGTGGAACTCGCCGTCCTGGTGGGCTCTCTTGACGCGCTCGCTGTAGAGGTGGTTGAGGGCGAAGTTGGAGAGGACTTCGCCGGAGACGCGGGCGTTGAGGCCGGAGAAGCTGATGACCCCCTCGTTGCTGTTCTCGCGGATTTTCCAGTCCACGTCGCTGATATAGTCCTTGATCAGCCGCTCCAGGTTGAGGCCGGTCTGCTTGGCCTCGCGGATGGACTTGTGGCGATCGCGGTAGAGGATGTAGGACTTGGCGACATCGTGGTAGCCCTGCTTCATCAGGACCATTTCCACGATGTCCTGGATCTGCTCGACCGAGGGGATGGTGTAGCCGCCGAACTTGTCCTCGACCATGAAAGTGGTGATGTCGGAGACGGTCTTGGCGGCGGCGCTGTCGTTGATTCCGTTGGCTTCCATGGCTTTGAAAACGGCGATAGTGATCTTATCCTGGGTAAAATCGACGATGGATCCATCCCGCTTGCGAATTCTGGAAATGCCCCTTGTCATCCCGCGCCTCCTTCCTCCCTTGATATGCGGAAACCGGTCAAACAGCCGACTTAATAAATCCGATATTTTGTGTAGCTTGCCGGCCAAAACTACAAAATATTGTAGTTTATGGCCTGAATTTATCCCAGTCGAATAGGCTTGTCAAGGGTGATTTTTTATTTTTTTCCTTCCTTTGGGAACGAAAACTGTCTATCTTATAGGAAGGTGAATCCGCCCAGACTGAGGCCTAAGATTTTCGTTTCCCCCCTCTCCCCGACCCTCCCCCGCGCTGGGGGGAGGGTGATGGAGAGGGTGGGGGTGAGGGTGAAGAATAGAAGAGGGCAGCCATGAAAAAATTCGATGTGCAGACTGGATCTAAAGAGGTTTTTGTCGATATCACCGGGCAGGTCGAGGAAGAGGTCCGAAAGTCCAATACTGAATCGGGGATCTGCATCGTCTATGTGCCGCATACGACCGCGGCCGTGACCATCAACGAGAACGCCGACCCCTCGGTCAGGCGGGACATTCTGATGGCTCTCCGCAAGGCCGTCCCCGATTCCCTTCCCTATGCCCATGCGGAAGGCAACTCTCCGGCCCATGTCAAATCGAGTCTCGTCGGCGCCTCCATCACGATACCCATCGAGGAGGGCCGGCTCGTGCTGGGCACGTGGCAGGGCATTTTCTTCTGCGAGTTCGACGGTCCCCGCCGCCGCCACGTCTACGTGCAACTGTTGGGGAGTTAGGGAGACGCATCACTTATAATTGGGGGAGCCCATCATTTGGTTCAAGCCCGCGGCTCAGTTCACGACGAACCAAGTCGCGTGTCTTCATGTCTATCCCCAATTATCCCGTCGGAAGGACCCGCTTCAGCTCATCGAGCCAGGAGGAGATCGTCGAAAGGACGCCCGAGGCATAGGCTGGCTTTCCCGCCTGGACCTGTTCCATGAGCTCGCGGACGCAACCGGTCGGGGCTGCGAACAGCAAATGGTTGGCCCCGGGAATCATCTCGACCCGGTAGAACGGGTTCCCCGCCGTACGGAGCGCCTTGCGGTAGTCATCGACGCCCTGCGCGGGATTGATATTCTTGTCGTTGGCCCCGAACAAGGCCAGGACGGGGATCTTGAATTCGCCGACGAGCGGCATGGGATCGAAGAACATGTTCCTTCCGGTCCGGTCGGGAGGGGACCATTTCTCCTTGGGCGTCACGGGTCCGGTCATGTCCAGGAGCTTGGCGATCTCGATGCCGTTTAGGTATTCGGCCGCTTCACGGTAGGCCTCATAGTCGTCCGCGTACCTGAGTTGGAGGGCCATCCGTCCGGCTTTGCGGGCTTCCTCGACGGGGAACTTGTCGCAGATCAGAGTCTGTTCCAGCAGGTAAGCGTCTTGCTGGGCAGCACTCTGGGCCACGCAGCTTTCGGCGATCATGAACGCCACGCGGCCGGAGGCCTTCACGGCCCTGGGCATGACGATGCCGGCCTGGCTCATTCCGGCGACGCCAACCCCGTTCGGGTTGATAAAGAGGTGCTTCCGGAGGGTCTCGATTTCCTGGACCAGGATTTGGGTCCGGTCGGCATAAACGTTATTCAAAGTCCCCTGGGACGCGCCGCTGCCCGGGATGTCATCGATGAAGAAGGCAAAGCCGGCTTTCAAGAAAACGTCGATCTGGGGTTGGAGGAGGGGCATCATCAGGGCCCGGGTCATGGGCCCGGATCCGTGAACCCAGATGGCGACGGGATGGCGCGTTCCCTCCGCGGGAAAGTAGAGGTCTCCCCCCACGGTGAATTCTCCCGCCTTGACGGTGATTTCCTCTTTGCGAAAAGTACGCTCGGCGCCTGGAGCGAATCCCACAGCAGTCCCGATCACGCTCAGAGCCAGAATCCAGATAATGACTCTTATTGCAGGCTTCATCCGTCCCTCCAAGAAATTGATATGACCATCCTCACGGCAGTCGTAAACCTACGCGGCCGTCAACAGAGAAAGACGATTTTGATCAGAAAAGGGTTGCCTCCCCTTCGCTCTGCCGTCTTGTCATCTGCGCTCCCTAAATCAAGGGGACATTGTATGGCGTCCCCGAATAGACAAACAAGGCCTTCCCGTTGTCATGGGCTTTTTTGGGAAAATCTGCGTTTTTGCGGAAGAATTCCGGCCGGCCCTTCGTCTAAAAAGCGAACGTGGTATACTGTATTTTTATTTAAGGTGCCTAAAGAGGAGGAGCGGAGCCTACGGCCATGAAGATAAAAAGACACGTTACCCCCCTTGCCCTCGTCGCATTGTCGATCGCCGCCCCGCTTGTCCTTCCGCCCCTGGCCGCTCAGGACAACATCCTGACGCTTGAAGCCGCTATCCAAAGGGCCCTCGAACGGAACGAGCAGTCGCTCGCCGCCGACCAGAGCTACGAGGCCGCCGGAGCCCGGGTTACCCAAGCGCGGGCCTTTTTCCTGCCCCAGTTAAACGCCACCGGAATTTACACCCGGCGTCCATTCCAGGTCGTCAGGGAATTCCAGGGGTCGCAGATCGCCGTCCAGCGGTATAACGCCCTATCCGGAGTGCTGTCGCTCAACCTGATCCTGTTCGACCCTTATAACATCCCCAATTACCGAGGCGCCCGCTCCGCCCAGACCGCCCAGATGTATGCCACGGCCGAAACCAAGCGCCAACTGGCCTTCGAGGTGTCAAACGCCTACCTCACAACCCTGGGGGTGGACCGGGTGCTGGTCGCCTCGGAGCATCGCTATGAGTACGCCAAGCAGTCGCTCGACGCCGCCAGGGCGCGCTACAAGGCGGGCCTCGTCGGAGTCAACGACGTCACCCGGTCCGAGCTCGAGTTCGCCACCGCCGAGATGGGCGTCACCCAGGTCAAGGGCCAGGTAGAGACGACCCACCTCCAGCTGGGGTACCTCCTGGACGACCCCGAAATTAGGCAAAGGACACTCGAGGCCCCGGACTTCCTGCTCAAGGAGGCCGAAGAACTTACCGTTGTCATTGATCAATCGATCTCCGAGGCCCAGGCCAGGCGGCTCGACCTCAACTCGCTGCGTTGGCAGGCCAGCTCCCAGCAGGCCCTTGCCCTCTCCCCCACCCTGAAATGGTTTCCGGCGCTGAGCATAACGGGCGCCTACCGGTACACAAATGAGTCGGGGCTTACCGGCCGGAGCACCAATTGGAACGTCGGTGCAACCCTGACGTGGGCATTATTCGACGGGTTCCTCCGGAACGGCGAGCATAATGAGATGAAGGCGCTCGTCAAGCAGGCCGACCTCAACGTCCAGGCGAGTATGAGGCAAGTTGAGCTCCAGGTCAGGGATGGCCTGGTCTCGCTCGAGAACCAGCGGGCGGCTCTCAAACAGGCGATCATCGCCTATGATGCGGCCAAGAGAAATGCCACCGAAGTCGCCGAACTCTACAGGCAGGGGCTGGCCTCGGCGCTCGAAGCGGCCGACGCCAACGTCAGCATGTTCGAAGCGGAAGTCACGCTGGTTAGAGAAAGATACGGTCTCGCCATCGCCTATCTCAATTTCGAGGCCGCTTTAGGATTGGACCCGTTTGGCAAGGAGCCGAAGCTGTGAACAACGTGAACAAGAAAAATCTCCTCGTGATGCTCGTCGTCGTCTTGACCTTGAGCCTGTTTTCGGTTGGATGCAAGAAAGGCGACGGGGAAGGGGCAAAGGGCGGCCCGGGAGCGGCGGGCGCGGCAGGCGGACCGCCGGCAAAACCGGGAACAGGCGGAACTCCGTCCGATAAATCACGGATCGCCTACCCCGTCG
The DNA here is from genome assembly GCA_964353705.1 of uncultured Eubacteriales bacterium. Taxonomy (GTDB): domain Bacteria; phylum Acidobacteriota; class Aminicenantia; order Aminicenantales; family UBA8522; genus UBA8522. The sequence continues at coordinate 19,940 of CAYGXD010000025.1, read as the reverse complement.
AAGTCCAGCCGGTCGAGGTCAGGTCGCTCGTCTATACGGTCAGCGCCGTGGGCTCGATCGAAGCTTTCGAGAAGGTCCAGGTGACGGCCCGGGTGGCCGGTGTAGTGGACCGCGTCCTCTTCGCCGAGGGCAATGTGGCCAAGGTGGGACAGATCCTGGTCGAGATCGAGCCGGAGCGTTACAAGCTGGCGGTTGAATCCGCCCAGGCGTACTACCAAAAGGCGCTGGCTTCAAAGGCCGACGCCGAGGCGGGGTTAAAGCGCCGCGAAACCGTGGTCACCGAAACACCGGGGCTCATTCCCGGTGAAGAGATCGAGACCTGGAAGACCAAGGTGCTGGTGGCCGCCAGTGAGGTGGCCCAAACCAAGGCGGCCCTCGACCAGGCCGAGCTCAACCTCAGAGACGCCTATGTGAAGGCTCCTTTCAGCGGCATACTCCAGACACGCACCGTTCAAACCGGGCAATACATCCAGGTGGGGACCGTCATGGCGACGCTCGTCAGGCGGGATCCCCTTCTGCTTCGGTTCAAGGTACCCGAGCGGGAAGCGGCCCGCATCACGGTGGGCAAGGAGGCCAATTTCCGGATCCGGGAGGTTGACCAGGAATTTTCGTCCAAGATAGTGCACGTTGCCGAGTCGGCCGATGAGAACTCGCGCATGGTCGATATCACCGCCGAGATCAAGGACAGCTCCAATGAGATTTTGAGGCCGGGGTCATTTGCCGAGATCACGGTGCCGGTAAGCGGGGCGAGGGAGGCGCCCGTCGTCCCCCAAACTGCGGTCCGGCCCAGCGAGCGCGGATTCCTGGCCTTTATTATCGAGAACGAGGCCGCCTTGGAGCGCGTGGTGACACTGGGGATGAGGACGGCCGAGGGGCTCGTCGAGGTGACGTCCGGGCTCAAGACGGGAGATTTGCTGGTCGTACGGGGAGGCGAGGCGCTCCGGAACGGAGTCCCGGTCCGGATGATCAAGCCGGGGGAAAAACAGGTCGAAGGGCCCAGAGAAAAGCCCACAGAAAATAAGCCGGAGCAGAAGCCTGCGGCCGCTGAGAAGAAAGCGCCTTAGAGGAGGCGAGCCGTGAATTTAACCGAGACCTGCGTTAGAAAGCCGGTCCTGGCCTGGATGCTGATGGCCGCGACCGTTGTCTTCGGCATCGTCGCCGCCTCGCGCATCGGCATCAGCCAGTTCCCCGACGTCGATTTCCCCAATATCTCGGTGTCGGTCGCCTGGGAGGGCGCCGCGCCCGAGGTCATCGAGAACGACATCGTTGAGGTGCTGGAAGAAGCCCTGGTCCAGGTGGAGGGCATGCGCAATATCACGTCTTACAGTCGGATGGGATCGGCCAACATTACCCTCGAGCTGGATATCTCAAGGAACGTGGACTTCGCCTTGCAGGATGTTCAGGCCAAGGTCAGCCAGGCGCAGCGGAGGCTGCCGCGCGATATCGACCCGCCGGTCATCTCCAAGAGTAACCCGGAAGACCAGCCGATATTGTTCATTTCGCTGGCCGGGCCGTTTCCCCAGCGGGTGCTGAGCGATTACGTGAGGTACAGCCTCAAGGAAAAGCTCCAGACAATACCGGGGGTCGGCGAGATCTCGATGATGGGCGCCCAGGACCGGAACGTCCGGGTCTGGCTCGATGCCACCAAGCTCGACGAGAGGAACCTGACGGTGAGGGATGTCATTGCCGCGCTGCAGCGCGAGCATGTCGAGCTTCCGGCGGGAAGGTTAGAGACCCAGGGCCGGGAGATGAACGTCCGGGTGCTGGGAGAAGCTATAGATTTGGAGACGTTAAAGGGGATCGTTGTCCGCGAAGTGAGCGGAAGCCCGATCTATCTCAGCGATGTGGCGCTCGTCGAGGACGGGTTCGAGGACGTCAGACGGATCGCCAGGGTCAACGGCGTCCAGGGACAAGGAGTGGGCCTGAAGAAGCAGCGCGGGGCCAACGCCGTCGCCGTGGCCCGGAAAGCGCGGGCGGCCGTAGATGCGTTCCAGAAGACCTTGCCCGAAGGCATGACTGCCCAGATCACCATGGACTCGACCAAGTTCATCGAGGATTCGGTGCGGGAGATCCAGTTCGAGCTGATCCTTTCGGTGCTGCTGACCGCGCTGGTGTGCTGGATGTTCCTGGGGTCGCTGAGCAGCACGCTCAACGTCATATTGGCCATACCGATGTCCTTGATGGGGACAATGGCCATCATCTATTTTTTGGGATTCACTTTTAACACGTTTACACTGCTGGGGATGGCGCTGGCCGTGGGGATTGTCGTGGATGACGCCATCATGGTCATGGAGAATATATTCAGGCACAGGGAGGGGGGCAAGGGGCTGGTCAAGGCGGCGCTTGAAGGCACGCACGAAATCGCTTTTGCGGCGCTGGCAGCGACCTTGGCCGTCGTCGCGATTTTCGTCCCGGTCGTCTTCATGAAGGGGATCATCGGCCGATACTTTCTGCAGTTCGGCATCACGCTGTGCTTATGCGTGCTGCTGTCCTACGTGGAAGCGGTGACACTGGCCCCGGCGCGGTGCTCGCAGTTTCTGAAGACGAGCCGGGAGGGGCGGAGCCGGCTGGGATTGCTCGTCGATAACAGCTTCCGGTGGCTGGAAAAGACATATGGGAAGGTGCTGGGCCGGTCGTTGAGGCGGCCGGGGCTCATATTGGCCGGGGGGATACTGCTATTTGGGGTGGCGCTGCTGGTCATGAGGAGCTTGCCGGGGGAATTCGTGCCCAGTCAGGATCTGAGCCGGATTTCGGTACGCTTCCAGACCGCCGTCGGGTCAGATATTAGGGAGACCGAGCGGCTGATGGATAAGGTGGAGAGCACCGTGCGCGGTCATCCCGAGGTCATCCAGCTTTTCGGTTTTGTGGGAGGAATGGGCGGAGGCGGCGTCAACCAGGGAATGCTTTTCGGAACGCTGGTGCCGCCGAGAGAGCGCAAGATGACCCAGGCGGAGATTTCGGGCGTGCTGAGGGGGGAGCTGAATTCGATACCGGGAGTCAGAGCCGTCATCCAGGACATGTCACAGCAAGGGTTCACGGCGCAGAGAGGATTTCCGGTGGAGTTCAGCGTGCGCGGGTCGGACTGGAACCAGCTGGTTGAGGTGAGCCAGGATGTAATGGCCAAGATGGCCCAGAGCGGCCTGGTAGTTGACGTGGACACGGACTATCAGCTCGGGATGCCCGAACTGCAGATTGAACCAGACAGGGCTGTCACCTCGGACGTCGGGGTTTCGATAGATGATGTGGCCACGACGCTGAACGCGCTCGTCGGCGGGATCCGGGTCGGAAAATATAGCACGGGCGGAAGAAGGATCGACGTGCGGTTGAAGCTCTTGGCGGGGCAGCGCTCGCGGCCGGAAGACATCGCCATGCTGAAAGTCCATACGAGGTCGGGGGATCTCGTGCCCCTGTCGTCGCTCGTGAACTCCAAGGAGCGACCGGCTTTGCAGGCTATTACGAGGAGGGACCGGGAGCGGGCGATTTCGATATACGCGAACGTGGCGGCGGGGCACAGCCAGAACGAGGCTTTAAAGTATGTGGAGAGCCTGGGGAGAGGGCTTCCGGTCGGGAACCGGCTCGTGCTGGGCGGGGCAAGCGTGGCGTTCAGGGAATCGATGAGCAGCCTGATATTTGCGCTGTTCATGGGGATTGCCATTGCCTATATGATCTTAGCTTCGCAGTTCAATTCGTATAAAGATCCGCTCACGATCATCACGATCCTGCCGCTTTCGATCGCGGGGGCGGCCTTTGCGTTGCTGGCGGCTGGACAGAGCCTCAATATCTTCAGCATGATCGGGCTGCTGCTCCTGATGGGTATCGTCAAGAAGAATTCGATCATCTTGGTGGATTATGCCAATGCCTATAGGGATAAGGGCTTCGATGCGCGGGAGTCGATGAAGCGGGCGGGACCGGTCAGGCTACGGCCGATTTTGATGACGGCTATAGCGACGCTGATGGCGGCCATCCCGCCGGCGCTGGGACTCGGACCGGGGTCGGAGATCCGGATGCCGATGGCCATCGCGGTCATCGGCGGGCTTGTGCTATCGACAATATTGAGCCTCGTCGTAGTGCCATCGTTTTATGTCATCGCCGACAAGGTGTTCAAGCGGAAGCGGCGGCCGGTCGAGGAGGGAGAGGCAGCAAAGGAAGGCGAAGCCGCTCCGGAAGTCGCCCCCGGCCCCTAAAGGATCTTAAGCTGCCGGCGTTTTCCCAACGCGGAAGCGACTTTTTTTAAGGCAGATAGGGACGTTCCCCAAGGCGCCACCCTATCAACAAAAGGACAAAGGGGTCAGGTCTCAACATTCAACAAATCCCACGGACGCTATTTATTGTTGATTGTTGAGACCTGACCCCATTTTGCACCGTGACCCCATTTTGCGCCGCGCCGAATTCAAATTGACAAGCTGACGAATTCTCTCTATATAATTCAGTGTTCGGGGAAAGAAGATTATTGGCACGCGTTGGCGCTTTGTCTTCTTGCCCGAGAAACCCAATCGCGGAGGTCGTCATGAGAATGAAACCGTCTGGGACCCACTATTTAAAACCTGGACCGTTGTATCTACTCAGCGTAATCACCGTCGCGCTTCTGGCCGGAGCGGCGTTCGGCCAGCAGAAGTACGAGAAACCGCCCCAAGAAATCCTGGATGTCCTGAACGCGCCGCTTCCGCCGACTCCGTTTTTGAGCCCGACACGCGACCTGGCCGCCCTTGCTCAGCCCATCCTTTACCCTTCCATCTCCGACCTGGCCGAGCCGATGCTGCGCTTGGCCGGCGTCCGGATCAACCCGCGTACGAACGCCGAGCGGAGCTATATCTACTACTGGACCGCGCTGACCTTGAAACGAATCGCCGATGGAGTCGAGTTCCCCGTGCCTCTTCCGGCCGGCGTCAAGCGGATGGTCTCTTTCCAGTGGAATGCGACGGGAACAATGCTAGCCTTCACCAACGAGGCCGCCAACGGAGTCGAGCTGTGGGTGGTTGACGCCGCCACTCAAAAAGCGCGTCCGATCGCCGGCCTGCGCATCAATCCGGTCCTGAGGTCGGCGGTTCAATGGATGCCCGACCAGAAAACGCTGCTCGTCAAGGCGATCCCGGCCGACCGTGGCGCTCCGCCTGTGCCACCCGTGGTACCCCCCGGTCCGAAGATCCAGGAAAGCCTGGGCGTTTCGGCGGCCAGCAGCACCTACGAGGCTCGCGATGTCCTAAAGAATCCCCATGATGCCGATCTCTTCGATTATTACACGTCATCTCAGCTCGCCCTGGTCAACGGGCAATCGGGTGAGGTCACCCGCATCGGCAAGCCGGCCGTCCTCGGCCAAGTCAGCGTCGCGCCCGGCGGGTCCTATATCCTTGTCGAACGAATCCGCCGGCCTTACTCCTACCTGGTTGCCTTCTACCGGTTCCCCAAAGATGTCGAGGTCTGGACCACGGCCGGCAACCTGGCCGAAACAGCGGCCAGCCTGCCCCTCGCCGAGCAGGTCCCGATCGACGGCGTGCCCACCGGCCCCCGGGAGCATGAATGGCGTCCGACCGAACCGGCTACTCTGCTGTGGGCTGAGGCCCTGGACGGTGGAAACCCCAAGACCAAGGTTCCGAACCGTGACCGCCTGATGATCAAGCCTGTCGGCGGAGCGGCCGCCGAACTGTATAAAACGGTTGAGCGGTTTGCCGGTCTGCAGTGGGTCGAAAAGGGCGGAGCCGTCCTTGTTTCCGACTACGACCCCGACCGTCATTGGTCGCGCACCTTTGTCATCAACGTTGATGACAGGGAGGCCGCCCCCCGGCTGCTTTGGGACATGAGCACGGACGAACTGTACAAGAACCCCGGCTTTCCCGTCTACCGCGTGCTGCCGACAGGGGCCTATGCGATTCTCGAGCGGAACAACTGGATCTATTTGAGCGGTGAGGGGTTCTCTCCGGAGGGCGACCGCCCGTTCCTCGACCGCTTGAACCTTCAGACCTTCAAGACGGAACGTCTCTTCCGCTGCGACCGGGAAAGCTACGAATACTTCGTGGCCTGGCTGAATCCGGAGGCCGGGACCTTCATGACAAGGCGCGAGTCACCCTCCGACCCGCCTAATTTCTATGCCTGGACTTTGGCCAAGAAGCCGCTCAAGGGAGCCGCGGAGGGTGAACCGATCTGGACATCGACATCTCGGCCCATCACCAAATTCCCCAACCCGACGCCCCAGCTGAGCGGCATCACGAAGCGCCTCGTGAAGTACACCCGCGCCGACGGCCTTCCCCTATCGTTCATGCTCTATCTTCCACCGGGATACAAGGAAGGGACTCATCTGCCCACGGTCGTCTGGGCCTATCCGCTCGATTATGCGGAAAAAGGAGTCGCCGGCCAGATCATGGGGTCGTCCAAGCAGTTCACGACCATCCGTGGAAGCTCGGAGCTTTTCTTCCTGTTGCAGGGATACGCCGTCCTGGATGACGCCGCGATGCCCGTGGTCGGGCCTCCCGAGACCGCCTACGACACTTTCCCGGAACAAATCCTCGCCAACGCCAAGGCCGCCATCGACAAGGCCGTCGAACTGGGTGTCACCGACCCGGAGCGGGTCGGCGTAGGCGGCCACAGCCACGGGGCGCTGATGACGGCGAACCTGCTTATTTACTCGGACCTTTTTAGGGCGGGAGTCGCCAGAAGCGGCGCCTTCAACCACACCATGCGGCCCTTCGGATTCCAGAACGAGCGGCGCACGTACTGGCAGGCGCGCGATACCTACGTCAAGCTCTCTCCGGTCCTCCAGGCCGATCGGCTCAACGAGCCGATTCTGCTGATCCACGGGGAGATCGATCAGAATCCCGGGACCGTCCCCATGCAGTCCGAGAAACTCTATGAGGCGGTCCGCGGAGTCGGGGGCACGGTTCGCCTCGTCATGCTTCCCTACGAGAGCCATGGCTACAGCGCCAAAGAATCGATTGAACACGTGCTCTATGAGATGCTGACCTGGTTCGACCGCTATGTGAAAAACGCTACGCCGCGGACACAATAGCCGCAAAGAGGGGTCAAGGATAGGCGCAAAACGGGGTCAGGTCTCAACATTTAACAATTAAGAGCGTTGGTCCCGATTTGTTGACTGTTGAGACCTGACCCCATCTACCCCATTTATTTTTGGGGAAGGTCCCCAGAAACCCAAGATACGCCGAGGCTGCGGAGTTCTTTCTCCAGGTCGGTATCGGGCCTGTAATGGATTGTTCGGATCCCGAGGGCGGCGGCGCCGGCGATATTCTCTTCCATGTCGTCGACAAAGATACATTCTGCCGGCGGAGCGGCGGCCCTTCGCAGCGCTTCCCTGTAAATCTCGGGTCCAGGCTTGAGCGCCTTGACCTCATACGACAAGACATAATCATCAAAGAAGAAGATATCGGGAAACCGCTCCCTCACAAAACCGAAGCGAAGGGGGTCGGTGTTCGAGAGGAGGATCAGCTTGTACCGTCCCTTGAGTCTCTTGAAAAGGTCGATGGCCGGCTGATTGCGGGAGAAGACATCGATATAGGCGGCGACGAACTCGTCGTAGCTGAGGCGGGCGCCGAGGAGGGCGACGGCGCGCTCATAAAACTGGCGGGGAGTGAGCGCCCCCTCGTCAAAGAGCTCGATAAACTCGAAACGGCCGTGGACGATCGCCCGCATCTCGTCGACCGATTTGGCGCTATAGGCCGTCATCTTCCGGTAAAAGATGGTGTTGTCGAACCAGAGCACAACCTTGCCCAAATCGGAGATTATCGGGGAGATCATGCGCCGCGTCTTTCCACCGGATAAGACCTGCTTTTATACCAGAAACAACCGGCCGCTGCAACAAGGAAGGCGGATCTGTATTTTTCGGTCTGCCAGCTTCAGGTCATGGCCACGGACAAGTCAGGACTCCGTGTTATCCAGGTTTGATTTGTTGAATGTTGAGACCTGACCCCTA
>CAYGXD010000025.1:0-11922 GCA_964353705.1 uncultured Eubacteriales bacterium | reverse complement strand
GCCTGGGCTTTACTCGTCGGGAGTTCGATGCCGACCCCCTCCTTTTTTGAAGCGGCCTTGAGCAGCAGCGCGAACACCAGCCCGACGAACCCGAGTGAGGCGAACATCAGGATGGTATGAGTGTAATCCCCGTCCGCCATGTCGGTGAGTTTCCCGGCTACCCAGTTAAAAAGTGTCAGACCGGCGTTCTGGATGAGGGTCATCAGACCAAACGCCGTCCCGAGGCGCTTCTCCTCGACCATGATCGGGATGGAAGGCCACATCGCGGCCGGCACGAGCGAAAATGATATCCCCAGGATGATCATGGCGAGGGCCGGCGCGAAGTGGGTCAGCCCCAGGCTGAGGTGAATGGGCACGAGGAGAAGCGAGCCGATGATCATCATCGTCGCCCGCTTGCCGATCTTGTCGCAGACAAGCCCGAAGAGCGGCGTGAATATGATGGTTCCGGTGATGATCAGCGAGGAGTAAAAACCGCCTTTGACGGCGCTGAAGCCGAACTTTGACTGGAGGAAAACCGTCGAGAAAGCGGTGAACGGGAAAATGGCCGAGTAGAAGGTCATGCACAGGAGCGAGACAAACCAGAAGGACGGCCGGAAGGCAAAAATATCCTTGAAGACGAACTTCTCGTCCTCGCCGACGAGCTTCTCTTTGACGAAATATTTTTCTTTGCGCTTGTCGAGCCCGGTGTAGACGAAGAAAAGCAGGAAGCAGACGAACATGAGGACCGCTGAGATCCAGATGGCCATCCGCCAGGAGCCGGTCCACTCCTGGATGCGGGCGGCGCTGTTGAGGGCAGCGAATGTCCCCATCCGGGCGACCATCAAATTGAGCCCGAACGACAGGGCCATTTCCCTCCCCTTGAACCACTTGGCCAGGACCTTGTTCTGCGTGATGATCAGCGATTCGGCGCCCAGACCGTAAAGCAGCCGGCCCATCAGCATGACGGGAAAAATCTTTGTGGCCGCGGTCAGGAGGACACCAGCGGCGCACAGGACGGCGAAAAGCGTGCCGGCCTTGCGGATGCCGATGCGGTCGAGGAGTATCCCGCCGATGAGGACCATGATAATGTTGGGCACGTAGTAAAAGCTGAAGAGAAGACCGTACTGGGCCCGGGAGATGTTGATCCCCTTCATGATGAAATCGGCGATCGGGCTGAGGGCGTCGTAGGCGTAGTAGACGCCGAAGATGACCAGCCCCATGATCACCAGGACAAACCAGCGCAGCCTGTAGACTGTCTCTTTGGTGTCTGCTTTCATCTTTCGGTTGTCCTCCGATTTTTTGCTCGTAATATGCTTGAAAAATATGCTAATAATGATGTCGATGTCAAGGCGAAAAAATTTATGGAAATGCAGAAACTAGGCCGCCCACGATTTCCTCTCCCCCTTCGGGAGAGGATGAAGGTGAGGGGGAATCTTTTTGTTCACCCTCTCCCCAACCCTCTCCCATCGAAGGGAGAGGGAGGGAATTTCTGAAGAGGAGGAGAGCCATGGAAAACTCCAAGAGGACCAAAGGGTTATCGGGGCTCGGGTTGCTCCTGATAGTGGGTGGGACAGCTGTCCTTTTGTGCGTTATATCTCTCTCTGGGACCGCAGGCGCCGCCATACGCTCGCCGCAGCGCAAACCACCGCCGAAGCTCGAACCTTCGCCGCCCACATTTGACATAGCTCTAGAGGAGGCCTGGATCCCGATGGCCGACGGCGTCCGGCTTGCCGCCGACCTCTGGCGTCCCAAAGGCCCGGGCGACGGCGGGAAATTCCCTGTCCTCCTCGAATATCTCCCCTACCGCAAAACCGAGAGCCGTGGCGGCAGCTACCCCCTTTACGCTTGGTTTGTGCGCCGCGGGTATGTCGTCGCCCGCGTCGATATCCGAGGCACAGGAAACAGCGAAGGAACCCTCATCCCTTATGAATACAGCGAGATCGAGCAGCGGGACGGCGAGGATGTCATCGCCTGGCTGGCGCGCCAGCCTTTCTCGAACGGCAGTGTCGGGATGTTCGGGATCTCCTGGGGCGGGTTCAACTCCATTCACATGGCCATGCGCAACCCGCCCGCCCTCAAGGCTATCATCGCCGTGGACGCCACCGACGACCTCTACCAGGACGACGTCCATTTCATCGACGGCATGCTCCATGTCGACACCTGGGAGATGAGCCAGGACCTCGACAACGCCCGGCCGGGCGCGCCCGACTACCTCATCGACGAGCGCTATTTCGCCGAGCGCTTCGACACGCCGCCCTGGATGCTCACCTACAAGGCGGAGCAGCGCGACGGGCCGTTCTGGGACAGGACCGCCCTCATCAGGCGCTACGATTCCATCCGCATCCCCACGTTCCTCATCGGCGGCTGGTACGACGGCTACCGGGACAGCATCCCCCGGATGCTCGAGCACATGAAGGCTCCGGTTAAGGCGATGATCGGTGCCTGGAACCACACCTACCCGAGCGAGCCCTATCCCAAGCCCGGGATGGAGTGGCGCCACGAGGCCGTCCGCTGGTTCGACCAGTGGCTCAAGGGGAAAAATACCGGGATCATGGACGAGCCGCGCCTCGCGGTTTATGTCCGGCACTGGCACCCGCCCGGCCCTTACCTCGAGGAGGCGCCCGGAGAATGGCGTTGGGAAGACGGCTGGCCCATCGAGAGGATCAAGGAGAAGATTCTTTATCCGCGGCCGAACCGAACGCTCGGAGAAGCGCCGACCGGAGAAGCCGTTGATCTCCTCCGCTACGTTCCCACGACCGGCATCGAGCCCGGAGGACCGGTCCTGTGGTTCGGCGATGTCGCCGCCGACCAGCGGCCGGCCGACGCCTTCAGCCTGGTCTATGAGACCCCGCCGCTCGATCGGGACGTGGAAATCCTCGGCCTGCCCGTAGCCAGGCTCCGGGTCTCAGCAGATGTCCCCCTTGCCCATTGGTTCGTCCGCCTCAACGACGTCGCTCCCGACGGCACGGTGACGCTCGTGGCAGGAGCGGGCTTTAACGGCGCCCACCGCGAATCCGCCCGCGACCCGAAGCCCCTTGAGCCAGACAAGCCGTTCTATCTGGACATTGAAATGCACTTCATGTCCTGGATTTTCCCGAAGGGACACCGGATGAGGCTGGCCGTCGGGAATACGCAGTGGCCGATGATCTGGACGACACCCTATCCCATGACGACATCACTTTACCTCGGAGGAGCGGACGCCACGCGGCTCATGCTCCCCGTGGTGCCTCCCGGGGAGCGTCCCCGCCCATCGTTCCTGCCGCCTGAGACCGACAATCCCTCGCTCCTTGGATACGAATCCATACAGACCGGAACTCCTTCCAACTATGGAGAGATTTCTTCGATCGACCGGAACCCGCAGCAGCACTCAACCCGGGTCACTTCCACGAATGCATACGCTACGCGGTATCCCTGGGGAGAAGAGCGCTACAGCGAGAAGTTCGTCCATGAGGCGGAGGATCTGCATCCAGAGAATACGTCTGTCCGCGGTGAGTACTCGACGACCGTTAAGCTTCCCGACCGGACTCTCCGCTGGGAAAGCACCGTCATTTTCCGGAGCGACCTTCAGAATTTTTATTACACCGGGGTGCGGCGGCTGCTGAAGGACGGCCTCCTCCTCCGCGAGAAGACCTGGGAGAAGACGATCCCTCGCGATAACCAGTAGGCTCCAGGAGTAGCGCCGTCGGCTGACCAGAGGCTTCCGACAAAAAAACAGACAAGGCCATCCAAAATACATCAATACATGTACTCAATTTGAGTACATGGTTAATGACAAGTGGAACACTGGAGATTCATATATAAAGTCAGGAATTTTGAATCATGGGGACACCAACTTAAATTCGGCGGAATTGGTCCTTGAAAAAAAGCCAATCCGGAGAAAACGCCTTTTTAGTTAGCTCGGCTGGCCCTGGCTTCCACCACTACGTCTAAATCGGGAACAGTGAGGGTGCCGCCCATTGTATCCCCAGAGAGCTTGAGATCAGCCTTGACCGTCCTCGAGGAGCCGTCCGGAGGTGTCGGCGAGATAAAGCTGAAGCGGAAGATCACGCCATCATAAAAAATATCGCTGATGGCCACGTCCGTGAACGTGCCCAGGGATTCGCTGATCTTTCCCGCCAGCTGGCCGCTTTCTTCGGTTACGGTCAAATTAAGAGAATAGGTTTGGTCGCCCGCGTACACTTCGACCTGCCAGGCGCCGAGGATCTTGCTCAAGTCGGGCTTTTCCTGGGCTATTGCCGATCCTGCAGACAACAGGACAAAAACCGCGACTGCCAACAGGCAACCTGATTTTCTCACAACTCACCTCCAGTCGAGATAGGAATCTTTATTTATGCCATGGCTGCGGCCATTTATCAAGCGCTCTGAGACCGCTTGACAAAGAGACTGTTTATTAGGAATATTTGGGCGCGATGGCTCGTCATGTAAAAATAATAAGGATCAGCCGCCATGACTTCGAAAGAACGCGTTCTCGCCAGCTTGAACCATCAGGAGCCCGACGCGGTGCCCGTCGATTTCGGGTCGACGGCAGTGACCGGAATCCACGTCAACGCCCTGGCCGGCCTGCGCGATCTGTACGGCCTGGAGAAACGCCCGGTCAAAGTCTATGAACCCTACCAGATGCTCGGCCTGATCGAAGAAGACCTCAAGAGTATCATGGGGATCGACGTCGAGGGAATTCCCGCTCCGGAAACCCTCTTCGGCTTCCGCAACGAGAACTGGAAGCACTACCGGCTGGACAGCGGCCTCGAAGTCCTCGTCTCTGAACACTTCCGGACGACGCAAGACCGGAACGGCGGTACCCTCATCTATCCCAAAGGCGATCTCTCCGCGCCTCCAAGCGGCCGGATGCCCAGGAACGGATTCTTTTTCGACACCATCGTCCGCCAGGAACCCATCCATGAGGCCAAGCTCAACCCCGAGGACAACCTCGAGGAGTTCGGGCCGGTCAGCCAAGAGAATCTCGACTATTTCGCGGCCGAGGCCGGGCGCGCCGCAGCCACGAATCGTGCGGTCATGGCGACTTTCGGAGGGACGGCCTTCGGCGACATCGCCCTCGTCCCCGCGCCCTTCCTCAAGCATCCCAAGGGGATCCGCGACATCGAGGAATGGTATGTCTCCACCGTCACCCGGCAGGATTATATCCACCGCATTTTCCGAAGGCAGGCCGAGATCGCGCTCCAGAACTTGGAGAAGATCAGAGCTGTGGTCGGCGACCGCGTGGACGCGGTCTTCGTCTGCGGGACCGATCTGGGCACGCAGCAATCCCAGTTCTGTTCGGTCGACGCCTTCCGCAAGCTCTATTTCCCCTACTACAAAGTGGTCAACGATTGGGTCCACCGGAATACGAATTGGAAGACCTTCAAGCACTCCTGCGGCGCGGTCGAACCACTCATTGAGTCGTTCATCGAGGCCGGGTTCGACGTCCTCAACCCTGTCCAAGTCACGGCGGCGGGGATGGAAGCGTCGCACCTCAAGAAAACCTACGGCGGCCGCATCGTTTTCTGGGGGGGCGGTGTCGACACCCAAACGGCCTTCGCTTTCGGGACGCCGGCGCAGGTGCGCGATCAGGTACTCCGCCGGATGGAGGTCCTGGCTCCCGGAGGCGGGTTCATCTTCAACGCGGTCCACAACATCCAAGCCACCACACCGGTAGCCAACATCGCGGCCATGATCGACGCGGTCAAAGAATTCAACGGGAGGCGCTATTGCCTAAAAAATCCGGCTGGCTCCTAATGGCTCTTTGCGGATTGATGCTTCTTCAGTCGTGCCGAAGGCTCGAGAGAGTCCCCTCCATCCTCATCTCCAAGGAGGCCTCGGCTCTCGAAGATCTGGCGGCGAAAGAAGTCCGGCGCTACCTCTACCTTCGAACCGGAAAGCTCGTCCCCATCGAGGCGCAGGCGGACGTCTCAGCCGCGCCTGGCAATGCGTTCATCATCGTCACAAAAAACCGTTTCCCGGCCTCCGGCTTCACCGACATCGAGCTTCGCCGGAGAGTTGAGGCACTCGGCACTCAAGAATATCTTCTGAAAAGCTTCCCCCATGGAAAAAGGACCGCGCTTCTCGTGGCTGGAGGGGATGAGGTCGGCACGCTCTACGGGGCCTATCGCCTGGCCGAAAAACTGGGAGTCCGTTTCTACCTTCACGGCGATGTCGTGCCCGACAGCCGGATCCCGTTGGAGCTCCCGATCTTGGACGAGGCCGGGAAGCCCCTCTTCCGCCTCCGGGGCATCCAGCCGTTCCACGATTTTCCCGAGGGCCCGGACTGGTGGAATGCGGAGGAATACAAGGCCGTCCTCAGCCAACTCCCCAAGCTGCGGATGAATTTTTTCGGCCTCCACACTTACCCCGAAGGACGTCCCAATGCCGAGCCGACCGTCTGGATCGGCCTCCCCGAGGACTCCCGGCCTGACGGGACGGTGAGCTTCAGCTACCCCTCGAGCTATCAGAACACGCTTCGCGGAAACTGGGGATACGAGGCGTCTAAGACCGGCGATTTCCATTACGGCGCTTCCGAGCTCTTTGAGAGCGACGGGTTCGGCCCCGACGTCATGCAGGGGTTCGTACCAGAGCCCAAGACGGCGGAAGATTCGAATGCCGTTTTCGACCGCACGGCAGCCATGCTACGGGACGCTTTCACTTTCGCCCGGAACCTCGGGGTCAAGACCTGCGTCGGCACGGAGATGCCTCTGACTATTCCGGCCCTGGTCAAGGAGCGACTGAAGGAGAAAGGGCTCGATCCTCAGGATCCCGTCGTCGTCAGGGAAGTCTATAAAGGTCTGTTCACTCGCCTCAAGCACGCCTATCCCTTGGATTATTATTGGCTCTGGACGGATGAGAACTGGACCTGGAGCGACGCCGATGAAAAGACAGTGAAGGCAGTCGTAGATGATGCCCTTATGGCCATCGAGGCCTCCGCCGATGCCCAGGTGCCTTTCTCCATCGCGACCTGCGGCTGGGTCCTCGGTCCTCCCAGCGACCGCACGCTCTTCGACCGGGTTCTGCCCAAGTCGGTTGCCGCGAGCTGCATCAACCGGGAGGTCGGGAAAGCGCCCGTAGACCCTATGTTCGCCCGGATCGAAGGCCGCTCTAAATGGGCCATTCCCTGGCTCGAGGACGATCCTGCTTTGACGTCGCCCCAGCTGTGGGCCGGCCGCATGCGCAAAGATGCGGTCGACGCCCTAGCCTACGGATGTGACGGGCTCCTGGGGATCCACTGGCGGACGCGCGCCCTTTCTCCCAATATCGCCGCCCTGGCCGCCGCCGCCTGGGTCCAGGACCCCTGGGGGAAGTCCCTCTCTCCTTTCCAGGAGGAGGGCCCCGTCAACGGCGTTTATGTAACGTGCTCCGGGAACGCGATAGCCGGGACGACCGAAGAGGCCGTCTACAAGGACATCCGGGACCGGGTCTTCGGCTACCGGCTGGCGGTGCCCAATGGGACCTACGAGGTCATCCTGAAATTCTGTGAGGGAGAAATCAAAGAAAAGGGCCGCCGGGTGTTCGATATCTCTCTCCAGGGGAAAAAAGTGGCCGAAAAAGTGGATATTTTCAGCCGGGTCGGGCTCCACCGCGCCCTGGACATCCGGTTCAGGGATGTCGTGGTGGATGACGGCCGGCTGGAGGTCGACTTCACCGACCGCATCCACTATCCCTCGATCGCGGGTCTTGTTGTCACGGGAAAGGGTTTTTCCAAGAAGATCAATTGTGGAGGCGGGGAGACTGGGGATTATGAAGCGGACTGGCCGGAGACTCCGCGCAACGCGCCCACTCTCGACTTCTACGAGGACTGGGCCGGCTGCGAATTCGGACCCGAAACGGCCCCAGCCGCAGCGGCCGTCCTGGCCGGGATCGATGGACATCTTCCCCAGCCGAATATCTGGACGGGCCCGGGCGGGATCAAGCCCGACCCCCGTCCCTGGGATGAAGTCCGGAAAGAATATGGATTTGTGGAAGAGCTGGCCGCGCTCCAAGCTCGGGTAGTGGGCCGGGGAAATACCGCCCGGTTCGCCTACTGGCTGGCCACTTTCTCCTATATGCGGGAGATGGCTCACCTCGAGTGCCTGTGGGCCGAGTACAACGCCGCTTTGGAGGCAATCCGGAGGCTGCCCGACGAGAAGGCCCGGATGGCAGCGGCGGGCGAGAAGCTCCTGCCGATCTGGGAAAAGATGGCCGGCCGCCTCAAGGACCTTTACGGCTTCCTGCTGGCGACGGTCAGCAGTCCGGGAGAGCTTGGGACGGTGGCCAACTGGGAACAGCATCTCCTGCCCGCCTTAATGCACCGGCCGGGCGAGGAGCTCGAGAAGATCCTTGGCCGGGAGATTCCCCTTCAGGCGCGGCTCCCCAACAATTATGACGGTCCTCCCAGGGTGATTGTCCCAACTGTCAGGACTCTGCTCGGCCCCGGCGAAACTCTCAGGCTTAAGGTGATCGTACTGGCCAAAGTTCGGCCGGTCGAGGCGATGCTCTATTGGCGGGAGTTAGGAAAAGGCGAGTATACAGGGGTTGCGCTTCAGCCTGTGGCCCGCGGCGTCTACAAGGCATCTTGCCCGGAAACGGCCAAAGATCTGGAATATTACGTGAAAGTAATAGTCAATAACGAAGAGATCACCTTCCCTCCGACAGCCCCGCTGATGAACCAGACCGTCGTCAGGACGAGATGAGGTCCCGTCAATAGAGGCCGGCGAAGATCACGTCCGCGTGAAAGAGCTCGCGCGTCTTGCGGCGGACCTTGGCGTCGACCGTGTCCTTGATGTTTAGGTAAAACCAGAACTCGTCGAAGAGCTTCAGTTTTTGGATGTAGTAGCTAGCGAACTCGGTGATGCTGTCTGCCATGATCTTGCCGATTTCTTTTCCTTTATCATCGGCCAAGACGATCGTGCTGCCAACCAGTTTGCCGTGGACCTTGGCCTTGCCCTTGCCTTCCCAGTCCTCGCTCTTGTCGGCTTTGGTGATGGCCAGGGCGACAAACTCACCCCGTTCTTGCGTGTGGAGATGGTTCTCGAGCTTGGCTTCTTCCGCCCGAGTGAAGACGGTCTGGTATTGCCCGGCGGCATCCTTGACCTCGATGCTGTCGGCGATAAAGACCGAGGGCTCCTCCTTGAACATGGAGCCCTTGACTCTCACTTCTTTGCCGTTCAGGAACGTGGCGTCCTGACCCTGGACCGTGCCCTGGATATAAATATCATAGCCCTTGGCAGCCGGAAGGTAAAAATACTTGCCAAGTCCCAGCGTCGCGGTTCCCTCGAATTCTGTCGCCGGTGCGGCAGTGGCCGTCTGCTCCTGGGCCCCGCCTTGGGTGCCTTCCTGAGCTATGACTGTGCCGATCGCGACCATGGTGAAGATCAGGCTCAATAGGGTCATCCGCAAGATTTTATGAACAGTCATCGGTCATACCTCCAGACTATAATCAGGCCAGTATTTTATACCACTGAGAAAAGCAAAAGTAAAGTCAATTCCATTCGGGAATGTCGTCGGCCCGGCCTTGCTCGAAACGCCTACCATTTTCAGGCCGCTCCGACCTGCTCGAAAGAGGCCGACGTTTTTCGAGCCCCCTATGACTGCCCAAAGGGGGTAGGGGGATTTAATGCTTTTTGAAAAAATCCTGAGGGCGTTAATGGCTTCAAACTAAAGCCCCGAAGGCGTACCGGATGCGCTGAAACTGAGAGGTCGCCTCTTCCTCCCCAAACGAAAATTCACCCGGAGGAAGGTGGTTAGTTTTTCCTCCTGATGCTGCCGCCGGAAGGGCCGTGCGACGAAGAAGAAGAGGACCGTGAGGAGGAGGAAAAGGAAGAATGCGAGGAAGAGGACCTCGAACTCGGGGAGGAACGCGAGATCGAAGGAGAGGAGGAGCCGTAGCTCCGCGAGGGATTGGACGATCGGGGAGCTGAAAAGACGGACCGCGAAGAGGAGCTGGAATAGGAGTTCGAGCCAAAGTAGCTGCTTAAACGGGAAGAAGAGGAATAGGGCCGGGAATCCCGGCTGCCATACGGAGAAGGGCTGGAATAAGGAATTGATTGCGAGGACGGGTAGCGCGAAATGGATCGGCTTTCTCCAAAACTCGAGGTCCGCCCCTCCGGGCTCCGGGAAGAGCTCAGCCCCCCGGACGTTCCATACCGGGTGATAGTCGAACTGGGCGAATATATCCTGGGGGAAGAAGAAGGCCGTTCGACGGACCGGGAGCGGTCGGTGGAAGTGATCCCGGAAGAAGAATATGGGCGGATGGTCGGGGCCGAAGAGGATTTTCCGCCTTCCAATCGGGATTCATAGGAACGGAGCTGGCGTGGAGAGATCGGAACCGAGCCGATCGCCCCCGGACGGGGCGGAAGCGAATTTCCCGCTTTCTTATCGGCCGGGCGCGAGGAAGGATTGGCCTGAACGCCTCGGCTTTGGCTCAACCCTTCCGAAGAGATGCGGACGCCCTGGTTCGGAAGCCGCTCGCCGGACACCACTTTCCCTTTATCGAGGGAGGAGCTCGTGAGCCGGGAGGACGATGGGGCAGCCGGAACGCCCCCACTTCTGCCAAAACTGGAGGGCCGGATCGTCGGCTGTATGGACATCGACCTGGTAGAGATGCCCTTCTGGAGTTCGGAACCCCGGAGGACCGGCTTGATATCAGGCTGCTTGGCCTGCATCGTGACATTACCGAGACGCCCGGCTTCGGTTCGGCTCAGGGCGACCCTGGAGATCTGCCGGTTCTGGAGCTGGTTCTTGTGGATGACCGTCATCGCGTGCGATCCAGAAGGATAATGACCTCCGTGGTAGCGATCGTAAAAGTAATTGTCGACGAGAACGCAGGGGTAGTTATACCAGCTGAGCGGACTCCAGCCGCAGTAGTCATAGCCCCAGTACCAATTTACCCAGGCCGGACCCCAGGCTTGATGAGGAATCCAGTACCAGCCCAGGCCGAGCCTCCAACCCCAGCGGCCGTAATGGTAAACGGACCAACCCCACGGTTCAGAGGGGATCCAGGTCCAACCGCAGAGAGGATACCAATCCCAGTAACCGTAGTAGTACGGCCTCCAATCCGCATAGGAATGAACGTAAGGCACCCAGACATTGCCATAGGGCCGCTCATAGGCCCAATAGCCGTTGTCTGCCAGCTCGTTTTCATAATCATCAAGCTCGGCTGGCAGATACCGCTTGGAGACATAGCGGCTCTGGACGCCATCCCGGTCTTCGTTCCAGTTATCAAAATCGTCACTTCCGTAGGCGAGGCTTGATTGAGAGCCGAGCTGGCCGTTGGCGGCCAGGAGCCTCTCCCGGCTGCCGATGAGCTGGGAACCGCCCTCGCCCGCCGCCTCCATCGAGCCTTCGAGGACGGAGAGCTCGGTCTCGCCGTTGCCTCGGGCGTCGAACCGGTAGAGCCCCTCTTCCAGGACGTAGAACGATGCCCCCGGGGTATGAACTTCAAAGGCCTTTTCTTCTTCGAGGAAGCCGACGCGCAGGTAGATATTGCCGCTCAGGAGATGGAGCCGGACCCGGTCATCGCCGCTCCGGGGCAGGTTGGAAAATTCCACCAATGTGCCGTTATCGACACGGAGATAATTTTTCCGGCCAAAACTGACCTCCGCCCGCCCGTTCTTGGATTCGAGTTGATCACCTTCAACAATAGCCAAATTGGCCACTCCCGCTTCGGACCCGAGGTCGCCGGCCCGCTGGACGATGACATCCCCCTTGACGTAGGTCAGCCGGACAAAGCTCCCGCTGTAATAATCCTCGTCCTGGGCGAAGGCGGGGAGAAACGAGACAGCCAGGACCGCAACCAGCAGGATTGTCTTTTTCATCTCCGTTCTCCTTACACCCTGGAGTATTGCAATCCCTGTGCCAACCCTTCCCGCCTGGAAAACAGGCAAAAACGCCCTCTGATTGTCCTTGATTTAGGACAGATGATAGATACAGACATCAGATTGCATCTCCAAGACTGTCATATCCGCGAAGCGGATTCTT